>JAJJPO010000184.1:0-2704 GCA_032907585.1 Sphingomonas sp. | reverse complement strand
TGGACTACCACGGCATTTTCAAGGCGGCGATTGACCGGCTTCATGACGAGGGGCGCTACCGCGTCTTCATCGACATATTGCGCACCAAGGGGAGCTTTCCCAACGCGCATTGTTTCCACGGTCACAACGGGCCCAAGCCGATCACGGTATGGTGTTCGAACGACTATCTGGGGATGGGCCAGCATCCCGCGGTGGTGTCGGCGATGGAAGAAGCGCTTCACACGGTCGGGGCGGGCTCGGGCGGAACCCGCAACATCGGCGGCAACACCCATTACCATGTCCAGCTCGAGGAGGAGCTTGCCGGTCTCCATGGCAAGGAGGCTGCTCTCCTGTTCACCTCGGGCTATGTGTCGAACGAGGCGGCGCTTTCGACCCTTGGCAAGCTGCTTCCCGGCTGCATCATCTTCTCGGACGAGCTCAACCATGCCTCGATGATCGCCGGGATCCGCAACTCGGGCTGCGAGAAAAGGGTGTTCCGCCACAATGACCTTCAGCATCTCGAACAGCTGCTGGCCGAGGCGCCGGCGGACGTTCCAAAGCTGATCGCCTTCGAGAGCGTCTACTCGATGGACGGCGACGTCGCCCCGATCGCGGCGATCTGCGACCTTGCCGATGCCCATGGCGCGATCACCTATCTCGACGAGGTCCACGCGGTCGGAATGTATGGCGACCATGGCGGCGGCATCTCGGAGCGCGACCGGGTGGCCGACCGGGTGACCTTAATCGAGGGAACGCTCGGCAAGGCGTTCGGGGTGATGGGCGGCTATGTCGCGGCGGGTCGCGACATCATCGACTGCATCCGCTCCTATGCCCCCGGGTTCATCTTCACCACCTCGCTCTCGCCGGTGCTGGTCGCCGGGGCGCTTGCCAGCGTCCGCCACCTCAAGGCCTCCTCGGAAGAGCGCGACGCCCAGCAGGCCGCGGCGGCAATGCTCAAGGCAAGCTTCAAGAGCGCCGGCCTCCCGGTGATGGCGAGCCAGACCCATATCGTCCCGCTGCTGGTCGGCTGCCCGGTCAAGGCCAAGCGGATCAGCGACATATTGCTCGCCGAATATGGCCTCTACGTCCAGCCGATCAACTTCCCCACCGTGCCGCGCGGCACCGAGCGGCTGCGCTTCACCCCCGGGCCAACCCACGACCAGGCGATGATGGAAGAACTCACCAGCGCCCTCGTCGAGATCTGGGACCGGCTCGACCTCGAGTTCCGCAAGGCCGCCTGAAACCTGGCGGGCGACTGCCAGGAGCAGCCCGAAGCGTCCGGGCTAATAGGCCCATTCGAGCTGCAGCCAGGCCTTCCTGCCGTCGGTCGAGAATTCGTCCGCGTCATAGGCGGCATATTTGGCGGCAATGGTCCAACGGCCTTTTTTTGCGGAAAGGAGCGCGTCCCATTCGCTGCCATAGTGGCGGGAGAGCCGGTCGGCATTGAACCGGTGGTGGGTGACAGAGGCGCTCAACGTGTCGAACCCGGCGATATTCTTCCAGCCATAGCCGGCGCTTGCATACCAGTCCCGGATCCCGTCGGGGGGAGTGATGAGGAAGCGGTCGGCCCAGCCCTGGAAACGGTGGAGCGTCGCAAGCGGGGTCTGGAAGCTGGTAAATGGAAGTCCGCGATCGGCTCCAAGCCGTTCATGGCCAAGGCCGAGCCTTACGGGCCCGGCTTCGAGGCCGAGGTCTGCCAGCCAATATTCCGAGCGATAGCTATTGGGATTATGGTGGAAGTCCGACTGGACCGCATAGCTCAGCGCATAGGCGAGCCTTGCTCCGGGAGCGACGGGCCGGGTTCCGGCAAGGCGCAGCCCGTAGGTCTGGCTTGAAAGACGGAAGGCCTGGACGTCGGCGTCATCCTGATCGACGAGAAAGGCAAAGCCCGATAGCGCGCCAAGAGGCGTTGGATGGCTGACGGTCGCGAAGACATTATTCCCTCCGATCGACTGGGGGCGGGCACCCTTTCCATCGACGCCCCAGATTGTTCGAACCGACCAGCTGTAGGCAAGGTCGAGCCGGAGGCTTTCGGGCCTGCCGTGCTCGATGCGGACGGCATCGAACGTCTGTTCGTTCTGCCGCCAGCCGGATGCGCCGACGAAACGCTGGTCCTCGAGATTGATCCGCTGCCGTCCGATGGTGATCTTGGTATCGGGGAGCCCCCGATACTGCAGCTGGAGCCGGTTCAGCTCGGCGTTCTCAGGGTCGGCGATGAGCGGCCGTTCCGGATCGCCGTCGAGCCCGCTGAAATAGGAGCCGGCCAGGTGGGCCGTCCCCTCGGCTTCCGCGAGCAGCGACCAGTCCCGCCAACTGGCTTCCGCCCCGGCCCGGATCCGGAGCGTCAATCCGCCCGAATCCCTCTCGGCGCCGTCCTGCTCGACATGTTCGTAGCGCAGCCTTGCATCGCCGAGCGGTCTCACTTCCTGGGCAACCGCCTGGCCGGAGACCATAAGGCCTGCCGAGGCAAGGGCAGTGGCGATCAGCCGCACTTGGAGTAGCCGCACGAGAGGCAATTATTGCATCCCTCGACCTTGATCAACGATGCGGAGCCGCACTGGGGGCAGGCGGCATGGACCGCGGCCGAAGGGCCGGCCTCGCGTTCGGGAAACAGCTCGCCCTGCTCGATGCCGAGGTGCCGCTCGACCACCCCGCCGCTAGCGGCCAGGAGCGAGGGGGCGTATTTGCCCGGGAGCCTGGCGCCGCCACGCGGGACACACCAGGC
>JAJJPO010000183.1:0-11633 GCA_032907585.1 Sphingomonas sp. | reverse complement strand
GGCCACCAATGATACGATCGTCCGCGAGATCTACACTCTCTCCTCGAACGACATGACCCGACTGGCCGACTGGGTCGCCTACCGGGTCACGCCCCAGACAATTGCCGCCTCGCAGGGTCAGCGCAACTACCGGATCGACCCGTGGCTCGATCCATCCGAGACCCTCGACGAAGCCCATTATTCCGGCGCGCCAGACGAGCTGAATATCGACCATGGTCACCAGGCGCCGCTGGCTGCTTTCTCCGGGACGCCGCAATGGGACGATACCAACTTCAATTCCAACATGACGCCGCAGGCCTCGGCCCTCAACCAGGGGCCCTGGCAGAGGCTAGAGCGCTGGGAACGGAGCGCGACGCTCCAGACTGGCGGCCCGCTCTACGTTTATACAGGGCCTCTGTTCGAGCGACGCATGAAAGAGCTCCCCGATGGCCCGGCCTATCACCGCGTTCCGTCAGGCTATTGGAAGGTGATCGCGCTGCCGGACGGCAGGATGAGCGCGTTCATCATGGATCAGAACACGCCGCGCGGCGGCCAGCACTGCAACTATCGCGTACCATTGCGGGAGGTGGAACTGAGAAGCCGGCTGTTCCTGTTCCCACGGCGCGGCGATACCGGGCTTGGAAGCCTCGACTCCCTGCTTGGCTGCAATTCGCCGGCCCCCGTTCTGCCGCCGCCCGACGAGATTACGACCGAATAGCGGTTGGGAGGAGAATGGGCGCTGGACTCGCACCGCGCGCGAACTCATGATCCATTTGTAAACGACGGGAGTGCCAAACCATGCCCCAGTTCGTGATCGAAAGAGAAATGCCTGGCGCGGGATCCCTTGGGCCTGAGCAGCTCAAGGGTGCTTCGCAGCAATCCTGCGCCGTCCTTGATAAGCTCGGGCCGCAGATCCAGTGGGTCCATAGCTATGTGACAGATGACAAGATCTACTGCATCTATCGTGCTCCGAGCGCTGATCTAATCCGCGAACATGCGCAAAAAGCGGGCTTTCCAGCCAACAGCATCGCGCAGGTACGAACAACGATCGACCCGACCACCGCGGAGTGACATGCCGGGCGGCCCTTGCGCTGCAGCCTGACCAGGTCACACCGAGTGCATGGATCCGAGCTTTTTCGGAGGGGGCGGTCGCGCTCCCCGCAACAACGTTCACTTGCCCAACCTGCCACGCTAGCGGGGACGAAGCCAAGGCAAATTGATTTGGCGCAAGGACGCGTCGCCTTGCATTTCTATCGTCGTCCCGATGGACAGGGACATCATCATCGTCGGCGGGGGCCCGGCTGGCCTCAGCTTTGCAAGAGCCCTTGACGGCACCGGGCTGAAGATACTCCTGCTTGAACGGCAGCATCGTGATGTGCTCGCGGAACCTGCATATGATGGCCGTGAAATTGCGCTCACCCATCGCAGCATCCGTACCCTGGTGGAGCTCGGTGCCTGGGCCCAAATGCCCCAGGAGGAGATTTCGCTGCTGCGGGAAGCGCGGGTCCTCAACGGCGCGTCTCCCCTTGCGCTCACTTTCGATACCGGGCGCAATCTTGAACAGGGCCTGGGGATGCTCGCCTCCAACCACCTCATCCGAAGGGCGCTCCACGATTGCGTGGCCGCGCAAGAGAATGTCGAGCTTCGAACGGGTGTGGAAGTGGCAAGCGCGAGCGCGTCGGCGTCGGGTGCGAAAGTGACGCTTGGCGACGGCTCGATGATTTCCGCCCGCCTGCTGGTCGCGGCGGATTCCCGCTTCTCGTCGACTCGCAAGCATCTAGGGATTGGTTCCGAAATCAATCCCGTGGGAAAGGCGATGCTGGTCTGCCGGGTCGACCACGAGCGTGACCATGGCCATGTCGCCACCGAATGGTTCGGCCATGGCCAGACATTCGCGATGCTGCCGCTGAACGGAAGACAATCGTCGGCTGTTCTAACGCTTCCGCTGGAGCAAGCGGAAAGACTTGCGGCCCATAGCGACGAGCAGCTCAGCAGCGAGCTGTCTGCGCGCTATCGTTTCCGGCTCGGCAACATGCGCGTTGCAAGTACGCGCCATGTCTATCCGCTGGTTACCACCCTTGCCGATCGGTTCGCGCTGCCGGGGGCTGCACTCGTCGGGGACACCGCGGTCGGGATGCACCCGGTTACAGCGCACGGCTTCAACCTCGGGCTTTCCAGCGCGGATCGGCTGGCGAGCATGATCCGCAGCGCGATGAGGATTGGCGAAGACTGGTCAGCAACGTCGGTGCTTGAGCGCTACAGCATTGCTCATCGCCGCGCAGCCCTTCCGATCTACCGGGCGACGAACATGATCGTCCGGCTTTTTAACGACGAACGGCCGGCGGCCTGGGCAGCGCGACATGCAGCCCTCCGCCTCGGGCGGAGGGTCCCGCTAGTGAGGACTGCCGTCCGTTCGATGTTGCTACACGCCTCCTGAAGGGCTTCATTCGAGCCCCGACAGGAATGCCTCGACATTCTCTCCTAGCTCGCCCACCGCATAGCCGCCTTCCATGACCACGAGCATGGGAATGCCGAGCTGCGAGATCCGCGCAGCGACCACGGGATAATCGTCGCGCCTGAGCCGAAAACTGGAGATCGGGTCGCCCTCGAAGGTGTCGGCGCCGAACGACAGTAGCAGCAGGTCCGGACAATGTGCCGCGATGGCCTCGACTGCCCGCTCCAAGGCGAGCAGATAATCGGCGAGCCCGGTCCCGCGCGGCAGCGGCAGGTTGAGGTTCGTGCCCTTGCCTTCACCTTCGCCGACCTCGTCGGCATGCCCCCAGTAAAAGGGATAATCGGTCGCCGGGTCGGCGTGGATGGATACGAACAATATCTCGCCGTCGTCGTAGAAAATGTCCTGCGTACCGTTGCCGTGATGATAGTCTATGTCGAGGATCGCGGCGCGACGCCCTTGGAGGCGAGCCTCTCCTGCGGCGATGGCGACATTGTTGAGATAGCAATAGCCGCCGCAATAATCGCGGCCAGCATGGTGGCCCGGAGGCCTGCAAAGGGAGAAGACCGTCCGTGCTTTGCCCGATGTGATGGCGGAAAGACCGCTAAGCGCAGCCTGCGCGCTCCAGTAGGCAGCCTCCCAGCTACCCTCGGCGATCGGCGTCGCGGCATCGAAGCTGTAGCGGCCAAGCCGGGCGTCGATCCGCTGGAGCGGGACGTGCCGTCGCCGCACAACCGGCCAGGTGTAACCGATCGCGTCACCTTGGCGCCCCGCTGCCCGCCATTCCTGGTGAGCGATTTTTAGGAACTCCACATAATCTGCGTCATGGACCTTCAGGATTGGCTTCATCCCGAAGTCGGTGACGGGCCGGGCAGCGGCCAGCCGGGAAAGTATATTCTCGGCGCGGTCGCTTTTTTCGGCATAGGCCGCCCAGCCGCCATTATGGAGTTCCTGGAGCGGCCGGTGGGCAAGCTGCCTTCGGTCGAAATAGACCGGGATCGAAGAGGGGCTCATCCAGGCATTGGTGGACAAAATGCCGCCCGGCCTCAACCCACAAACCGTAGCGGGCAAAGCGGAGGCGCCGTTACCGGAGCTGCCTTGCAAAGAAGGTAGCCACCTCGGCATTGAAACGGCGGTGAAAATCCCTTCGGTCAAACCCTTCGGGGTCCGCGCAGATCTGCGGGGGACCAACCAGCCCGCAGGGCATCAGGAACGAGTAATGGTTTGCCTTGGGGACGATGTGCATTTCAGCGCGCTGGCCGAGGATATTGCCGAGCAACCCGGCATTGCTTGCCAGCGGAACCGTGTCGTCGGCAGATCCGACCCAAAGCTGGACCGGTTTATCGACTTCGGTCACGCCCGACGGCGCGAATGCAAATCCAGCGCCGGGGGCTGCGAGTACAGCGGCCCGGATCCGATGATCCCGTTTCCATTCGACCGGCGGAAAATCCCTATACTCTGCCGGCGACAATATGTTGCAGATAAACTCGGGCGAGTGTTCGCATTGGCTCCAGATCCGACTGAGGTCTGGCCGCCCCCCAATATTGATGAGCGCAGTGGTTGCACCTGCCGAAAAACCGAAGATCCCGATCCGCGCTGCATCGACATGCTGGCGATGCTTCCAGGTCGTGAGCGCAGCATCGATGGTCCGCTCGACGTGCCTTGCCCGGTTGACGAACCACACCGGCTTCCCGGCGTCGCCGCTGTCCCTGAAATTGTCACCGGTATGGGTGGGGGCGATGACGATGAAGCCCTTTTCCGCAAGTGCAATTGCAGTGTCAGAATGGCTTAGCGAGGCTGCGCCAGTCCCATGCGAAAATATGATGAGCGGGAGGCGCTCGCCGTCAACGGGACCACCATCGGCAAGCATGAAGCCGCTGGCTCCAAGCAGCATGAAGCCGGGCTTTGCCGTCGTCGGATACCATAGCGCAGCGACGATGTCCGGATGGCCCGGATCAGCAACCGCGACATTCTGGAACGCAATCCGCCTGGCCGGCTCAAAGGCGGTCATGTAAACATAGGCAGCAGCGATAATCACGACGGCAATGACCAGCCCGGCCAGTCCGCCGATGATCTTCAGTGCCAGTCTCATCGATCCCGCCCCTCCCCGGTTGAGACGCCCCGGACGTCTCGGCGAAAGTATATGCTATCACAAGCATGACCTGCGACGACATGGCTCGCCTTTTTTTCGCCCGTGCGGACAAAGCCCGTTCGTTCGAGGAGCCTGATGCATGGACAGTTGCGCGGGTCGACGTCAGCCGTCAGCCAATCAAGACCCCGGCCCGCGGCATAGACAATGAACTGCCGGAGTGCCTCGGAGGCAAGGCCTCTGCCCCAATACTCACGGTGCAAGAAGAAGCCAATCTCCGGCGGCCGCCAGGCACCGAGCTTTCCGATGATCGATCCTTCGTACTGGAGGATGAACTCGTCGGACCGGGCGGAACGGTCTGCTTCCATCATGCTGTCGAGCCACCTTGCCGTGACCTCTATCGAGTCATGGGCGGGGGTCGACCAGAACCGCATTGCTTGCGGGTCGGACATGATTTCGAAAATGGCATCGAGATCGTCGGCCGATGCGCGCCTCATCAGCAATCGCTCCGAGCGAATTTCGGCAGCGCGCTCTCCCGGCATTCGCTCTTCATCCCGCCCCTGGCTATGCATTGGCATTTCCAACCAGTCCGCCAACCGCCCGGCCCCTGTCCGGTGCCGACTGCCGGGACGAGACGATCGCGGCCGCTAATGCTGCCAACGCGGCGACCCCCATCACCAGACGAGCCGGCGCGACATCATGAGACCAGGTAAAGAGCTGCGCAAGGAGGAGTGAGCCTGTCGTCTGTCCCGCAAGCCTTGCTGTTCCCTGCATTCCGCCAGCCGCGGCGCTTCGTTCGGTGGAAGCCGCGAGAAACAGGCTGTGGTTATTGGGAATCTGGAACAGGGAGAAACCGATGCCGCATAGCATGGCGCACGCCGCCAGTGCTGCGAGGCCCCATTCGGCGGGCACCACGGCAGCGAACAGGAGACCGGAGGCCAGAATCGAAGCGCCGGCGCCGCACAGGAGGCGCGGACCATGACGCAGCGCGAGTCGATTTGTAAAACTGCTGGTCACGGCAACTGCGATGGGCCAGCTGGCGAGAACGAGCCCTGCCGACAGGTTTGTCCCCGAAAGCTCGTGCTGGACGTAGAAGGGTAGCGCCAGGAGTCCTGCCGATTGAGCTGCGAAGCAGCATATGGAGGCAAGCACTGCCCGACGAAACTGGGCCCCGCCAAGAAGATCCATCGGGATGAGCGGACGTTCGCTGTGGCGCTCCCGCTTGAGGAGGGCCGCGAAACATGCCCCGGAAACCATGGCAAGGCCGAGGCCTGCCGCCGGGCGGGCCCATCCCCACTGAAATGTTGCAAACAAGGAGAATGCACCGCCGGCATGGAGGACTATCCCGCCCAGGTCGACAGAGGACCGGCGGCGCTCCGAACGCGGCAGCGCGAATGACGCGGCGATCACCAGCAGGCACAGCGGCAGGGTTGCCAGGAACAGCCAGCGCCACGCCGCGAAGGTGAGAATTAAGGCACCGATTGCCGGACCAGCGGCTGCGCAAATAGCGACGTTCATCGCGTTCCAAGCAATGGCCGATCCAAGTCTGTCGGTTCCCAGAGTTGACCGCAAAAGGGAGATGCCGAGGGCCAGTATGGCTGATCCTCCGAGCCCCTGCACGAAACGGGCGACGACCAGCACCTCAAGGCCCGGCGCGAACGCTGCCGCTGCAGATGAAAGGGAGAATATGGCTGCGCCCACGACAAACAGCCGTCGCTGGCCCAACCGGTCCGCGAGCTGGGCTGCCGGGAGGAGACCCATCAGGACTGCCAGCTGGTAGCTGCTCGCGACAAGTATCGAAGCGGCCGGCGTAATCCCCAGTGACCGCGCGATTTCCGGCAGCGCCACGCTCGCCAGCCCCGCATCGAGAACGACCAGCGCCATTGCTGCGAGCACCGCGGTCGTGGCCGTGCGTCGCACCAGCACGGCGCCGCTCAACGGGGCGCCACCCAATGTTCGCCCACTCGGGCGAAGCGCGTCACCCTGCCCTCAACCTGGTCCTCGTAGCGAAGGTCCCTCTCGGTAAAGCGAAGAAGCAGTGCCTGATCGCTTAGGCAGCGCGTGTCATGGATTTCGCCGGGAAGGTAGGCCCTTGCCTCGCCGGCTCTGAGAAGGGTCCTGCCCAGTTTAGCAAGCCTTATAATCCCATCCGGCCCGGTAATCCTCTCGTACGTACCCACCTCAAGCGTCCCGGACTGGACCGCGTAGACGACCCATGCCCGGCCATGGTCATGAGGCGGCCGGTAGAGACCTTCGTGTTCACCATGGGCGAGGAGAACGAAGCCGCATTCCTGGTCTCGGTGAAGCTCGCGGCTGGCCGGCCTTTCGTCGAGCAGGGCTGCAACCCAGGCCTCCCCCGGTCCCGCGGCGGCGAGCTTTGCGAGCGCGGACCGGCACACATTGACGAGATCCGATCGCTCAGCCGTCCAAGCTGAGCCGATGGCACGAATGAAGAATTGGAGAGACGAGGTCGACATGATCTTTCCGGGCTCCTGTGGGTCCGGTCCTGTCTATGCCCATCGGAATAGTTGCGGTAGACGCACCCATTGCAATGTATCATTGCGTTTGACGCGCTATATTGTCCCACGGGAGAGGAACGTGCCAGCACCGGATCTCAATCTGCTTTACACGCTCGATACGCTGCTCATGGAGGGCAGTGTCACGAGCGCAGCCCGAAAGTTGCGGCTCAGTCCCTCGGCAATGAGCCGGGCGCTCTCGAGACTGCGCAGCGAAACCGGTGACCAGCTGTTGGTCCGCGCGGGACGGGGCCTCGTCCCGACTAAACGGGCCGAGGAAATGCGCTCCAAAGTCCGGGAACTCGTCGAAGGGGCCCAGGCGCTCCTTCGCCCCGAGGACGGGCTTGACCTCTCCAGGCTCGTTCGCACGTTCAAGATCCGGGCCAGCGACGGCCTCGCCGAGGCATTGGGCCCGGCCCTTCTCGCTATCGTCCAACAGGAAGCGCCGGGCGTACGCCTGCATTTCATCCGGAAGCTGGACAAGGATAGCAGTGGCCTTCGCGATGGCTCCCTTGATTTTGAGACGGGCGTAGTCGCAGGCAGCGTCGGGCCCGAGGTCAGAGCCCAGGCGCTCTTCACCGACCGATACATCGGCAGCGTTCGGGCAAACCATCCCCTTGCCGGGCGACCCGTGACGGCAAGTGATTATGCGGCCTCGAAACACGTGCTGACGTGGCGCCAGGGCCTTGACCTCGGTCGCATCGACGAAGCCCTGGGTCAAATCGGCCTCCAGCGAAACGTGATGGCGACGGTCGACGGCTTTGCCTCTGCGCTGGCCCTCGCGCGGGAGTCCGACCTAGTCGCAACAGTCCCCGAAAAGCACACCTCGGCCCTGCGCGATGGCATGCATGGCTTCGAGCTTCCCGTTGATACGCCGGCCTTCACCATATCGCTTCTCTGGCACCCTAGGCTTGATGGGGATCCGGCTCATCGCTGGATGCGCAGATGCATCCGGAATGCCTGCAAATTTGGCAGCCAGGAGGCCTCTTGATCAGCCCCAAGGTAGCAATACACCCGTGAGCCCGCTAACCGGGCGCAAGAAGGGCGGCATCCCCGCCGCCCCCGCGAAATCATATCGGACGCAAAGATGAATAGGGCTGCTGGCCTCGAGGAATTATTTGCCAAGGGTCGGGCGGACTCGCGGCTCGCCAGGAAAGGGTCGGTATTGACTGCTGTCTGGCGGAGCCAGGTCGCCCGATGATCGCGCTAAGCCTGTTCCTGCTTGCCGTGGGACTCGCGATGGACGCATTTGCCGCGGCCGTGGCGCAGGGTGCCTCGTCGGGCTCCCGAGGTGCTTCCGCGCTGAGGATCGGCGCTGCGTTCGGCGCAGCGCAGGCTATCATGCCCTTGGTCGGCTGGGCCCTCGGCATGGCTTTCGCGCCGGTGGTCCGTGCGGCCGATCACTGGGTGGCGCTGCTCCTGCTCGGCTTCATTGGCGTGCGGATGGTTCGCGAAGGCATGTCAAGGGACGACGATGCTCCGGCTCGGCAGCTTATTGGCTGGGCGCTCCTCGCCGCCGCCGTCGCCACGAGCATCGACGCCGCAGCCGCCGGTGTCGCTTTGCCAATGCTTGGAGTTCCCATTCTCATCGCCTGCGCGGTGATCGGGGTCACGACCGCGATCCTGAGTTTTGGCGGCGTTTACCTCGGCGCCGTCGCCGGCGCCCGGCTAGGCAAGACTGCGGAAGTTGCCGGCGGCCTGGTGCTGGTGGGGCTCGGCCTGAAAATCTTCATCGAGCACCAGTTCCTGGGATAGGGCTGTCCGCTGGCTTGCCGGCGAGGTCAGCCCTCGAGGTCCTTGCTGACCCGCACGAGCGTAGAATCGCCGGGATAGGGCTCGGCCCTGAATCCCATGTCGGTCTCGACGGCCAACGCCTGCCTGTTCTCGCGGCTCTCGACGGATTCGATCCGCTTTATCCCGCGCTGCTGAGCATAGCGGGCGAGATGATCGAGAAGCGCCCAGCCGATACCCATGTTCTTGTAATCGGAGCGCAGCGAGATCGCGACTTCGCCGCGCTGGAGACCAGGGTCAGCTGCGAGCATTGCCGTTCCAATCAGCTTGTCACCATCGAAGGCGAGGAAATTCTCGCTCCGGTCGTGATCGACGGCCACCAATTGTTCAACAAGCGCGTGTCCCACCTCGCCGACGCCGCTCAGGAAGCGGAACCGCCGGTCCTCCGGCGACACGTGGGTGAAAAATTCGGCGAGCTGGTCCGCATCGTCGGGGCTCGCCTGGCGCACCTTGAACCTATAGTCCTTCCAGGTCGTCAGCGTGGCCTCGCCAGCCGGATGGATTGGAGATGAGGTATCTGTCATTGGCCGCCTCCCAGCGTTGCTGTCGAAACAAACGAACCGACGCCTGTGCCCGACGTTCCATCATCGCACGAATGACAAGGAAGTGAGAAATCGGATGAGCAGCCGGATCGCATGCGCAGCGCTACAGTCCAGGATCACCACTGCCGAGGATGCCGCAGCCCTCATTAACCCCGGCAGCACCGTCGGATTGAGCGGATTTACGGGGTCCGGCTATCCCAAGGCGGTCCCGCTTGCACTCGCCTCACGGATCGAGGCTGAGCAAAAGGCCGGTAATCCATTCCGGATCCGCGTTTGGACCGGGGCTTCGACCGGACCGGAGCTCGACGGAGCGCTGGCCAAGGCGAAGGGAATAGAATTCCGCCTCCCCTACAATTCGGACCCGGTCGCCCGCGACCAGATAAATCGCGGGGAAATGGAATATTTCGACATGCACCTGTCGCAGGTCGCGCCAATGGCCTGGCAGGGATTTCTTGGTCCTCTGGACGTCGCGGTGATCGAGGTAACCGCTATCCACGAGGACGGCTCACTCGTTCCATCGTCATCGGTAGGCAATAACAAGACCTGGCTCGACAGGGCCGACAAGGTGATCCTGGAGGTGAACCGCTGGCAAAACCCGGCTCTCGAGGGAATGCACGACATTTACTACGGAACGGCGCTTCCGCCCAACCGCGTACCCATCCCGCTCGTCCGGCCGGATGACCGCATCGGCGAGCGCGGCTTCCGCTGCGATCCGGCCAAGATAGCCGCCATCGTTGAAACCGACGCTCCGGACCGCAACATGCCCTTCAATCCCCCTGACGACACGGCGCGCAGGATCGCCGGGCACCTGCTGGATTTCTTGGGCCACGAAGTGTCGAGGGGCCGGCTCCCGGCTTCGCTTCTCCCGATCCAGTCAGGGGTGGGAAATATCGCCAACGCTGTGCTGACAGGCCTGGTCGACGCTCCGTTCGATGACATGACGGCCTATACCGAGGTCATCCAGGACGGGATGCTGGAACTCTTGAGGGCGGGCAAGCTGCGGATTGCTTCGGCGACCTCCTTTACCCTGAGCCCGGAAGCCGCGGCGGGACTGAATGCCGACATGGCACAATTTCGTGACCGGATGATCCTGCGGCCGCAGGAGATCAGCAACCACCCCGAGATCATCCGTCGCCTTGGCTGCATCGCCATGAACGGGATGATCGAGGCCGACATCTACGGCAATGTTAACTCGACGCACATCATGGGCTCGCGTATCCAGAACGGCATCGGCGGCTCCGGCGACTTTGCTCGAAACGCCTACGTGTCGATCTTCATGACCCCCTCAGTCGCAAAGGGCGGCAAGATCTCGGCAATTGTTCCGCAGGCAAGTCACGTCGACCACATCATGCAGGACGTGATGGTGATCGTTACCGAACAGGGGCTCGCCGACCTGCGCGGCCTTTCACCCAAGCAGCGGGCGGAACTCATCATCGCCAACTGCGCCCACCCCGATTACCGGCCGATGCTCGCCGATTATTATCGGCGCGCACGCGAGGGCTCCTACGGCCAGCAATCGCCCAGCCTGCTCCGCGAAGCGCTCTCGTGGCACCAGCGATTCATCGAGACCGGCACGATGCGACAGTAGCTGTGAAAGTTGCGTGCTGCTCTCGCATAGCGGGCCCTCGTCAAGCTGGTGACCCACGTCTCTGCGTCTGGTGGATGGAGAGTGCCGAGCTATAGGCGGTCCCGGGGTCCCCCGGGCCGGCCATCCTATTCCTCGAGGCCTTCATCCCTGTCCGTCAAGATATGTTTCCAGATGTTTGAATCGCGACATTTGGGAGCTGAGCTGCGGGTCATCCCGCGCACCGCTGGCCTGCACAAAATCACGTAACAGCTTGCAGAGTGCAGCGCTGTCCTCGTGGCCAAGCTCTAGGGTCGCGGCTGCTTCGGCGGCCTTTCGGGCAGCGACAAGCGAGACAATCAGTTCGCGACCCGATTTGCTGAGCACCAGGGCGTCACCGTCGAGCAGAAGGAGGCCGCGCAGCAGGAGCTCGCGAAGCACGAGCTCGCGCTGGCGGCATTCCTCGCCAAGCACCCCGAGTTCGCGCAGGACGCGATCCAGGCCGCGGCGAGCGGCCAGTTCGCGGGCGAGGGCGCATCGATCCGTGCGATCCGCGACCGCAACGAGAAGAACGCCAAGCTGCAGGCGGGCAACCAGCGCCTGTTCGCACACGAGCGCCAGCGCCGCCGCATCCAGGCGCGCCTCGACGCTCCGCCGGACTCGCCGCCGATGCGCATCCCCGCGCCGCAGACGCCGGAGC
>JAJJPO010000182.1:0-11722 GCA_032907585.1 Sphingomonas sp. | reverse complement strand
GCGGTTGAGGCGAAGATAGGCCACCTGGGCATAGGTGGTGGCGGTCCCGACGGTAAGATCGATCTCGTTGCGGCGGATCGCGAAATTATCCTTGTCGACGCGGTAACGGTGCGTCACGTCGACCAGCCGGCCAAAACGAACCCGCGTCCGGCCGACGATATCCGAGAAGCGGTCGGTAAGCCCGGTCCCGTCCGGGAAAATGCTCGGTTCACGGGTGAGGCGGTAGCTCTGGCCGATGACGGCATCTATGGACCAGCGGGGACGATCGAACGCCCATTCAAGGCCGTAGGTCACACGCGAGCCGTCTTCCCACCGGTCGTAGCCGGGGAAGCGGCTGAGGGCGAACAGGTTGCTGTCCTCGAGGTCGACTGCCCTTGCATCCTCGTTGGGGATGTCGAGATTCTCCGTCGGGGGCGTGAGGACCAGCTGCACCCGCGGGGTGAGGCGCTGGGTTCCGCCCCAGATCTCTCCGACGAGCGGCCACCTGAAGTCCGCCGCGAGGGCGGCGATCCCGCGGAAGTTCCAGCCGTTGGTTCCGCGATAGATGTCGACAGCCGTCTCCTCGGCCTCGTCGGTGTGATAGGCGTCTGCCCGGGCAAAGGCCGTGACGGTCAGTTCCTGGCCCATGCCGGTGATTCGCCTGAGATCCCAGCGTGCGCTTGCAAAAGCCCGCTGCGTGTCCTGGCCATCGCGCCGCAGGATGGCGAGGCTGTTGGCCTGCAGTTCTACCTTCCCGCCGAGGACGGGCTCGTCGAGCCTCAGCCTGGCGTCAATCGCTGGAAGGGCGATCGGTATCTGTTTTTGGATGTCGGTGCTTCTGAGCCCCTGGAACGCCCAGCCCTGGATCGAGACATAGCTGTCGAGGTCGATCCGCTCGGCATTGATGAAGCTTCGCAGCCGGTCGTCCCGGGTGATGTCGTAGCGCCTGGCGACAGTCTTGTCGGTCGCCGCGCGAAAAGAGCTTGTCACGGTCCAGTTCGGGTCGATCTGGAACCTGCCATTGCCCTCGAAATAGCCCCGGAAGCCCCGCTTGTTGCCCGGTGTCAGGACGTTGATGTCGGTCTCGGGTATGTCCCCATAGGTCACGAAGGCGCCCAGCTGGTAGGCGCCCGCCGACGTCAGGTGGCGCCACCTAGCCTCGAGGGCCGGGAGCGAGCCCGTGTAAATGTGGGGAGTGACGGTGAGGTCGCGGTTGCGATCGATCCGCCAGTAATAGGGGAGGCTGAGCTCGAGGCCATTGTTGCTGTCGATCCGGATGCCAGGGACCAGCGCGCCGCTGAAGCCGCCCTTCTGCGAACCGTCGCCGACGCTGAACACCGGGAGTAGCGGCAAGGTGACGCCGAGGATGTTGATCCTTCCGCCCGAAAAGCGGATCCGGCCCGACTGGCTGTCATGGGTGACCCGGGCCGCGGTGATCTTCCAGCTGGGGTTCCTCGGGCAACCTTCCGCGGTGGTGACCGGGCAGGCCGAATAGACCGCGTTGTCGAGCTGGGTGACATCGCCTGCCCTTGAACCGCGGATCGCCGCGATCCGGCCGCCACTTTCGAGGACCAGCAGGAGATTCTCGACCGTTCCGTCACGAAGGGAGTCGGTCAGGTCGACCCGCTCGCCGACCAGCTTGTCACCCTGCGGCGTGACGACGACGACATTTCCGCTGGCGACGACCCGCCCGGTGGTCCGGTCCCAGCTGACCTGGTCGGCGGCCAGGAAATTGCCGTCGCGCGACATGCGCACCTGGCCCGAGGCGGTGACCCGGTCGGCCGGGCCGTCGTAGATGACCTCGTCGGCGCTGAAATCGATGACCGGCTCTGCAGCTTCGGGTGCAGCTTCCGCCGGGGCCTGTTCCTGGGCATTGGCGATGCCCGGGAAGGCCAGAACCAGTGGCAGTGCAGTCAAGCAAAGTCCGATCGATCGCGCTGCCAACAAGATCCCGCCTGGTGCCGAAAGTGAAAGAAGCCGCCTATTGCACCTTGTCTGCCGGACGACAATCCGGCTTCCGACGAACCGCCCTTTGCCATGAGGCGAGCAAGGCCCTAAAGGCTCGGGAACATCATTCACATCCTGTTTCAAGGAATTTCAATGCAGATCCGTTTCGCCGATACACGTCCAACCGGCGACTTCGCCCTTGTGCTGCCTGCAGCCGGAAGCCAGCGCCCTGGCCTCGAGAGCCTGGGCGCGGCGCGAGCCGGGGTCGAAGCCGCGCTGAAACGCGGACGGTTCGACGGCGATACAGGCTCTGTGGTCGAATATTTCCTGGACGGCGACGGAGGAAGGCGCCTGCTGGTCATTGGCGCCGGCGGCGAAGCAGCCCGTGGCGATGCGCCGGAAAAGCTTGGCGGCACGGTGGCGGCGCGGCTCCTTACGTCCGGCGAGACGCATGCCGTCATCGATCTTTCGGGTCTCGCGCTCGACGCTGACGCCGCCGCCAGGGTGGCGCTTGCGGCGGCGCTCAGATCGTGGCGCTACGACCGCTATCGCACGCGCCTCAAGGACAAGCAGAAGCCGACGCTTTCAGCAGTGACGATCGTCGGGGCGGACAAGGAGGCAGGCGCCCGGTTCGAGAGCCGATATGCGCCGCTGGTCGAGGGCGTTTCCCTGACCCGCGAGCTGGTCACCGAGCCGCCCAACATCATCTACCCCGAGACCTTCGTCGAGCGGGTCGCCAAGAGCGTGAAGGGCCTGGGCCTCGAGATCGAGACCTATGGTCGCGAGGAAATGGCCAAGATGGGCATGGGCGCGCTTCTCGGCGTTGCCCAGGGCTCCGTGCGTGAACCGAGGCTTCTCGTCTTGAAGTGGAACGGAGGCAAGCCCGGGGACGCGCCCGTCGCGTTCATCGGCAAGGGCGTCACCTTCGATACCGGCGGCATCTCGATCAAGCCGGCCCAGAACATGGACGCCATGAAATGGGACATGGGCGGCGCTGGCGCCGTCGTAGGGGCAATGAAGGCGATCGCCGGGCGGAAGGCAAGGGCCAATGTCGTCGCGGTCTGCGGCCTCGTCGAGAATATGCCTGATGGCAATGCGCAGCGCCCCGGCGACGTCGTCACCACCATGTCGGGCCAGACGGTCGAGGTTCTCAATACCGACGCGGAAGGTCGCCTCGTCCTTTGTGCCGCGATGTGCTGGGCCCAGCGCAGCTTCACGCCAAGGGCAATGATCGACGTCGCGACCCTCACCGGGGCGATGGTGATTACCTTCGGTCATGAATATGCCGGCATGTTCAGCAACGACGAGACGCTTGCCGCCGGCCTGATCAAGGCGGCCGAGCTGAGCGGCGACAAGCTGTGGCGCCAGCCCCTGGCGGATGCCTATGACCGGCTGATCGATTCGCCGATCGCCGACATGAAAAATGTCGGGCCGCGCGAGGGGGGATCGATTACCGCCGCCCAGTTTCTCAAGCGCTTCGTCGATGACGGCGTTGCCTGGGCCCATCTCGATGTGGCCGGAATGGTCTGGTCGGACAAGGCGGGCGCGACCTACGAGAAGGGCGCAACCGGCTATGGCGTGAGGCTGCTTGACCAATATGTCGAGGCGGCCGAGGGCTGATCACCTCGAGCATGCGCGTCGATTTCTACCAGCTTGGCACTGCAAAACCCGACGCAGTGATCGCCGCCATCGCGGCCAGGCTGCTGGACGAAGGCCAAAGGCTGCTGGTCGTCGCCCAACCCGAGGCATTGCTGGCGCGGCTCGACCGGCTCTTGTGGGACCAGGGAGGGGCGAGCTTCCTTCCGCATGCCATGGCCGGCGCAAGCGAGGACGCGGCCCAGCCGATCCTGCTGACAACAGGAACCGACGCTCCCAACCGGGCCCGCAACATCCTGATTGCCGACGGGCTCTGGCGCGAGGCCGCGCTTGGCTATGAACGAGCCTTCCTGCTGTTCGACGAGACAAGCCTTTCAGCAGCGCGCAAGGCCTGGAAATCGCTGGCGCAGCGCCCCGACGTGACCCGCAACTATTGGGCGCTTGAAGAGGGCAAATGGACCAGCAAGGGCTAAACCTTGCCCTTGGCCGCTGCTCCGGCTAGGGGCGCGGCCGTTCCCAACTCCTCGCAATTTCGGAGCCATACCATGGCGGTTACCCGCACCTTTTCGATCATCAAGCCCGACGCCACCCGCCGCAACCTGACCGGCGCAGTTACCAAGAAGCTGGAAGAAGCGGGCCTTCGCGTTATCGCCTCGAAGCGGATCTTGATGACCCGCGAGCAGGCCGAGGGCTTCTACGCCGTGCACAAGGAACGGCCCTTCTACCAGGACCTTTGCAGCTTCATGACCTCCGGACCGGTCGTCGTCCAGGTTCTCGAGGGCGAAAACGCCGTGAAACTCAACCGCGACGTCATGGGCGCGACCAACCCGGCCGATGCTGCCGAGGGCACGATCCGCAAGCTTTACGCGGAATCGATCGAGGCCAATTCGGTGCATGGTTCCGACAGTGACGAGAATGCGGCAACCGAGATCGCCTTCTTCTTCAAGCCCGAAGAAATCGTCGGCTAGATTTCCGGGCCCGGCACTTGCGGCCGGACTACTGACAAACAGGGAGGGGACCGCGGCCAATTGCCGTGGGTCCCCTTGCTGTCTGGCGGAGAGGGTCTTGCCTCGCTCCGAAGCCCTCCGGCTGGCTCGCGAAGCTCCGCCGGGAAAGCATCTGAATGCATTGTCGAGAAGGCTTTAAACCGCCTGGAACAGGAGGTTGCTCTCGCAATTCCAGAGGATTAATCGCCGCCCATGGACAAGAGCAGCTGGCGCGACCGCGGCGAAGTGCGACGGGTGCAGATCTTCGTGAGCGACCTCGGCGCGACGGGAGTGGTCCGAAACGCCGTCGCGATCGCCAACGAGGCCGCCGCTTCCGGTTATGAGGTTCGCCTGCTCACCTGTGACGCCGAGGGCATCCTCGGGAAGGAGCTCAGCCCTTCGGTTGCGGTGGTGAAGCTGAGCGGATCGGATCTTGCCGGCAGGTCGCGCCGTGCGAAGATGCGAAGCGTGCTGCTTTCCTATCGCCGGCACTGCCGGGCATGGAAGCCCGACATCTTGATGTCGGCAGGCAACCACGGCCATCTTCTCAGCACCGTTGCGTGGCTTGGCCTTCCGGGGCGCAAGCTCCTTCGCATCAGCAACGACCTGGCGCACGGGTCGCGCTCGCTTCCGGCCCGGGCCCTCCGGGCAGCCAAGTTCTGGCTGGTTGGAAAGTTCGCGGACCGGCTGGTCTATGTCTCTCACGGACTGTCGCGCCGTCCGCTTCCGGTCGGGCAGCCTTCCAACGGAAAGGCCCTGGCGATCCCGAACGGAGTGGATCTCGAGCGCGTCCGGGCAGCGGCCAGCCAGAAATGTCAGCTTCCCTGGGCGGGAAAGGACCCGGCCCCGGTGGTGCTGGCGGTAGGCCGGTTCGCCCGGCAGAAGAATTTCGACAGCTTGCTGAAGGCCTTCGCCGTTGCGCGCGCCAGGCGGGTGTTGCGCCTGGCCTTTCTCGGAGAAGGGAGCCGCTCCGAGGTCGCAAGGATGAAGGCGCTGGCTGAAAGTCTCGGGGTGGCGGAAGACGTCGAATTCATTGCCCCGGTCGCCAATCCCTTTCCCTACATGCGCGCGAGCGGCGTGCTCGTCCTGCCCTCGCTCTGGGAGGGCTCATCGAATGTCATCCTCGAGGCATTGGCCTGCGGGACGCCGGTGGTTGCGTCCAGGACCGCGGGCGATGCTGCCCATGTGCTCGGTGAAGGGCGATTTGGCCTCCTGGTCGACCCCCTGGACATCGAGGGGATGGCCGACGCCATCTTGCGCCAGGTAGGGCCCGACGCGGTGCTGCCACGCGGCCGGGCCGAGCAATTCTCGAGGTCGATTGCCCTTCGCCGTTACATGCAGTTGTTCGATGCCATGCTGGACCCTGGCGGAACCGTCGCGCTGGACGAAGAGCCGGAGGACGTCTGCGGCGGCAATACCCAGCTTATGACCTGATTGGCGCCGGGGCGGAGGGAAAATCGCGGCTCACTCGCCGGCAGGCCCTTCGAATTTCGCCCGGGAGCGGGCCGGGGCGTTCGCCAGCCAGCTGCGTTCAAGCCAGCCCGCCACGTGATCCCAGTCGGTGGCGGGCCGGTCGAGCCTGATCCCGATCCAGTCGAACGGCCCATAATAGGCAGGGCGGAAATAAAGGTCGGGCTCGGCCTCGATCAGCTCGGCCATCTCGTCCTGGCCGCTGCACTTAACGAGGACTCCAACTGACCCCTCGCCATGATGGCGGTTCCACATGATCGCGAAGAACCTGGAGCTGCTCTTGCCGCCCACCTTCCAGCCAGGCGAGCCATGGGACGTCTGGGCGCTCGTGTCTGGAAGCCTCGTCGCGATCTTGCCGACCTCGCTCGTGATCCAGTCGAAGTCCAGCCTGCGGCCAAGGAAGCGGCTGAGGACCTGGGGATAGAGCTGGTGCTCTGCGATCAGTACCCGCTCGGCAAGGCTCGCCGGCGTGTCGCTGGCCAGGACCGCAACCTTGACCTGTCCCAGTATTTCGCCGCTGTCGAGCTCGGGCGTCACCAGGCGGACGGTCGCGCCGCTGCAGGGGTCGCCGGCCTTCAGGCAAGCCTCGTGCGTCCCAAGTCCCTTGTGCCTCGGGAGAAGCGAGGGGTGGATATTGACCAGGCGACCTTCCCACCGGGCGACAAACCCGGCCGGAATGATGCGCATGAACCCGGCCAGCGCGACAAGATCGATCCGCGCCGCGCGCAGATGCTGGTCGAGCCTGTCCCAGAAGCTGCCCTTGAGGCTCTTCGCGTCCAAGGGCTCGACCGCAATGCCCTCGGCCCGGGCGATTTCGAGTCCTGGTGCATCGGGCCTGTCGCCGCTCACCAGCGCCACTTCATAGGGACAGTCATCCGCCCGGGAAGCGTAAATGAGCGCCGCCATGTTCGAGCCGCGGCCCGAGATCAGGACCGCGACCCGGCTCCGCTCAGCCATGGTGGGAAGCGGACCAGTCGCTTGTGGCGCTCCAGCTTCCGGCGCTTCCGCGGACGGTGCACCCTGCCTCGCCGGCCTCGATCCGGCCGATGACATGGACGGTTTCCCCGGCCTCCTCGAGCTGCGCCGACACCCGCGCGGCGTCGGGCTCGCGGACGACTGCCGCCATTCCGATACCGCAGTTGAAGGTCCGGGCAAGCGCGGCGGGCTCGATCGAGCCGCCAGCCTGGAGGAAGGCGAACAGCCTCGGCAATGGCCAGGAATCGGCGTCCACCACGGCATGGCATCCCTCCGGCATGACCCTCGGGATATTCTCGAGAAGGCCGCCGCCGGTTATATGGGCCAGCCCCGGGATCGAGCCTTCGCGAACCAGCGGCAGGATGGATTTCACGTAAATGCGGGTGGGCTCGAGAAATATGTCCGCCAGCAGCCGGTCCTGGTCGAAAAGCGCCGGCCGATCGAGCTTCCAGCCATTGAGCTCGATCAGCCGCCTGACGAGCGAATAGCCATTGCTGTGGATCCCCGAGCTTGCCAGCCCGAGGATCACGTCGCCCGGGGTAATCCCGGCGCCGGTGAGCGCCCGGGCCCGGTCGACCGCGCCGACGCAAAAGCCCGCGAGGTCGTAATCGCCTTCAGCATACATGCCCGGCATTTCCGCGGTTTCGCCGCCGATCAGCGCGCAGCCCGCCTGCCTGCAGCCATCGGCAATCGATTCCACGACGGTTGCCGCGAGAGCGGGGTCGAGCTTCCCGCTTGCAAAATAGTCGAGGAAGAAGAGGGGCTCCGCGCCCTGGACGATGAGGTCATTGACGCACATCGCAACGAGGTCGATGCCAACGCCCTCGTGCCGGCCAGTGTCGATGGCAAGCTTCAGCTTGGTACCGACGCCATCATTGGCAGCCACCAGCAACGGGTCATCATAACCAGCGGCCTTCAGGTCGAAAAAGCCGCCGAACCCGCCGAGCTCGGCGTTGGCACCAGGGCGTGCGGTCGATCTGGCAAGGGGCGCGATCGCCTTTACCAGCGCATTGCCGGCTGCAATCGACACGCCCGCATCGGCATAGGTCAGCGGCTTTTGCGTCATGCTGCGGGCGACTAGCCACATCTGACTTGGATTTCCACGTCATTGTCGCCAAAAGCCTCCAGATGCTTTTCCGCCGGCCCGTTGCAATCACCCTTGCTGCATTCTTCCTGCTTACCGGATTGGGCGGCGCGCTTGTCGCCCAGATGGAGACGGCCGAGCGCGGCATCCTCCCGATCGACAGTTCAGGAACGCTGGAAATCGGCGGAATCAAGGTCGACGTGGCCGGCGCCGACGCACAGAGCGCCCGCTTCGCCGGCTGGCGCATCGCCCAGCGCGAAGGCTTCAAGGCTCTCTGGGCAAAGATGAACAATCGCCCGGTGTCGCAGGCGCCAAACCTTTCGGATTCGACGCTCGACGGGCTGGTGAGCTCGATCGTGGTGGAGCAGGAGCAGATCGGCCCGAACCGCTATATCGCGACGCTCGGCGTACTGTTCGACCGCGCCCGGGCCGGCGAGCTGCTCGGCGTTGCCGGCGAAGTCAGGCGCTCGGCGCCGATGCTGCTGATCCCGGTGATTGCAAGTGGCGGGTCGGCGACCAGTGTCGAGCTGCGCAACCCCTGGCAACGCGCCTGGGCCCAGTTCCGGACCTCCAGCAGCCCGATCGACTATGTGCGCGTGAGCGGCCTCGGGGTCGACCCGCTGCTGGTCAACGCTGCCCAGACCCGCCGGCCGGGCCGCGGTTGGTGGCGCAACATCCTCGACCTCTACGGGGCCGCCAATGTCCTCGTCGCGGAAGTGCGGATGGACCGGCTCTACCCGGGCGGCCCGGTGAAGGCGCGCTTCAAGGGCCTGTTCGGCCCCGACGCGAGGCCGCTCGGCAGCTTCGAACTCGTCGCGCGCAGCAGCGAGGACCTGCCGCGGATGATGTCGCAAGGCGTCGAGCGCATGGACCAGCTGTTCCAGCAGGCCCACCTGGCCGGGATCGTCCGGGGCGATCCGGATCTCATCATCCAGCCGCCCCCGCCGCCAGTGGAAGAAGAAGAGGAGGAGGCGCCGAGCGCGATCACTGTCGCGATCACGGCTCCAAACGATGCCTGGCGTGACTATGGCGTCGCAGTAATTCGCTCCATCCCGGGCGTCAGCGTCTCGGGTTCGGGAACAATGGTGTCGGTAACTTATGGCGGCGGCGCAGCCGCGCTTCGCGACCAGCTCATTGCCCGCGGCATGACCGCGAGCCTCGAGGGGGGCAGCGTCCGGTTGGTCGCTGCCCCGAGGGCGCCAGTCGCACCGGCTCCCGCGCCGGCTCCTGCGCCGGCCCCATGAGGAGCGGCGCGGACCAGATCGCGCTTCCACTGGACTGGCCGCAGGCCGCCGACGACCGCCGCTTCATCGTCTCGGCCGCCAACCGCGAGGCATATGACCATTTCCGAGCGTGGAGCCTCTGGCCGGTAAGGGCGACGATGCTGACCGGGCCGCGCCGGTCGGGACGCTCCCTCCTTGCCCGCGCCTTTGTCGAGCGGGTCGGCGGACGGCTGTTCGATTGCGCCGACCAGCGGGACGAGGAGGAACTGTTCCATGCGTGGAACGCGGCGCAGGAGGACGGTCGGCCGCTTGTCCTCGTCGTCGACGAGGTGCCGCCGGCCTGGGAAATCGCGCTCCCCGACCTTCGCACGCGCCTTGCAGTAACCCCCATCGCGAGGATCGAGCAGCCCGATGACGAGCTGTTTGCAGCGATCATCCGCCTGCTTTTCTCTGACAGGGGCCTCCACATTCCAGAGGATTGCGTCAAATATATCGGCGACCGGGTTGAGCGGAGCTACTGGATGGCCGAGCGGGTGGTCGAGACGATCGACCGCTTTGCCATAGCCGAGAAGGCGAGGCTCAACCTCGGGACGGTCCGGCGGGCGCTCGCCGGCAGCAGGATCGTCGAATCGAGGGGCGCGGCATGAGTGCCAGGGGCGAGACGGTCGAAGCGGCTGGCGAAAGGCTGTTCAATCGCGAGCTGAGCTGGCTGGCGTTCAACCGCCGGGTGCTCGAGGAGGCGAGCAACACGGCCCACCCGCTGCTCGAACGGCTTCGCTTCCTGTCCATCTCGGGAACCAACCTCGACGAGTTCGTGATGGTTCGCGTGGCCGGGCTGAAGGGCCAGCAGCTTCGCGGAGTCGAGGATCTCAGCGCCGACGGCATGACGCCGACCCAGCAACTGGAGGCGATTGCGAGGGAGACCGATTCGCTGGTCGTTGCCCAGCAGGCGGAATGGATCCTGCTGAGGGCGGCGCTGTTCGACCAGGGAGTCGAAGTGCTTGGCGAGCGCGACCTCACGCCCGCCGATCTCAGGTGGCTCAAGGAATATTTCCGGGAGGAGATACTACCGGTTCTCACTCCCCAGGCCATCGACCCGTCCCATCCGTTCCCCTTCATTCCCAACGGTGCCTTCAGCCTGATCTTCGAGCTTCGCCAGGGAAAGAAGGCCGACCCGGTCGTCGAGCTGCTGATGATCCCCTCGACGCTGCCGCGGTTCGTGAGGCTTCCGGGCCCGGGCCACCGCTTCATCTCGATCGAAAAGGCGATCCGGACCCAGTTCGAGCAGATCTTCCCGGGTTTCACGAGGCTCGGGTCAGGGGCTTTCCGGGTGCTTCGCGACAGCGACATCGAGGTCGAGGAAGAGGCCGAGGACCTCGTTCGCTATTTCCGCAGTGCAATCAAGCGACGCCGCCGGGGCAGGGTGATCAGGCTCGAGTTTTCGTCCGACACCCCGCCTACGCTCGAGGAACGGGTGCGCGAGGGCCTTGCAGCGGGAACGGCGCATATCGCCGAGAGCGCTGGCTTTATCGGGATCGCCGACCTTGGCCAGCTGGTCGAGATCGACCGCACCGATCTCAAGTTCACGCCCTATACGCCGCGCTTCCCCGAACGGATCATCGAGCATGACGGGGACTGTTTTGCAGCGATCCGGGCCAAGGCCTTCATCGTCCACCATCCCTATGAAAGCTTCGAGGTGGTGGTCGCCTTCCTCCGCCAGGCGGCGGAGGACCCCGACGTCGTCGCGATAAAGCAGACGCTTTACCGGGCCGGCAAGCAATCGGCGATCATCGATGCGCTGGTCGCTGCGGCCGAGGCCGGAAAATCGGTCACCGCGGTGGTCGAGCTGAAGGCGCGCTTCGACGAGGAGCAGAACCTGCTCTGGGCAAGCCGGCTCGAACGCGCCGGCGTCCAGGTGATCTACGGCTTCGTCGAGTGGAAGACCCACGCCAAGGTGTCGATGGTCATTCGCCGGGAGGGCGGGGTGATGCGCACCTACTGTCACTTCGGCACGGGCAATTACCACCCGACCACAGCCAAGATCTATACCGACCTCAGCTATTTCACGGCATCGCGCCGCGCCGCGCGCGACGCCGCCAAGATGTTCAACCTCACCACCGGCTATGTGAAGCCCAAGCAGCTCGAGCTTTTGACGCTCAGCCCAAACGGCCTGAGGGAAAAGATACTGGCACTCATCGACGTCGAGATTGCCAACGCGAGGCAGCAGAAGCCCTCGGCCATATGGGCCAAGATGAACAGCCTCGTCGACGCGACCGTCATCGAGAAGCTCTACGAGGCAAGCGAGGCGGGGGTTTCCATAGACCTCATCGTGCGCGGCGTCTGTTGCCTCAGGCCAGGCGTTGCCGGGATGTCATCCAACATAAGGGTCAAGTCGATCGTCGGCCGCTTCCTCGAGCACAGCCGCATCTTCGTCTTTGCCAACGGCTCGAGGCTGCCGAGCC
>JAJJPO010000181.1:0-40755 GCA_032907585.1 Sphingomonas sp. | reverse complement strand
GAGGAAGAGCCCGCGACTCAACCAGGCCCTTCTATGGGACATGCTGGTGCAGCTCGCGATCCAGCGGGAATGGACGGTCAACCTCGGCCAGCGCTCGGCAATGGAGCGTATCGCCCATCTCATCTGCGAACTGTTCATGCGTCTCGGGGCCGCTGGCCTTTGCCGGGAGGCCACCTGCAAGATCCCGCTCACCCAGACCGATCTTTCCGAAGCGACCGGCATTACCCCCGTGCATGTCAATCGCACGCTCCAGGAGCTGCGCTCGCAAGGGCTGATCGAGTGGAAAGGACGAGAGGTCCATGTACCGGACATGGAGGCGCTGAAGCGCCTCGCCATGTTCAACGACAATTACCTTCACCTTGGCCAGGAGGGGGCCCACCTGGGCGCCAATGAGTAAGCCTGCTCCCAACCGGGCCCGCTCGGGGAACGGCGTAAGCGCTCACATAGGTGAGTTACTTGCAGGCGCCCCCACGCTACACCAAGAACGGTAACTTGCTATTGGAACGTCCATGTCGCGTTACTTGAACCGGAGCTATCACGAGAGCCGGGCCGAAGATGAACTTCGCCAGGCCGAGGAGGCGTCGGATCCCGCCGTCGCCCGAATTCACCGGGAGCTTGCAGCGCTCCACCGACGCCAGATGATGGCGCTCGTCGATGAAGTGACGCGCTCCGGAGGGGCGCTTCGAGCCTCCTAGTCGTCGCGCACCCGCTGCCCTGCCCCGACGGGCCGGTCTCCTTCCAGGGCTTCCTCGTCGCCCCTGCTGCGGGGCTTCAACGGGGAGAGAACCGAGAGCGTAAGGAACGTCATCAGCGCAAGCATGATGGCGACATCGACGCTTCCAACACCAACGGCGACCCCGACGGCACCGGTTACCCAGAGGCTTGCGGCCGTCGCGGTACCGGTGACGCTATGCCCCTCCCTCAGGATTGCGCCGCCGCCGATAAACCCCATGCCGACGATCGAGCCCTCGATGATCCGGGCAAGAGCTTCCGGGCTTCCCCAGGCCATGGTCTCAGCCGTCTGGACGAAACCACAGCTTGCGACCGCCACCAACGGGAATGTCCTGAGGCCGGCGGTCCGCTCGGCCTTTTCCCGGTTCCAGCCGATCGGGAGGGCGAGGAGATAGGCGATGAGGAGCGCCGCGGCGTGAGGCGCGAGGTCGAAGTCCTGGAGGCCGAGCCCGCCCATCATGCGCAAGCGGCAGCCTTGAGTACCTCGGCGGCATGGCCTGGAACCTTGACCTTCCTCCAGGCTCGCAGGACCTTGCCGTCGGCACCGATCAGGTAGGTCGCCCGCTCCATCCCCATATATTTGCGGCCGTACATGGATTTTTCGACCCATGTTCCGAATGCCTCGCTGACCTGGCCGTCCTCGTCGGAGGCAAGCGGCACCTTCAGTTCATATTTGGAAATGAACTTCTCATGCTTTTTCATCGGGTCACGCGAAAGGCCGACGACCTTCACCCCGGCTTTCGCGAAATCACCGGCAAGCTCGGTAAAATCCTGGGCCTCCCTGGTGCAGCCGGACGTATCGTCCTTGGGGTAGAAATAGAGGACCAGGGGCTGGCCCGGCCTCGAAAGGTCCAGCGCGCTGCCGTCGCTGAGCTTCGTCTCAAGCTGCGGCACCTGGTCGCCCTCGTTCAGCATCATTTGCTCCCTTTGATCTTTTGCCAGCGGTCAGCGATCCTCTGCCTTGCCCTGCCGGTTGCCGCAAGCAGGTCGGGCCAGCTGTCGAAGCCGCACAGGCTGGCCACAAGACGCTGACTCTGCTCGGCCGGTTCCATTCCCCGGCTTCCGACCAGCCTCAGGACGACGAGCATCCGGCTCAGCAGCCTGAGATCGGGATCGGCATCCTCATCGATGAGCCCCTCTGCCACGAGGGCGGCAAGCGCCACTTCGAGCCGGGGATCGAGACCGACATGGTTGGTGAGCTGCAGCGTGTGAACGCAAAATTCGAGGTCGACCAGCCCGCCGGACCCAAGCTTGATGTCGAGCGGCCCGGCCGGCGGCTTGTGGCGGGCCATCTCCTCGCGCATCGATGCAGCATCGGCACGTATCTGTGCCGGGTCGCAGGGTGCTTCGAGGATAGAGCGGACGAGCTGGCTTACTTTCGCTCGTGCCGCCACGGAGCCGGTCAGTGGCCTTGCACGGCACAGCGCCATATGTTCCCAGGTCCAGGCTTCGCGCCGCTGATATTCCTCGAACGCCGCGAGGCTGACCGCCAGCATTCCCTGGGCGCCCTGCGGGCGCAGCCTCGTGTCGACTTCGTAAAGCGGGCCTGCCGCCGTTGGCGTTCCAAGGGCCGCACCGATCCTGCTTGCAAGCCGGTTGTAATAGTCGGTCGCCGGGAGCGACTTGGTCCCGTCCGAATGGGCCCCTGGAGGCGCGTCGAAGAGGTAGATGAGGTCGAGGTCGCTCGCATGGGTAAGTGCCCTGCCACCGAGCCGGCCAAGGCCAAGCACCACCAGTTCTCCGCCCGGAACACTGCCATGGGTGGCTGCAAAATCCCGCGTAACCAGCTCGGAAAGCGCGATGATCGCTGCCTCGGCGAGGTCGCTATAGCCCTCGGCAATGATGATCGGATCACGGTGGGCAGCGAGCAGCTGCACTCCAAGCGCGAAGCGTCGCTCTCCGACCATCCGCCGCAGCCTGTCGAGGGCGATATCGAACGGCTCGCCCTCGCCTGTCTCGAGGAAGCGGCGTGCGAGCGTCGGCGCATCGGGCGGCTGGGCAAAGCTGGAATCGTCGATCAGCCCGTCGAGGGGCGTCGGGCGTCTCCCGAGCTGTTCGGAAAGCGGCTCGGCATGGGCGAGGATTAGCGCAAGCAGCTCGGCGAGCCTCGGCCTCGCCTCGAGCAGACGGTAGAGATTTACACCGCTCGAGAGCCGGTCGATGACATCCCCGAAGCGGTTGAGCGAACGGATCGGGTCGGGGCCGGCAGCCACTGCCCGAAGAAGCGTCGGCAGCATCGCCTCGAATGCCGTCCGGGCTGCCGGGGAGCGCAGCGACCGCGGCCGGCCCGAGCGCCAGTCCGCGATCCGCCGGGAGGCTTCCTCGGCATCGCCAAAACCCATCTCGGCAAGTTCTGACCGGAGGATGTCGGGATCGTTTGAAAGCCGCTCCTCGCGCTCGGAGACGAGCCCGTCGAAATGCCGGCCCACGGCCTCGACGTGCGGCGAGAGCATCGCGAGATAGGCCGCGGTATCCTCGAACCCGGCGAGCCGGGCGACGCCGTCGAGGGATGCCCGGTTTCCAGGCAGCCGATGCTCCTGGCGGTCATCGACCATCTGCACGCGGTGTTCGGCGGTCCGCAGCTCGCGATAGGCGCTTGCGATCTCGGACGCGGTGTCGCTGTCGAGCCTTC
Organism: Sphingomonas sp.; assembly: GCA_032907585.1. Lineage (GTDB taxonomy): Bacteria > Pseudomonadota > Alphaproteobacteria > Sphingomonadales > Sphingomonadaceae > Sphingomicrobium. Next base: position 37,391 of record JAJJPO010000181.1, on the reverse strand, counting down.
CGGCCCTTGCCAGCGCATCGAGCGCGTCGAGAGTTGCGGGCAGCCGCAGCTCGGGTTCGCGGCCGCCGTGAACCAGCTGCTGGACCTGGGTGAAGAACTCGGCCTCGCGGATCCCGCCGCGCCCCCGCTTGAGGTCATAGCCGGGGCCAAAGGCCTGGCCCTGCGCATAATGGTCGCGGATCCGAAGCGATATGTCGCGGATCTCCTGGATCGCCCCGAAGTCGAGCGCCCGCCGCCATACGAAGGGCCGGATTTCGCGGAGGAACGACCTGCCAAGGTCGATGTCGCCGGCTGCCGCGCGCGCACGGATGAAGGCCGCCCGCTCCCACGCGAGGGCGGAGCTCTCATAATAGCTGATCGCCGCTTCCGCCGGCAGCACGATCGGCGTGACCTCGGGGGATGGCCGGAGGCGCATGTCGACCCTCGCGACATAACCGTCATGGGTCCGCTGCTGCATGAGCTCGATAAAGCGCCGGCCGTAGCGCACCGCCGCCTCTCCGGGCTCGTCGCGGGCCCTTCGCGGCATGGTGCGGGGGTCGAACAGGAGAATGAGGTCCACGTCCGAGGAATAGTTCAGTTCCCGGCTGCCGAGCTTTCCCAGTGCAACCACGGCGAGGCCCGCCGGCTCCTCGTCCGGCACGCGCTCGACCATCGCCAGGCGAAGCGCCTCGTCCATCGCGCGATCTGCGAAATCGGACAGCTTGGCGGTGACCCATTCGAGCGGCTGCTCGCCGCTCAGGTCAGCCAGTGCCACCGCAAGGGCAAGGGCATGTCTTTGCCGCCTCAGCTTCTCGCCGACTGCTTCCGCCTCGATCGAGAGAGCCTGCCGGACAGCGGCGTCGCCCCCCTGTTCGAGAAAGGTCGCAGCGATTTCCGGGAAGGTGGCAGCAGCGGTGCGCAGGAAGGGAGAATGAGCCTCGGCCCGCTCCAGCGCGGAGCCCCTCGCCCCTGTTTCCACTGTCACCGACATGAGACAGTTCATGGCCGAATTCGACGAAATGGGAAACCGCTTAGCTTTTCAAGCATTTGTCTGCCGATGGAATTGGAACAGTCTTTTTTGCGGACGGAAGATGCGATGACCCGCTCGAAGAGCCTAACCGACATGCCGCCTTCACAGGCCGGCCTCTCGGCTGCTCTGCGCCGAGCCTTCACGCTTCCGGCCAGCGACGGCGATCGCCAGTTCGAAGAACTGCTTCGCAAGCTCGCCTAGAACTCAGCCGCGGTCGCGGCTGAGATCGTCCACCTCGCCCATGATTTCCTGCAGCGCCGATTTGTCGGGGTCGGTCTTGTGCTGGCGTCGCGAAGGAAGCTTGCCGCCCGTCAGCAGCGCCTCGAGCGCCACCCTGCCGCGAGCTACCCGGCTCTTGATGGTCCCAACTGCGCAGCCGCATATCTCGGCCGCCTCCTCATAGGCGAAACCGCCAGCGCCAACCAGGATCAGCGCCTCTCGCTGCGGCTGCGGCAGGTGCATCAGGGCCCGCTGCATGTCGCCCAGCTCCACGTGACGGTCCTGGCTCGCCGGGGCGGCAAGGATCTTCGAGGCAGTGACATCGTCCCACTCGCCCTTGAAGCGGGCGCGACGCATCTGGCTGAGAAACAGGTTGCGAAGGATGATGAATGTCCAGGCGCGCATGTTGGTCCCGGCCTGGAAGCGCTTGCGTGCCGCCCATGCCTTGAGAAGCGTTTCCTGCACGAGGTCATCGGCAAGGTCGCGGCTTCCCGAGAGCGAGCGGCCGAACGCACGGAGGTGAGGGATCACCTGGGCGAGCTGTTCCTTGAACTCGTCGTCGGGAAGAGGAACCGGTTCCGGGCGTGCGCCGGCGTCTTCCTGGTGATCATTGTCGTCGGTCACGAATTCCCGCCCCGTCTTGATTGGCCCGGAATCGCCGGGCGCCGCATCATACGCTGCGTCGCTGCACATGGGGATGCAGTTCTTAGCAGCGGCTGGACAAAGTTAAGGCCAAACGCCCCGGCACAAAGTCGGTCATACACCCCTCGTATGGAAAATTAGCTTGCGGGCGTAACGACAGACTGGCCGACCCGTTCCGTTGAGCCGTGCAATCAGATGGCCGGGACCGTCGCGGTGTCGAAGAACAGTGCCTGGCTGATCGCCGCCTTGACGGTCGATCGCTGGAAGGGCTTGGTGATGAGGTAGGTCGGCTCGGGCCTCGTCCCCGTGAGCAGCCGCTCGGGGAAGGCGGTGATGAAGATCACCGGGACCGAGAACTCGTTCAATATGTCCTTGACCGCATCGATGCCCGAGCTGTCATCGGCAAGCTGGATGTCGGCGAGCACCAGCCCAGGGGGCGCCTTGCGGGCCTGTGCCACAGCCTCGTCGCGCGTGACCGCGACCCCGGTGACATTGTGGCCAAGGTCGCGAACGATGGATTCGATGTCCATCGCGATGATTGGCTCGTCTTCGATGATGAGAACATCGGCATGGGTCTGCCTCTCGATCTCGTCCATGGCCTCGGCGACGAGGCTGTCGACGTCCTCGGGCGATGCATCGATGAGATAGGCGGTATCTTCGCTTGAAAAGCCCTCGAGGCTGGTCAGCAGGAGCGCCTGCCGCGACAACGGGGTGATCCGTGACAGCCTTGCCTGGGCTATGCCCTCGGCGCCGCGATGATCGCCTGGCTCCTCGCCTTCCTCGACATTGGCAGTCGACCAGATCGCGTGAAAGGTCCGGTAAAGGCCAAGGCGCGGGTCCACGTCTGCGGGAAATTCGTCGGGCTTGGCGACGATTGTCTCGAGGGTCGCGCGGACGAAGGCGTCGCCATGGGTCTGGCTGCCGGTGAGCGCGCGGGCATAGCGGCGAAGAAATGGCAGATGCGGTGACAGTTCCCGGCCCCGCGACATGACGCGTCACTCCCCTTATAATAATAGAAACAGTTGTTTCGCGCCCGTTCTGGGCTGGTCATTGGTACGGCGCAACCCCGTCGTCCGGTTGATATGCGTCGTCACTGTGACGCAACACCTTTCGCCCCGAGTATGCGAGGGTTGGAACAAAGGATTGGCGATTTGGTTTCCATTGCCAGAATTCATCTCCGGCCCCACGGCAATTGACGTCGGGCGGGAACCGACAGTAGGTGCTGGCGCCTTTCCCACAATCCTCAAGGGAGGCGGTTGGCTATGCGCCGCGTAACGTTATGAGGAAGGAAGTGGCGCATGCTTGCGCTCGAGGGGGATGACAGGTTGAGTGGGACGAGCAAAGCCGACAGCGACCGCGGGCGTCCTGGCTCCGGCTCTGAGAAGAACAAGTCCCGCAAGGACAGGCGGGGAACCGTCGGTCGCGCCCTGCGTACCGTCTACGATGATACGCTGCGTGAAGAGGTTCCCAAGGATTTCATGGACCTTCTTCGCAAGCTCGACTGAGGCCGCCAGCGTGGTGAAAGCCGCCTGATGGCCCGGCGGCCTTCCTTCCTCGAACGATGGCCGAGCGGAGTAATTCTGCTCCTGCTGGTCACGGCCGCCCTGCTGCCGCTGGGGCTGGTCCTCGCCTGGGTCGCCCGGGAAAGCATCCAGGACACCAACCGCGCGCTGGTCGAAAGCGCTGACCAGCAGGGCACGGCTGCATCCCTTGCGGTCGAAAGCCTGATTTCCAGAAATGTCCTCGCGCTCAGGATAGCGGCCAACGGGGCGCTTGCCTCGCGCGCCGCCGATCCGTGCGACGCGGCCGTCCGCTCCCTCAGTGTCTCGCCTGATGTCGCACGACTGTTCAGGATCCACGATTCAACCGGCAAGCTGCTCTGTTCGGTCGGAGAGTTTCCGATCGAACGGAACGAACAGCTCGTTGCGCCAGGGCAGGTTCTCGTCTGGGTCTCGAGGCAGAAGACGATCCAGTACCGCGTGGGGGTCGTTGACGGGATCGCCACGGGCGCACTGACCAGCCAGGAGCTCAGGAAAGCGGTACTCGACGCGACTGACGGCCTTTACGGCCTGACCATCAGCGACGGGATGAGCACGCTTGAGGTCGTCAACGCCCAGTTCCCGGCCGATGGCAGACGCCAGCGGCGCATTGGAAGCTACCAGCTGGCGAATAACCAGATCCGCGCGAACACGGTGACGGCGATCGAAAAGACGACCATCGTCGACCTGACGCTGATGCTGCTGCCGCTGCTGATGTGGGTGGCCGCCGCCCTGCTGAGCTGGCTGGTGGTTCGCCGGCTGCTGCTGGTCCCGTTGGCCCGGCTGCAGCGGGCAGTTGCCGCCTACCAGCCGGACGGGGAGCCGCTCGAGCTTCCGACCAAATATGGAGCGGCGTCCGAAGTGCGCGACCTCTCCATGGCGTTCGAGCGGGCCGTCAACAGGATCGAGGGAGCGGAACGCGAGGCGATCGTGGCGCTTGAGGGCCAGCGACGCCTGGTCCGCGAGGTTCACCACCGGGTGAAAAACAATCTCCAGGTGGTCGCTTCGCTGCTCAGCATCCATGGCCGGAGCGCGGACCAGCCGGAAGCCAAGGCCGCATATTCGGCGATCGGACGGAGGGTCGATGCGCTCTCCGTCGTCCACCGCCACCACTATGCGGAAATGGAAGAAAACAGGGGCATTGCCCTGCGCCCATTGATCACCGAGCTTGCAGCGGACCTTAGGTCAAGCGCCCCCAACGAGGCGCGCGGCATGCGCTTCGATCTCGAGCTGGATTCTCCGAGCACGACCCAGGACGTTGCCGTCGCCGCGGCCTTTCTCATCACGGAGATCGTCGAGTTCGCGATGCTCCGCCGACCGGCGGACGCGGTGGAAATCTCGCTCCGGCGCGACAACGACCTGTCCGCGACGCTTTCCATTTCCTCATCCGTCCTCGTCCCGGAGGGCCGCCAGGAGGATATCGGCAAGACCCAGTTCGAACGGATCGTCGAGGGGCTGGCGCGCCAGCTGCGTTCGCCACTCGACCGGAAACTGGGCCGCTACGCCGTGACCTTGCCGGTTTTCCCGGCCGACCGCTCGTAGCGGCTGCCTTCTAAAGCGCGACGAATTGCCCAAAATAATTTAGAATGACGGGGAACCGAGTCGGAAAAAGGGGCGTTTAGCTGGGTGGATAGTGACCTTTTGCCCCCCCGCTCTCGCTATCCGACGAAATGGGCCCGGAATCGCCAACCCTCCCCCCCCCCGGTGGCGTTTTCGGGCCCACATTTTCATCCACCGTTTTCGATGAACCATTTTCGCGCCGCCTGGCGCGCCAATGGGTGACCCGGATCGCCAGGATGGCGAACTCGTAGAGCGCGTAGAGGGGCACCAGCATCAGCAGCATGGAGACCACGTCGGGAGGCGTCAGGACCGCCGAGATGCCGGCCGCGGCGACGATCGCGTAGCGGCGCGATCGTGCAAGCTGCTCGCGGGTGACGATCCCGGCGCGCTCGAGAACCATCAGCAGCACCGGCAGGAGGAACGCGACACCGAACCCGAACAGGAAGCGGGTGGTGAAACTCAGATAATTGCCGATTGCCGGGAGAGCCTCCTGGGTCACCCCGCCGACATCGCCCTCGCAACCGCGCAGGAAGCGACGCGCCCCGGGCATCGCGATGAAATAGGCAAATGAAGCGCCCGCGGCGAAGAAGAATGGCGTCATCAGCAGGAACGGCAGGAACGCCTTCTTCTCGGTCGCATAGAGGCCAGGAGCAACGAACTTCCAGATCTGGGTTGCGAACACCGGGAAGCTGATCATCAGCGCCGCGAAGAAGGCGACCTTCACCTCGACGAAGAAGGCCTCGAAAATATCAGTGTAAATGAGCTTCCCCTGCCCCGCCGCCAGCAGCGGCTGGACGAGGACTGCGAAGATCGGCTTTGCAAAATAGAGGCAGGCGAAGAAGGCGGCGAACAGCGCGACGACGCACCATAACAGCCGGCGGCGGAGCTCGATCAGATGGTCGAGGAGCGGCGCCTTCGTCTCGTCGATGTCGCTGATCATGGCAGCGGCCGCTCGGGTGGCGGGACCGGGTCCTCGTCGGGGGCCGGCGGCGCCTCGAGCGGAAGGGTCGGCTCGACCTCGGCCGGGGGCCGGGCCTTGGCCGGCTCGGGGTCGGGATAATGGGCGTCAGGCGGGTATTGCGCCATGATCCGCGCATTCTCCTCGCGCCACTTCTTCTCCATCTCCTCGAGCTCGGCCTCGCGGATGACATTCTCGATGCCGGAGGTGAAGTGGCGGGCATAGCCGCGCACCTTCCCGACAAACCGGCCGACCTGCATCATCACCCGCGGCAGTTCCTTCGGCCCGATGAACAACAGGGCCACCACCGCGACGACAAGAAGTTCGGAAGTATCGACGCCGAACATCGGCGGTCACCCTGGAGCAGTTACTGGCTTGACCGGTCGTCGTCCGTCCTGGTCGGTTCGGCCGGGCGATTGGGGGTGATGTCGATCGGCCGCTGGTCCTGCTGGGGCGGGATCTGCCGCTGGCCAGGCTGGTCCGCGGGCTTTTCGTCGTCGCTCAGGCCCTGCTTGAAGCTCTTTAGGCCCTTGGCCACGTCGCCCATCATGTTCGAGAAGCGGTTGCCGCCGAACAGCAGCAGGACGATGATCGCGAAGATCAGGATATGCCAGAGGCTGAAACCGCCCATGAAATTACTCCGATAAGAGGATTTGGCGCTACTTAGTCTTCCTCGCCCTCAGTTTCCAGCTGTAGCTGGTAGACGGCATCGTCCAGCGGGTCGAGCAGGCCCGCGGCCTTGAGATCGTCAATCCCGGGGAGGTCACGCCTCGATGAAAGCCCGAAATGAGTGAGGAAGTCGCCGGTCGTTGCATACAGCAATGGCCTTCCGGGCGACTCCCGCCTCCCGGCGGTTCGGACCCAGCCGGCCTCCATCAGCACGTCGAGGGTTCCCTTGGAGATCTGGACACCCCGGATCACCTCGATCTCCGCGCGGCTGACGGGTTCATGATAGGCAATGATGGCAAGCGTCTCCGTGGCAGCGCGCGACAGCCGGCGGCTGTCCTCGCGGGTCCGCCGAAGGATATGGGCAAGGTCGGGCGCCGTCTGGAAATGCCAGCGGCCGCCGCGTTCGACCAATTCTATCCCGTGACCCGAGAAACGCTCCCGAAGCGCTTCGAGCCCCGCTCCTATGTCGCCTTCGCCGACATGGGCCGCGATCTCCTCTGGCGTGAGCGGCTGTTCAGAAGCGAACAGCGCTGCCTCTATGGCGCGCTCGAGATCGTCCATCAGGCCGCTGCCCTTCGTACCAGCAAGTCGGTAAAGGGACCCTCCTGCTCAATCTGAAGCTTGCCCTGGCGAGCCAGTTCCAGCGCCGCGACGAAGCTGCTCGCCAGCGCCGACTTGCGATATTGGGGATCGGCAGTGGCGGGAAGAAATGCCTGGAGGCTCGTCCAGTCGAGCGCCTGGCCAAGCAGGTTCGATACCCGCTGGATGGCGTCCTCGAGCGTCATGACCGCGCGATGGGCGACGACATGCATTGCCGGAGCGGTCCGGGCCTTGACCTGGCCATAGGCAGCAAAGAGCTCGAACGCAGTAACCTGCCAGGCCGCCTTGCGGACGAGCTTCAGCCCATCCGGCTGCCCTCGTACGAAGACGTCGCGGCCAAGCCGGTCGCGGCCCATCAGCCTTGCGCCGGCCTCGCGCATCGCGTCGAGCCGCTGCAGCCTGAGCTGGAGCCGCAACGCCAGTTCCTCCGGCGACGGGTCAATGTCGGGGTCCTTGGGTAGAAGCAGGCAGCTCTTGAGGTAGGCCAGCCAGGCCGCCATCACCAGGTAATCGGCAGCGATTTCCAGCCGGAGCGACCGTGCACCCTCGATATAGGCCAGATATTGCTCGACCAGCGCTAGAATGGAGATCTGGTGGAGGTCCACTTTCTGCTGGCGCGCGAGACTCAGCAGCAGGTCGAGCGGTCCTTCCCAGCCATCGATGCTGAGGCTCAGCGTCTCCTCGTCGCGTGCCACTGCAAACTGGAACTCTTCGGCCATGGGCCCGAGCCTATGCCGCTTTTCAGGCCAAGGCCAGCAGCGCGTCGCGCTTGGCGACGGCCTCGGCGAAATCCATTTCGTCGTCGGGCGTGAAGCGCATTGCCATCGCCCGGGCCAGGCGCGCTGCGCTTTCCGGTGAAAGTTCCCCGACCGCGCCGGCGACCAGCAGCATATTCTCCATCTTTCCATCACAATGCAGGGCGACGTCGCAGCCGGCGGCTACGCATGCGGAAGCCCGCTCGCCATGGTCGCCGGCCAGGGCCTCCATCCCGATGTCATCGCTCATGAGGAAACCCTCGAACCCGATGCGCTGGCGGATGATCTCGCTGATGATGAACGGCGACTGGGACGCAGGACGCTCACGGTCCCACGCAGTGTAGAGCAGGTGGCTGGTCATTCCCATCGGCGCCTCGCGAAGCCGCTCGAACGGCTCGAGATCGATGCTCAGTTCCTCGTCGGTGGCGTCGACCACCGGTAGAGCGAGATGGCTGTCGACCAGCGCCCGGCCGTGCCCTGGAATATGCTTGATGACGCCGAGCGTTCCGGCGCTTCGCAGCCCATCGAGTATTGCCTTGCCAAGTGCCGCGACCTGCATTGGCTCTGCCCCGAGCGCGCGGTCGCCGACAATGTCGCTTGCTCCGGGCTGGCGGACGTCAAGCATCGGCAGGCAATCAACATTTACCCCCGCCTCGTGCAGCATCAGCCCGAGCGCGCGGGCATTGACCCTTGCGGCCTCGATGGCGCTCGACGGGGCGAGCTGGTAAAGCCGGTCAAAGGCCTCCCCGCTCGGAAACGCCGGCCATTCGGGTGGCCGCATCCGGGCAACCCGGCCACCTTCCTGGTCGATCAGGATCGGCACCTCGTCATGCCCTTCCAGCTCGCGAAGCGCATCGGTCAAGCTTCGCAACTGTTCACGCGACACAATATTTCGGGCAAACAATATATAGCCGGCAGGCCGGGCATCGCGGAAGAATGACCGCTCGTCGTCGGTAAGTTGGGGCCCCGAAAGGCCGTAAATTGCTGCCATCATCAGCGGATCACCAGGCAGCTTTCACCGGCCTTGCGAAGTGCTTCGCAGGCGGCGCGGGTCTGGTCGGTCGAGCCGGTGGCCCGGAGGCGATAGATGGACTTGCCGCCAACCGTGGCACCGACGACCTGGCGCTCAAGCGCGGCGACCTCGGGGAAACGTCCCGATAGCAGCTTCCACGCCGTCTCGGCCTTGATGGTCGAGGCATAGGCGCCAAGCTGGACCGTTGGGGCCGTGGGCGCCGCAGGCGCCGCGCCATCGTCGGGTGCCGGTTCCTTCACCTCGTTGGGCGGGAGCTTCTTGGGCGGGGCATCTTCCGCGGGCGTTTCCACCGGGAGCGGCTTCATGTCCGGGGGCAGCTTGCGCACGTCGAGCGCAGCATCGGGATCCTCCCCGGCACTCGTCGAATAGGCGGTTTCGCTGTCACCGGCGACGTCGAGCCCGCCGGGATCGCTCGGCTTCACCTTGTAGGGCCCGGGCTCCGCCCGGATCAGTTCCGGAGCACCGCCCGGCGCCGGGTCCTGCCGGCCCAGCCAGAACATCGTCCCGGCAACCGCCGCCCCGCCGAGCAGGACGAGCAGTAGGCCAACCAGCATCTTGCGAGCGGAAATGGCCCTGGGTCCGTCCTCATTCTCGACGGCCTCGAGCCATGGCAATGACTCGCTGTCAAAGCCTCGTGCTTCGCTCATTCCCGCTACCTCTCCCCGAACTGCTTACCGGGCCATCCTAGGGCCGGCGTCGCCGGGATGGGAGTGCCGGAAAGTGAAAAAATTTGCGGGTCCGGCCGGCCGCCCGGCCTCACGCTACCGTGCAGGCCCGGCCGATCGATTTGAGGTTGCTGCACAGCTGCTTGGCATGTTTCCTGGAGGGCGTCCCGAGCTGGAGCCGGTAGAAGCGGCGCGACCGGATCGTGATCGGCTCTATGTCCTTGGGCATGGTGACCAGGAAAGTATAGTCGCGGATGGCTTTCTGCCATGCCGTTTCAGCCTGCTGGGCAGTCAGATAGACGCCCAGCTGGACCGTCTTGCCTCTAACGAGCCTCGCGGATGGATCGACGGCCGGTCGCGGCGGATCGGGTGGCAAGGGGAGCGCCGCAATGGCCTCGGCAGCCTCCGACACCGGCAATGCGGCGCTGTCGGGGTCGACGGCTTCCTCTTCGATGGTGGTGGCAGCACGCGCCTTCCTTGCCCCCGCCGGCCGACGTGCTGGCCTGACAAGGCGAGCAGGCTCGGCCCGGGACGGCTCTGCCTGGCCAGTTGGAGCCGGCGAAGCGTTTCCGTCCTTCAGCGGCGGTAGGACGACCTTGGGCTGGAGCTCTTCCGGGGAGGGAAGGATTACCCGGGTTTCGGGCGTGGATGCACTCCCGCTCGATCGATCGACGATCATGTCACGGCCAAGAAGTGCAACGACGAGGCAAAGCCCCGCCACGCCGGCCAGCGTCCCGATGCCCGCGCGGCGGTTCGATTTCTTCCGGGGCGGCGCACGATAGGGTTCGAGCCAGGGTAAACGTCCTGGATCACCTGTCACCCCCGCATCCGCCATCAGCGCATCTCCTCGGCGGCCTCCACCCCCATCAGCCCGAGGCCGTTGCGGATAATCTGCCCAATTCCGCCGGCCAGTTCCAGTCTCGCGCGAGAAAGTTGTGGATTATTTTCAAGGAGAAAGCGTCGCTGCGGGTCATCGTTGCCGCGGTTCCAGAGCGCGTGCAATGCCGCGGCAAGGTCGTAGAGGTAAAATGCTACCCGGTGCGGCTCATGGGCCAGCGCCGCCCCCTCGACGATCCGTGGATATTGGGCGGCAAGCTTCACCAGCGCCAGTTCCTCGCCATCGAGCAGCGCGAGGTCAGCCGGTTCGTCGGCGGCAAGCCCCGCTTCTGCCGCGCGGCGCTGCAGCGAGCGCACCCGCGCGTGGGCATATTGGACATAGAATACCGGGTTGTCCTTGGACGCTTCGATGACCTTGGCAAAGTCGAAGTCGAGCATGGAGTCGCTGCGCTTCGTCAGCATCATGAACCGGACCACGTCCTTGCCTACCTCGCGCACCACGTCGGCGAGAGTGACGAAGTTGCCGGCGCGCTTGCTCATCTTGATCGGCTCGCCTGCCCGGAACAGCCGGACCATCTGGACCAGCTTGACGTCGAGATCGACACGGCCGTCGGTCAGCGCGGTAACCGCGGCCTGTACGCGCTTTACCGTGCCGGAATGGTCCGCGCCCCAGATATTCACCAGGTGGTCGGCCGTCTCGGCTTTCTGGAGGTGATAGGCGGCATCCGCGCCGAAATAGGTCCATGAACCATCAGACTTCCTCATCGGCCGGTCCTGGTCGTCCCCGAACATTGTCGACCGGAAGAGGGTGAGCGAGGTGGGCTCCCATTCGTCATGGGGATCGAGGCTCTTTGGGCGTTCGAGCTCGCCCTCGTAGACAAGCCCCTTGGAACGGAGTTGCTCCGCCGCCTTCTCGACCATGCCTGATTGCTGGAGCTTGGCTTCCGAGGCAAAAATATCGTGGTGGATGCCAAGAAGTCCGAGGTCATGGCGGATGAGGTCGATCATCGCCGCCACCGACTTTTCCTTGAACAGCTTCAGCCATTCTTCCTCGGGCCGGCCGACCCAGCGATCGCCAAATTCGGCCGCCAGCTTCTCGCCGACCGGCTTCAGATAATCGCCCGGATAAAAGCCCTCGGGAATCTCTCCAATGTCCTCGCCGAGCGCCTCGCGGTAGCGAAGGTGGGCCGAGCGGGCGAGCGTGTCGACCTGGCTCCCCGCGTCATTGACATAATATTCCTTGGTTACCCGGAAGCCGGCAGCTTCGAGCAGCCGGGCAAGCGCATCGCCGACCACCGCCCCGCGGCAATGACCCATGTGCATCGGCCCGGTGGGATTGGCGGATACATATTCGACATTGACCCGCTCGTTTCCGCCGACGGTGGAGAGACCATAGCGCTCCTTTTCGGCGAGGATGGTCACCAGCTCGTCGCGCCACACCCTGTCATCGAGCCGCATGTTGATGAAGCCAGGGCCAGCGATCTCGACATCGGCAACGCCCGGCATCGCCTCGAGCGCCGGCTTGATGACCTCGGCCAGCGCGCGGGGGTTGGTGCCAGCCGGCTTGGCCAGAACCATGGCCGCGTTGGTTGCAAGGTCGCCGTGCTTTGGATCGCGCGTCGGCTCGATTGCGACCGCGGCGCGGTTCAGCCCGGCGGGAAGGCTCCCTTCCTCGACCAGCCGGTCTAGGATGGCGTCGAGCAGGTCGTTATAGCGGCTGTAAAGTGACAATGTCGTTCACCGAAATGATGGATTTCGGCGCGGCTCTAGCGGTTCACGCCCGCTTCGCCAACAATGGGCTTATCCCCGCTGGACCTCAGTTTCCGCCGGCAGCGGTCGGCGGCGCATAGATGATCCGCCATTCGGTCTTCTCGCCCGAATCAACCGCGACCATTTGCGGGCGTACCGTCGTGGACCGCCGCCGGGGCGGACCGAACGCAAAGTGGCTATGGTCCCCCTCGTCGAGCGACTCGGCGAGCGAATAGCCCGCGTTCCGATAGGCCGCCGCGATCTGCCGATGGCTGACGCCGGGCTTGCGGGCGATGTCGATTGCCCTGTTCCTCAAGTGATAGCTGTTGGCCACGCCGCGGACGTGCCGGTTATGGGAAGGAGTGCGATAAGTACTGGTGACCCGGCCACAGCGAGCCCCGATCTGGCTTACCTGCGCCATGTCGACATGTTTGCCAACCGCGTTTGCCTCGAGTCCCCAGGTCCCGGCGGGGAGCGGCTCTTCTGCTGCCCTTGCCGATTTTCCGACCTCGCGAATGCCCCAGTCCGTGTCGGCCGCGGCCGCGGCCGAACCCGACGAAAGCAGAATTAATGCGATCCCCATTCGCACCATTGTCTTGCCCCTTTGATACGCTCAGATCGACGTATAACAGAAATTTAACACTGCTGTGGAGTCCGATAAGCTGGAACGCCCTTGCCGAGCGTTCGTTGGAGCGCGGTTGAGAGGAGGAATGCAAATGAGAAAGTTTCTGCTGGCCGGCGCGTGCGCGGCCGCATTGGGATTGGCCGCTTGCGGCGGGAATGACGAGGCGAACAACCTCGACGCCACGCTCAATGACGATCTCAACATGGACATGAACGCAGACATGAACATGGGCATGAACGACATGAACATGGACATGGACACGAACATGGACATGAACGCGACTGATAACATGACGGGCAACGAAGCCGTCGATAACACGACCACCAACACCGGCTACTAGAAGTTCCCATTGAGTACGCGCCGTCTCCGAAGATGGCGCGACTGGCATTTCCGCCCGCGTTCAAGGGGGAACGCCATACTGGCTGAAAGGCCGCGAGGAGGTGTCGGTCGTGCCGGCGCCTCCGAATTTTTCCCCGTGCGAACCTTAGAAGCGGTCCGGGAGGTTTACCGGGCCAACCAGTTCCTCGTGCCTCGCAATGGCGTAGCGATCCGTCATCCCGGCGATAAAATCGCCGATCCCCCTTAACCTTGCGATTTCGCCTTCGCCCCGCTGCCATCCGGGCGGCACACGGCCCGGTTCGGAACGATAATAGGCAGCAAGATCACTGACGATCCGCTGAGCCTCCACCCGGATCGGCTTGAGCTGCGGGCTGTCATACAGGTGCCGGTAGAGGTGGCGCTTGAGGCCGCGTTCCTCGGCAGCCATCCCGGACGAGAAGCCGACCAGCTGTCGTCCCGCTGCCCGGACATCGTCGATCGTCTCGACCCCGGCGTCCAGGATGCGCCTTCGCGCCTCCTCGAGCACGTCGCCGACCATCGTCCCGATGCCGTCGCGAACCAGCGCCTTTATCTTCCGTGTCCGATCGATTCCCGGGTGCCGCTTCTCGATGGCATCCCAGTGCCGCTGGACGTACGGCAACTCCATCAGCTGGTCGAGATCGAGGATCCCGGACCTCAGGCCATCGTCGATGTCGTGGTTGTCATAGGCGATGTCGTCCGAAATTGCAGCGACCTGGGCCTCCAGCCCGGGCCAGCTCATCAGCTCCAGGTCGAAGTGGCGGTTGGCCTCTGCAAGGGCCCACCCGGGGTTGTCGATCGGCCCGTTATGCTTGGCGAGACCCTCGAGCATCTCCCACGTAAGGTTGAGACCGTCGAACGAGGGATAGGGATTTTCGAGGCAGGTCACCAGCCGGAGCGAATGGCCGTTGTGATCGAACACGCCGGCATCGGCGAGGCTGGCCTGGAGCGCCTCCTCCCCGCCATGGCCGAACGGCGGGTGCCCGAGGTCATGCGCAAGGCAGAGGGCCTCGGTCAGGTCCTCGTTCAGCCCAAGTATCCGGGCGATGGTGCGGCCGATCTGCGCCACCTCGATCGAATGGGTAAGCCGGACCCGGAAATGGTCGCCGTCGGGCGCGACAAACACCTGCGTCTTGTGGCGGAGGCGCCGGAAGGCAACCGAGTGGATTATCCGGTCCCGGTCGCGCTGGAAGACGTCACGCGGGCCCCTTGGGCCACGGTCATCCTCGGCGAAGGCCCTACCGCGCGATCTTGAGGGGTCGGCGGCGAGAGCCTTTGGAAGCGTCATTTGGAGGAAAGTTTCTCAATCTTGATCTGGGCCGGGGTGCGTGTCCAGCTAAAGCTGTCTACGCCCTCCTTGGCAAGGCTGTTGACGAAGGCCTGGCTCTCCGACTTGCTGTCGAACGGCCCCACCACCAGCCGAAAATATTCCTTGCCCTCGGTCACATATCCGGGCCGCGACTTCAAAAGCTTGCCCGCCTTGGCACTGAGCTTGCGATACTCACTGCCCATCCGGTCCTGGTTGGAACCCCCGGCGAGCTGCACCCAGTAGGTCCCCCTGACGCCGAGACGTGCTTCTTCCTCGCGAGCCTTCTTCTCGGCCGCGAGCTTGGCATCACGTGCTTTCTTCTCGGCGGCCTTCTTTTCCGCCGCCTTCCTGTCGGCGGCCTTCTTCGCCGCGGCCTCGCGCTCGCTCGTCCGCTCCACCTTGGGCCTGGGAGCCGGGGGAGGCGGCGGCGCCTCGGCCATCGTCTGGAGCAGCTTGTCGATCCCGCTCAGATTATCGGTGGGAGTGACGGATGCCTCAACGCTGGCCTGCGGGCTCGATGCCGTCGTGCTGGCGGATGCCTGGGGAAGCGCGACTGAGGAGGAGGAGGAGGAGGAGGCCGCTTGCGAAGGCAGCGTAAATCCCGGAACCGCGGATGTGGCCTCGTTCGACGCGAGCTGGACGGGCTCACCGGCGGCCGCTGACGGCTCTGTGGGGCCGCCGGCAGCTCCTCCCTGGGACCTCTCTTCCCCGAGGCGCGGGGTCGACTTGATTGCTACCTGGCCAGGCGGCGCTGGCTGGCGGGCCCGCGCGACCTGCTGGACCGGTGGCGTCTGCTGCACCGGCCTTCCCTGCTGGACTGGTGCCGCCTGGAGCTGCGCAACGCGCTCGGCGGCGTTGTCGGGAAACATCCCGAGGTGCACGGCGGCAGCCTTTTCCTGGACGCTGAGGTAGGGAAGATAGTTGAAAAAGGGCGCGAACCTTGCCGAGCCGCCCGGCATCACCGCCTCGATGGCCTCGGCAGCACCGGCCTGGTCGCCGACCAGCGCCAGGACGAAGGCCCGGGTGCGCTGTGCCGCCGGGTCGCGGCGGTTCAGCAACGGCTGGATGGCGGCGATCGCCGCCGCCCGGTCACGGCCGATGGCGAGGCTGAGCGCCAGCCGACGACGACCCTCGTCGCTGTTGAGCGACTGGATTGCCAGCCGATAGTCGCGCTGGGCGGCTGCAAGGTCGCCGTTGAGATCCTTGGCAAGGCCGCGGTCGAGGGCGATGGTCAGCGGCGTTGCGCCGAGACGGGTGGCCTGGTCAAAATAGAAGATGGCCCCGTCAGCATCCCCCATGTGCGCCATGGCGGCGCCCAGCCCTGCCTTGGCGGCCGGCTCGTTGGGATAAGCTTCCTCCGCTCGCCCGAAAAACCCGGCGGCGGCCTGCACGTCGCCGAGGGCAAGTGCTGCCTGGCCGGCGCCGATCAGCGCAGTGAAGTCTCGCGGCTTGGATGCAAGAACCCGGATATGACGTGACAATGCGGACCCCGGAGATTCCGGGGCCACGGAAATATTGGCCGTTGCGGATGCAGCGCTCGCTGCAATGACCATGGCAAGCGCAGCGGCCAGCCGCGCGCACTTCGAACCCATCTTTGGCATGTTCCTCCCCATGCCCGATCGAAGCTTGCTCAAAGCTTGCTGGAAAGGCCGCCGCGACAAGCCGTTGCGACCCGGCGACGAGCCGGGTCCAACCGGGGCCGCATTACTGATTGTTCTGGCGGTTCAGGAAACGCGGAATATCGAGCGGCTCCCTGCGGAACCCCGGCATCGGCTCATCTTCGACCTTCGCCTGGGCAGCGCCACGGGCGATGTTCGACATGCGCTCGAAAAGCGTTCCCGCGGCAGGCGCCGGCCTTGCCGGCTCGGCCGCCTCGGGCTGGACCTCTTCGTCGTCGGCCGGAGGATCGATCGGCGTTCCAAGAACCGGGTCGGCGAGGATGTCATCGCTTTCCAGGAGAAGCTCGTCGATTGCCTCGTCGGTGTCGACGAGCTCGAGCGGCTCTTCCTGCTGGGCTGGCGGCGGCGCGACGGTCGAGGTTGGGCCCTGTGCAGGTGCCGGTGCAGGCGCTGCCGCCGGGCGGCTGGCCGTCGGGAAGGTGAAGACCTTGCCCTGGGTTGGCTGTACGGCCTGCTCGGCCTCGATGCCGGTTGCGACGACCGACACGCGGATCTTGCCGCCAAGGTCATTGTTGAACGCCGAACCCCAGATGATGTTGGCGTCCGGGTCGACCAGTTCCTTGATATGGCTTGCAGCCTCGTCGACTTCCATCAGGCGCATGTCCTCGCCGCCGGTGATCGAGATGATGACGCCCTTGGCGCCCTTCATGCTGACGCCGTCGAGCAGCGGGTTGGAGATGGCCTTTTCGGCCGCCTCGATCGCGCGATTGTCACCGTCGGCCTCGCCGGTACCCATCATCGCCTTGCCCATTTCGCCCATCACCGAGCGGACGTCGGCGAAGTCGAGGTTGATGAGGCCCGGCATGACCATCAGGTCAGTGATGCCGCGGACGCCCTGCTGGAGCACTTCATCCGCCATCTGGAACGCTTCCTTGAAGGTCGTTTCCGAAGTGGCGAGGCGGAACAGGTTCTGGTTGGGGATGACGATCAGAGTATCGACATGCTTCTGCAACTCCTCGATGCCGCTTTCCGCCGACCGCATCCGGCGAGCGCCCTCGAAGGCAAAGGGCTTGGTGACGACGCCAACCGTGAGGATGCCCTTGTCGCGGGCAGCCTTGGCGATGACCGGCGCGGCGCCAGTGCCCGTGCCGCCACCCATGCCGGCGGCGATGAAGCACATGTGAGCGCCCTCGAGCGAGCGCTCGATTTCGTCGATCGTCTCTTCGGCGGCGGCACGACCAATTTCCGGCCGGGACCCGGCGCCAAGGCCCTGGGTGATCTTGAGACCGAGCTGGATGCGCTGGTCCGCCTCGGAGGCATTGAGCGCCTGCGCGTCGGTATTGGCGACCAGGAACTGGACGCCCTGGACATCGGAGCGGATCATGTTGGCGATGGCATTGCCGCCAGCGCCGCCAACGCCAATGACACTGATCCTCGGTCGAAGTTCGTCAACTTCGGGCCGGATGAAATCAATGCTCATGGACTAACCCCTCCCTGCGCGCCTAGCGCGTTGAACCGTCAATAAGAATCCATGAATCATTGCGAGTCCCGCGACAAGCGGAAATGTTAACCCTGAGCGAAAAAAACGGTGAATTGTGCCCCTCCAGACTCACCCTGATTCAAAATGGCACAAAGGCAAAGCAATCCTGCGCCCCGCCGTTACTTCAAATCTCCAAGCTTTAGCTCTCGCATCGGAAGAATTGCAGCGAGGCTAGCATGGCGAACTGGCAACCGCCACCGGTGCCGGGACGACATCGACGCCTAAAAACCGCCCTTCATCGCCGCGATCAACCTGCCCAACATGCCGCTGGCCGGGCGCCGCTGCGCCGTTCCGACCATTGCAAGATCGCGAATGTCGCCGCGCCCGCTCGCCGCCAGCTGGGCAAGGCCGACCAGCGTTGAAAAGGCCGGGCCGCTATGGGCTTCGGGAAGGCCGGTAATCGTCCTTGGGCGACCGACGCGGACCGCCCGGCCGAGCACGCCTTGCATATAGTCGGCGATATTCTTGAGCTCCGATCCGCCGCCGGTCAGCACGACCTGCCGTCCCACCGGCCCGGAAAAGCCGAGTTCCTTCAGCGCGCGCTCGATCTCGGACGTGATCTGCTCGATCCGCTGGCGGATAACCGTGATCAGCTGGGCGTGGGTGATGCGCAGCGGCTCCCCGCCCTCGTCCGCTCCGATCGGCATCGCCTCGATCATCTCGTGATTGTCGCGCGGGCTGGTCATCGCCGAGCCGAAGCGGCACTTCATCCGCTCCGCCTCCCGCCGCTGCACCCCGAAGGCACAGGCGATGTCATCGGTGATGTCCTTGGCTCCGAGCGGTATCGACCTCAGGCCGACGAGCATGCCGCCGGCGTGGAGCGAGACGTTCGTGACCTCCGCGCCCAGTTCCACCAGCGCAACGCCGAGCTCGCGCTCCTCTGCCGTGAGGCAGGCGAGCGCCGCAGCGACCGGGGAGGCGACGATCGCCTTCACGCCGAGATGCGCCGAGCGGATCACATAGTCGATGTTGCGAAGAGGCGCCGGATCCGCTGCGACAACATGGATATCGACGCCGAGACGGTCGGCGTGCAGCCCGATGGGCTGGGAAACGCCCTCGACGCCATCGAGCGTGTAGAGCGCTGGATGGGCATGTAATACGACCTGGCCGTTGCGGTCGATTGCGCCCCGGCCCGCCGCAAGCAGCTCGTCAATGTCGGACTGCTCGATCTGGTGGCCGCCGAGCTCGACCTCGACATTGGCAATGTCACTGACCAGTCCCCCGGCTGAAAAGCTCGCCCAGACATCGTCGATGGTAACGCCGGAGATGCGCTCGGCGATCTCGACCGCCTCGCGGACCGCCACCTCGCTTGCCTCCATGTCGGTGACATAGCCGCGCTTGACGCCCCGGCTTTCGCGCTGGCCGGTCCCGAGCACGCGCAGGCGGCCATCGGCATCGCGGACGACGATCAATGCGCTGACCTTGGAGGAGCCGATGTCGAGCGCGGCAATGAGCGGCAGGTCTGGATCTACTGGCATTATGCGTTGCTCAACTCTCGGAGGCGGGTTTCGGGATGATCGGTTCGCCCGGATCGCGCGGCAGGCGGACCGTCATCTTGCCCGGGATACGCAGGTCGAACCGGACGATCCCGCGGCCGAGCAGGCCTGCCGACTTGTCCATCCTGGCAAATCGGGTGAGCGCGGTTGCAGCAGCTGTCTGCCCCTCGGGGAGCGCAACCGTCTCCCCGGACTGGAATGCGAGGTCCCATCGCCGCTCCCCGACCCAGGTCGCCGATACCAGCTGCGCCTTGAGCGAAGGTGTCATTCCGAGCAGCGAGTCCAGCGCCCGCGCATGCTCATTGGCGCCCTTGCCGATCAGCAGCGGCAAGTCAGGCATTCGGCTGACCGGCACCCGGTCGAGCACGACGCCGTCCCGGTCGATAAGGGTCAGCCGGTCTTCGTCCTGCCAGAGCGCGGCCGGCTGCCGCTCGACGATGTCGATGACGAGCGTGTCGGGGAAACGGCGCGAGACCCTCGCGTCCTGGACCCAGCCATATTCCAGGAGCCGCTCGCGGATCGCGGAGACGTCGAGCAGGGGCATTGCCGTTGTTTTCTGGTCGGCCGCCAGCTCATAGACGGGGCGAGGGTCCATCCGCCGGATGCCCCGGACGTCGATGCTCTTCACCCTGAAGCCGGCATTGCCAACGGCCTCGCCGGCCGCGGTGCCCAGCCTGGCCGGGATATCGAGCGCATAGACCGCGGCAGCGGCGATTGCGAGGAGGAACAGGCCAAAGGCCCAGCCGGCAATCCGGTTGGCCTCGGCCTGCTTCACCGGAAGCTTCTTCGCCAGCTTCTTCGGCACGGAGACGCGTGAGCTTCCCTTGCGGGATCCTGCCCGGCCCGACGCCCCCCGCCGGACATGTGCACCGCTCACGTCCCGGCCACCTCCCTTGCACTGAAGTCATGGACTGCCTCGGCGATGATCCGCTCGACAAGTTCGCCGTAGCTGATGCCCTTCTGGCGCGCCTGTTCTGGCACCAGGCTGAGCGGGGTCATGCCCGGCTGGGTGTTGACCTCGAGCAGGTAAATTCCGGCATCGCCCTGGCTGTCGTCCCACCTGAAATCCGAGCGCGACGCGCCGCGGCAGCCAAGCAGCCGGTGCGCCGCAAGCGCCATTTTCATCATTTCACTGGCGATGCCCGGAGGGATCTCGGCCGGGCAGACATGCTCGGTCAGGCCGTCGGTATATTTGGCGTCGAAATCGTAGAACCCCTGCACCGGCTTCAGTTCGGTGACGCAAAGCGCCTCGTCGCCGAGAACTGCAACGGTAAGTTCGCGGCCGCGGATGAAAGGCTCTGCAAGCAGCCGGTCGAAGTGACGCCACGGCCCCTCGGCCCGGGCGCTGATCGGGTGGCCATAATTGCCCTCGTCGGTGACGATCGCGACACCAACTGAACTGCCCTCGTTGATCGGCTTCAGCACATAGGGCCGCGGCATCGGGTCGCCTTCGTAGAGAGTCCTGCTCTCGACGATCTTGCCCTTGGGCATCCGGACCCCGTGAGGGACCAGCACCATCTTGGTCAGTTCCTTGTCGATGGCGATGACCGACGTTTCCAGCCCGCTGTGGGTATAGGGGATCTGCATGAGGTCGAGCATCCCCTGGATCGTCCCGGTGTCGCCCGGCGTGCTGTGAAGGGCATGGAAGACGACGTCGGGCGGGGGCGCGGGGGAGTGGACGCGGCGCTCTCGAGGATCGAGGCCAGTGTGATGGTGGCCTCCGTGTCGAGCGACGGGCTCTACACGCCGGAACTGGCGGATCTGCTGCTGGCCGCATTGCGGGAGCATTGAACACGACGTCGGGCTGCAGCTCGGCCAGCCGCCGGGCAACGTCACGGTCCATGTCGAGCGCGGTCACGTTGGCAAAGCCGCGCTCCTTGAGCGCCTCGACCACGCCTTCGCCGCTCATCAGCGACACTGGCCGTTCCGATGACCAGCCGCCCATCAGCACGACGATATGAAGGCTCCGATCGAGCTGCTGGGTCACGCTCACGCCACTCCAATCCGCTGAATTTCCCATTCAAGGGTAATGTTGGTCTTCGCCTGCACGCGGCGCCGGACTTGCTCGCCAAACCCATCGAAATAGGCACTGCTAGCGTTACCGGCGTTGAAGGTTGAGCAGGAAATTGCAATGCTTCTCCGAGACTTGCGCGTCGCCCCGGCGCAGGCCGCGGCAGCCTGCCGCATCGACCAGCGCCCAGGCCTTGTGCCCTGGCGGATTCTTGAAGGTGGAACCACCCGTCCGGCTGCGCAGCGGCTGCGATTCCTCGCGAGCCTTGGCGATCCGGTCCATTTCCCCGCCAATGATCACCCGATCGCCCTCGATACCGCGAAAAACCGCCTCGACGACGATAGCCCCCTCGGGAAGCTCCGAGTGACGGTAACTGTAGCCAAGCCGCTCGGCTGGCCATTCCTCGATGTTGCCCTCGCGGGTCACCACCGTACAGCCAACCAATATGTCGGAGACCTCGCGGCCATAAGCTCCGCCGTTCATCCGGACGAAGCCCCCGACCGTTCCTGGAATTCCCCTGAGGAACTCCATCCCGGCGATGGAAGCGTCGCGCGCGGTGGATGAAACGAGGATGCCGCTTGCGCCGCCGCCGCAGCGGAGCGTGGTTGTATCGACCTTCTCGATGGCGGCAAAAGCCTTGCCGAGCCTCACGACGACACCTGGCACCCCGCCGTCCCGGACGATGAGGTTGGAACCAAGGCCAAGCGCCATCACCGGCGTTCCAGGCTCCAGGCTCCTGAGATACTGGGCAAGATCGTCCCGGTCAGCGGGCTCGAACAGGGTCTCGGCATTGCCGCCCGACTTGAACCAGACCAGCGGGGCGAGCGGCGCATCCCTGTTCAGCTTTCCGCGGACCGCGGTGCCCGGGGCAACGCTGCTCATTTTGAAGCCCTCGCGCGGACGATGCCATCTGCAAGCCCGGCTGCCCACTTGGTAATGTCTCCAGCGCCCATGCAAACGACAATGTCGCCAGGTGCAGCAAGATCGCGCAGCGAGGCGGCCAGCTCGCCCGGGCTGTCCACCGTTCTGACCATGCGATGGCCCCGGGCCCGGAGCCCTTCCGCCAGCGCGGCGCTGTCTATGCCCTCGATCGGCTCTTCGCCGGCCGCATAGACCGGTGCGATGAACACGACGTCGGCATCGTTGAACGCGTTCTGGAAGTCCTCCATCAGGTCACGAAGCCTGGTATAGCGATGGGGCTGGACGACGGCGATCACCCGCTCTTCGGCTGCCTCGCGCGCGGCTGCCAGGACCGACCGGATTTCCACCGGGTGATGGGCATAATCATCGATGATGGTTGCGCCATCAGCCTCGCCGACCTTGGTGAAACGGCGCTTCACTCCGGTGAAATTGCGGAAACCCCCGCGGATCCCCTCGTCGCTGAAGCCGAATTCCCGGCCAACGGCGATTGCAGCCAGCGCATTCAGCACGTTGTGCCGGCCCGGCATTGGAACGAACACGCTTTCTATCACGTGACGCTCGCCGTCGCCCTGGCGGATCGAGACATCGAAGCGGCTTCCGCCATTTTCGGGGACGATATTGTCGGCCCGCAGGTCGGCAAGCGCGGAAGTCCCGTAGGTGACAACCCGCCGGTCCCGGATGCGCGACAGCACGCTTTGCACCTCGGGATGGTCAACGCACATCACGGCCAGCCCGTAGAAGGGCACATTCTCGATGAACTCGACATAGGCATCCTTGATCGCGTCGAAGTTGCCGTAGTGATCGAGATGCTCGGGATCGATGTTGGTCACCACCGCGATCGTCCCGTCGAGCCTCAGGAAGCTGCCATCGCTCTCGTCGGCCTCGATTACCATCCAGTCGGATTTTCCGAGCCGGGCATTGGACCCATAGGCGTTGATGATCCCGCCGTTGATGACCGTCGGGTCAATGCCGCCGGCATCGAGCATGGCTGCAATCATCGAGGTGGTCGTGGTCTTGCCGTGAGTGCCGGCCACCGCGATGGTCGACTGCATCCGCATCAGCTCGGCGAGCATCTCCGCCCGCCGGACGCGCGGCAGGCGTCGCTCGGCCGCTGCCTCTACCTCGGGGTTGTCCTCGCGGATGGCGGTCGAACAGACGACGACCGCTGCATCGCCCAGATTGTCCGCGCTCTGTCCGATCATCACGGGGATGCCGCGCTTGCGCAGGCCCTCGGTAACATAGCTCTCGTTCTGGTCCGATCCCTGCACCTTGTAGCCGAGGTGGTGCATGACCTCTGCAATACCCGACATGCCGATGCCGCCGATGCCGATGAAGTGGATCGTTCCGATCTCGGTGCCCATCGCCTTCACGCCGGCACCCCCTGGCCGCTGACGGCGGGCCTCTTGACGGGCTGGGCTGGGCCGACCGGAAGCAGCGAGGCGCCGCCGGCGATCCGTTCGACGAGATCGGCAAGGTCACTGGTCGCATGGGGCCGACCGACCGAGAGCGCACGCTCGGCGGCATTGGCGAGCGCCTGCCCGTCACCCGCGATTGCCTCGATCTGCCTTGCAAGCAGTTCCGGCGTGAACTCGCTTTGGGGGATCATCCTTGCACCGCCGGCCTTTGCCATCTCCCGGGCGTTGGCGGTCTGGTGATCGTCGGTTGCAATTGGCAGCGGGACGAGAATTGCCGGGCGGCCCGCTGCGGTGAGCTCGGCAATGGTCGATGCGCCGGCGCGGGCGAGCACGAGATGTGCCTCGCCGATCCGCTCGGGCATGTCCTCGATGTAGGTCAGGAGCTCCGCCGGGATATTGAGCGCGGCGTAGCGGTTGCGCACCGTCTCGATATCGTCGGGCCGGCACTGCTGGACCACCTGCAGCCGGTGCCTGAGCTTGGGCGGCAGCATGCCGAGGGCGTCGGGGACGACCTGGCCAAGCACCGTTGCTCCCTGGCTGCCGCCCGTCACCAGGATCTTGAGCGGGGCTGTCTCGTCGAACTCGGGAAAAGGCATGGTGCCGAGCCGGGCGACCGATTGCCGCACCGGGTTACCTACAAGCTCTACCTTCGACTGGTAGGCAGGCTTCAGCCGGTCGACCTCGGGATAGGAAGTCGCGATCGCCTCGGCAGATCCGGCAAGCAGCCTGTTGACCCGGCCGAGCACCGCGTTCTGCTCGTGGAGAATGGTCGGAATGTCGAGCGCGCTAGCTGCAAGCAGTGCCGGAAAGGCCGGATAGCCACCAAAGCCCACCACCGCGTCCGGACGGAATTCACTGTAAAGCGCCTTTGCCTGGCGACGCCCCTCAAGGACGGCGCGCGCGGCCTTCACCCAGCCGATCGGTCCTAAGCCCCGCCGGCAGGCTGGCAAAATATGGGCCGGCACGTTTTCGAACAGCGCCGGGATCCGTGCTCCGCGCTCGTCGGTCACCAGCATGACGCCGTGGCCGCGCGCCTTGAGCTCGGCGGCGAGCGCGTGTGCCGGAACCATGTGTCCGCCGGTACCTCCAGCGGCTAGCGTAATGTTCATCCCTTGATATGCTCCCCACCCCATTTCACGACATAGGGCGAGCGAGTGAGATAGGGGTTTCGCCGCGTGAACGCGAGAAGCAATCCCATGGCAATCGACAGCGCAAGCATCGATGAGCCACCATAGCTGATGAAGGGTAGCGTCATCCCCTTGGACGGCGCGATCTGGACGTTGACTGCCATGTTGATGAGTGCCTGAAGGCCGAACTGGATGACAAGGCCGGCGGCGGCGAGGATGGCGAAGCTCGACTCCTCGTCGAGAAGCTTGATCAGCACCCGGGCGACGATCCCGAGGTAGAGAAGCGCGATCGCGAGGCAAGCAATCAGCCCGAACTCCTCGCCGATTACCGAAAAAATATAGTCGGTATGGGGCTCGGGCAGGCCGAACTTGCGCGTCCCTGCCCCGGGGCCCATCCCGAATAGTCCGCCCGCCGTGAGCGTCCGCATCGCGTTTTCGGTCTGGTAGTTGTCGCCCTCGCCGAAAATGAACGCGTCAATTCGCGCCGTTGCGACATCGTAGAAGAAATAGGCAAGGACGATGCCGATGACGGCGGCAATACCAAGGCCGACCAGGATTCGGAGGTTGAGCCCGGCTATGGCGAGCATCGCGATCCACACCGCCGCGAAGATGATGGTCGAACCGAAGTCCGGCTGGCGCATGAGGAGAACCGCAACAAGCGCCACCATCACCGCGGACAGGCTGAAGATGGGGAGGCTCTTGTCATTTTCGCGGAGGCTGAGCAGCCAGGCCATCGAGATGACGAAGAACGGCTTCAGGAACTCGGAAGGCTGAAACTGGCCGATTCCAAGGTTGAGCCAGCGCCGGGCGCCATTCACCTCGGCGCCGAGCCAGGGGACCAGTGCAAGCGCCACGATGCACAGGAGCGAGCCCAGGAGCGACAGGCGCCGCAGCGTCTCGCGCGGCTGCATCGAGATGGCGATCATCACCGGGATCGACAATGTGATCCAGGCGATCTGGCGGTAGAAATAATGGAGCTCGTGAAAGCGTACCGAGCCGCCCGAATAGCGTTGCGCCGCGGCCGGGCTTGCCGCAGCGACGGCGATGAGCCCGCAGCCGATGAGCAATGCCAGCATGAACAACAGCACCCGGTCGATTTCCCAGAACCAAAGCGCGATCGGCGACCGGTCGGACCGGCCATAGCGGCCTGGGTCCACCAGCGCCGCGCTGGCCTTGATCCTGCCGGTGATAGTCTGGCTCATAATCCCCCCACCACGGCGCGGAACGCTTCGCCGCGTGCTTCGAAATCCCGGAACTGGTCAAAGGAAGCGCAGGCCGGAGAAAGAAGGACAGTATCGCCCGCCCTTGCTTCCGACGCGGCGCTCCTCACCGCCTCGTCCAGAGTGACACACTCTGCCACGGCCATGTGCGGCGACAAGAGGGAAGCGAATAATTCTCCCGCTTCGCCAATGGTATAGGCTTTTTCGACATGGCCGAACCATGGGGCGCATTCATCGAGATTGTCGGTCTTGGCCTGTCCGCCACAGAGCCAGCGTATGTTCTGGAAGGCAGCAAGAGCCGGCGCGGTTGCCGTTGGATTGGTTGCCTTGCTGTCGTTGACGAAAAGGACGCCCGACCTTTCCGCGACGCGCTCCATGCGGTGGGCAAGTCCGCCATAGGTCCGAAGCCCCGCTTCGATATCGGCGGCGGCCAGGCCGAGCGCCTCGCAGGTCGCATATGCGGCGGCGACATTCTGCAGGTTATGGGGGCCCTGCAGCGCCGGCCAGTTGTCCTGCGCCGAGGCATCCACCTCGCGAAAAAAGGGCTCGGGGCCGCCAACGAGGGCCCCGGGCTGCTCCGGCACCTGCTCCCGCCATTTGCTGAACTGCGCTGGCAAAGCCGCCCTCTCGGTGGAGACGGCCACATTCCCGGGCGACTGCATTTCGAAGAGCCGAAGCTTTGAATCGCGGTAGGCCTCGAAACCCGAATATCGATCGAGATGGTCGGGCGTGACATTGAGCAGCACGGCGACATCGCAATCGAGGCTTTTCGTGAGATCGATCTGGTAGCTTGAAAGCTCCAGCACATAGACACCGCCAGCGGGAAGCGGGTCCTGGCTCAGGATTGGAAGGCCGATATTGCCACCCATGCGCGCGGGAACGCCAGCCTGCTCGAGAATATGGTGGATGAGCGCGGTTGTGGTTGACTTGCCATTGGTCCCGGTGATGCCGACCAGTCGGTGTGGCGGAAGCTCGGCCCGGGCGCGCGAGAAAAGCTCGATGTCGCCGATGATCTCGGTGCCCGCTGCCCTTGCCAGGGCCGCAATCGGATGGCGGTTGAGCGGGAGACCGGGAGTGACGATGATGGAATCGAACCTGCCAAGGTCGCTCGCTACGAAATGTTCGAGGACTGCGCCCTCCGGCAGCTTCGAGCGCGCCTCTTCCCGGTCGTCCCACGCCCAGACTTTCGCACCGCTCGCCAGAAGTGCCTCGACCGTGGCCAGGCCGCTTCGGGCGAGACCCAGTACGGCGTAGCATTTGTCGGAGAAGGCGCGGGCAGCAATCACCTTAGCTTGAGCGTCGCGAGGCCAGCGAGCGCAAGGATGAAGCTGATGATCCAGAAACGGATCACCACGGTCGGCTCGCTCCACCCGAGATGCTCGAAATGATGATGGATGGGAGCCATCCGGAAGATGCGCTTGCCATAGCGTTTGAACCAGAACACCTGGACGACGACGCTGACGGCTTCGAGGACAAACAGGCCGCCGACGACCACCAGGACGAATTCATGGTGGGTCGCAACCGCGACCGCGCCAAGCGCTCCGCCAAGGGCGAGGCTCCCGGTATCTCCCATGAAAACGGCCGCGGGCGGTGCGTTGAACCACAGGAAGGCAAGACCAGCGCCGACGACTGCCAGCAGAAGCACGGTGAGGTCGCCCGCGCCCTTGACGTTGGGAATGCCGAGATACTCGGCATAGACGGCATTGCCCACCAGATAGGCGATCAGCGTGAAGGCCACGGCAGCAATGATGACCGGCATGGTCGCGAGCCCGTCAAGACCGTCAGTGAGGTTCACCGCGTTGCCGAAGGCAACAATGACGAAGGCCCCAAAGGCAATATATGCCCATCCAAGGTCGGCGACCGAGCCCTGGACAAAGGGCAGGTAAAGCTCGGTCCCCGACTGTCGGACCATCAGCCAGGTAGCAAGGCCGGCGATCAGGAACTCGAGGAGAAGCCTCGTCCGGCCCTTGAGCCCGGCGTGGTGGGCCTTCTTCACCTTGTCATAGTCGTCGAGGAAGCCGATCAGGCCGAACCCCGCGGTCACCAGAAGGCACGCCCAGACGTATGGATTACGAAAATCCATCCACAAGACGACCGAGACACCGATCGAGATGAGGATCATGAGGCCGCCCATTGTCGGCGTGCCGCGCTTGGCGAGGTGGCTCTGGGGGCCGTCGGCACGGATCGGCTGGCCCTTGCCCTGCTTGGCACGAAGCCAGTTGATGAAGGCCGGACCGATGAGCAGGCCGATCAGCAGTGCGGTCGCGGTCGCGGCGCCGGCACGAAAACTTATGTAGCGGATCAGGTTGAGAATTCCTGGAAATCCGAGCTGCTCGGCCAATATATAGAGCATTAGCGCCGAGCCCCTTCACCAGCGTCCGCCATCTGCAGCCCCCCTGCCATCCGTTCGACCAGCTTCGCAAGCCCGATCGAGTTGGACGCCTTGACCAGGACCGCATCGCCCGGCTGGACCAGCCGGGCGAGGATTTCCGTCGCCTCCTCCACGCCCTCCGCGCGATCAATCGTCACGTCGTTGCCCAGCGCTTCCTCGAGGGGGCGCATTTCGCTTCCCACCAGGATCAGCCGGTCGACCCTTGCATCCAGTACCGATGGCGCAAGCTCTGCATGGAGGGCATCTGAGTGCTCGCCAAGCTCGCGCATCGGCCCGAGCACGGCGATCCTCCGGGAAACTCCCTGCTCCTCGCCGAGCGCTTTCAGCGTGGCGGCCATCGACGCCGGGTTGGCATTATAGCTCTCGTCGATCAGCAGATACTGCCCGCCCTCGATGTCGACCTGGTGCCGCTCCCCGCGCCCCTTGAGGCCGCCGAGATCAGCAAGGGCGAGACCGGCGACCGCGACGTCGGCGCCGGCAGCCTCGACCGCTGCAAGTACCGCGAGCGAGTTGGTCACCCAGTGATCGCCCCGCTGCGCGATGGTATAGGTAAGCTCGCTGTCGAGCAGCCTCGCCGTAACGAGGCTGCCGCCGTTTGCCGAGCGAACCGCGTGAAGCGCAGCGACATCGGCGTCCCCATGACCGAAGGTCACGGTTGAGCCGGCAAATTTGCGCGCCGCCTTGACGAGCCGGTCGCGGTAGGGCGTGTCCTCGGGCACGATGGCGATACCTTCAGGCTCGAGGCCTTCGAAAATCTCGGCCTTGGCATCGGCAATCGCTTCCATCGAGCCGAGATACTCGATGTGGGCCGAGGCGAGGGTGGTAATGACCGCGAGGTGCGGACGAACCAGCCGGGTCAGCCCGGCGATCTCGCCCCTGGCACTCATCCCCATCTCGAGTACCGCGAAATCGCTGTCGCGCGGCATGCGCGCGAGGCTGAGCGGGACGCCGGTGTGATTGTTATAACTCTTGACCGAACGGTGAACCCGGCCGGGGGAATAGCGATCGAGTGCGGCGAAAAGCGCCTCCTTGGTGGAGGTTTTCCCGACAGATCCCGTGACCCCAATTATTGTGCCAGTACAACGATTGCGCGCTGCAATTGCGAGCTTCGTAAGCGCTTCCGGGACATCTTTCACCAGGACATGGGGGCCCGTCACCGGTCTTGAAACCAGGGCTCCGGACGCCCCGGCGGCAAAGGCGCGCTCGACGAAGTCATGACCGTCGGCAACCGTTCCCGGCATGGCCACGAACAGCCATCCCTGCTCCACCTCGCGGCTGTCAAAGGTAACTCCGCCAGCTTCAAAGTCGCCGCCACCCGGTGATCCGCCGGTCGCGGCAATGATCTCTTGGCTGGTCCACAGCATCGTCATGCGGCGCACTCCCGCGCCACGCTCACATCATCAAATGGCAGAACCTGGTCTCCAACAATCTGTCCCTGTTCGTGACCCTTGCCGGCCACGAGCACAATATCCCCCGCACTCGCCATGGCGATAGCCTCGGCGATTGCGCTTCGCCGGTCGCCAATCTCGATGGCATCCGGGGCGCCTGACAGCACCGCGCGACGGATCAGCGAAGGATCTTCGGTCCGCGGGTTGTCATCGGTAACGATCACCACGTCCGACAGCCTCGCGGCGACGGAACCCATCTCCGGGCGCTTGCCCTCGTCCCGGTCGCCGCCAGCGCCGACCACGGTGATCAGCTTTCCATCGACATGCGGACGGAGTGCCGCAATCGCCGCCTCGATCGCATCTGGCGTATGGGCATAGTCGACATAGACGGGGGCGCCCGACCTGCTGATAACGGCGCGCTCGAGCCGGCCCCGGACCGGCGAGACCCGTGCCATTCCGCTTAATGTCCTTTGCCAGTCGCCGCCGGTCGCAAGGACGATGCCCGCGGCTGTCAGCACATTGTTCATCTGGTAAGCGCCGATCAGCGGAAGGGAGAGCCGATACTCTTTTCCCTCGTGCTTCAAGAGAAGCTGCTGCCCGAGCGGCGTCGAGCGCCGCTCGACCAGGTTGATGGTTTCCGCGTTCGGCCCGACGGTCAGCAGCTTGAGACCGCGCTTGCGGGCATGCTCCATCACCTCCGCGGATTTCGGGTCGCCGGTCCAGACCACAGCGGCTCCGTCGGCCGAGACGACCTCGTCGAACAACCGCATCTTGGCCGCGAAATAGGCCTCCATCGTCGGGTGGTAATCGAGATGATCCCTGGAGAGGTTGGTAAAGGCGGCAGCCTGAACGGGCACGCCTTCGGCCCGAAACTGGTCGAGCCCATGGGAGGAGGCCTCATAGGCAACATGGCTGATCCCCATCCGGCGAAGGCCGGCCATGTTGGAAAGGAACGTGACGATGTCGGGAGTGGTGAGGCCAGTTGAAACCTGGTCGTCGGCCGTGGTGACCCCGAGCGTCCCGATCGAGGCCGACCTGTGGCCTGCCATGCGCCAGAGCTGGCGTGTAAGCTCGACGGTCGAGGTCTTTCCGTTGGTGCCGGTCACTGCCGCCACCGTCGCGGGATAGGGAGCGTAAAAGCTTGCCGCGAGCCTGGCGAACAGGCGCCGCGGCTCGTCGGCCGAAAGATGCGCCACTCCCTCGACCCTGGCCTCGGGCCGGGCAACGACCGCCACGGCACCTCGCTTCACCGCCTCGTCGATGAAATCCTCGCCGTTGAAGCGAGCGCCCCGAAAGGCACCGAACAGGTTGCCGGGCGCTACCTTGCGATGGTCGAGCGCGAAACCGGTAACCTTCGAATCGCCCGGGATGCCGGCAAGTTCACTCAGGAGCATTCCCTCAGCGCCCTGCTTTTTCGTGGATGTACGGCAATACCTGGGTCATGTCGGGTTCGCGCTGCTTGTCAGGCCGGACGCCGAGCATCGGCGCGATGCGGCTGACGGTCTTGCTGACCACGGGCGCAACGTTCCAGCCAGCAGTGCGGAACCCGAACGTCTCGGCAGTCGGTTGCGGCTCGTCGAGCATGACCACCATCACATAGCGCGGCTCGTCCATCGGGAATACACCGGCGAAGGTGTTGACCACCTTGTTGCCGACATAACGCCCACCGACCAGCTTTTCGGCGGTACCCGTTTTTCCGCCGACCCGGTAGCCCGGGGCATCGGCCTTGCGGCCCGTGCCCTTGGTAACGACGAGTCGCAGCAACGAGCGCATCTTGTAGCTGGTTTCCTCGCTGAACACGCGGCGCCCCTTGCCTGGCGCGTGATTGCGATCGACCTTGATGACGGTGGCAGGGCGGTAGATGCCGCCGTTGAACAGCGTGGCATAACCGATCGCCAGGTGGAGCGGCGTGACGGCGATGCCGTGGCCATAGCCGACCGTCATCGTCTCGATCTGGTTCCACTGCGAACCGGGCGTCAGCGTCCGGCCACGCTCGCGCAGCTCGACTTCGACCTTGTCGAGAAAGCCCATCTTGCGGAGAAATTCCTTCTGCCGCGCGGATCCCAGCTGGTCGGCAATCTGGGCTGTTCCGATGTTGGAGCTTTCCTTCATGATCTCGGCGACCGAACAGGCGCCGCCAAAGGGATGGGTATCATTGATGGTTCGACCGGCAACCTTCAGCGCGCTCGGGCAATGATACATCTGGCCGAACGACTTGATGACACCCGCGTCCATCGCCATCGCCACGGTGAACGGCTTGAAGGTCGAGCCCAGCTCGTAAACTCCAAGCGTTGCCCGGTTGAACCGCGCCTCGGGACTTCCCTGCCCGGCCGCATTGGGATTGAGCTGCGGAAGCGAGGTCAAGGCGAGCACTTCACCGGTATGGATGTCCATGACGACGCCGGCCGCGCCAATGGCGGCAAAGGTTTCCATCGCCGCGCTGAGCTCATGTTCGAGCGCCTGCTGGACCCGGCTCGAAATGCTTAGGACCAGCGGCTCGTCGCGCAATTCCTCGTCCCGGAGCCGCTCGTCGAACGCCCGTTCGATGCCAGCGTTACCCTTCCCGTCGATGTCGGTATAACCAATGACGTGCGCGGCGAGGCTCAGCTGCGGGTAGAGCCGGTCAGGCTCGCGCTGGAGGGCAAGCCCGGGCTCCCCGAGCGCGTTGATTTCCGACACCAGGCTCGGGCTGGCACGGCGGCGCAGATAATAGAAATTCCGGTCCGAACGGAGCATCGCGAGGTAGGCGGCCTCGTCCTTCTCCGGCATCAGCCGGGCAAGCTTGCGCGCGAGATCGAGCTTGTTTCCAATGACCTTCTTCGGCTGGAGACCGATCGTCCAGGCATCGATGGTCCGGGCGAGCGCGTGTCCCTCGCGGTCGACGATGTCACCGCGCTCCGGCATCATGCTGGCAATACCGCTCTTGCTCCCGGCATGATCCCCGAAAGCGGCGAGCCAGATGAGGCGGAGCGCGATGATGCCGATGATCCCGGCATAGAGAAGCATGCCGAACATCAGGCGCTGGTGCATCAGCGCCAGGATCTGCCGCCGCTGTCCGACGAGACGGAGCCGCTCGGGCCGTGCGACGAGAGCGGGTGTCGGGGCGTTCATCTGTCGGTTACGCGGTCCTTGAGCATGCTGCCGTTGCGGGAGAAGCCACCGGCGGAAGCCTGGGCCGAGCCGGCTTTGGCCTTGGGCGTAGTGGTTGGCAAGGGCGCGAGCGGATCGGCCGTCGCGCTTTTTGCCGACTTCGTCGCAGCCCTGGCGGGCTTGCTCGCGGACCCGTGCGTTGCCGCCTTCCCGGAATCGGCGCTCGACGAACTGGTCAGCGCTCGGCGCTGACAGGCGGATGAACTTGACGTTCCACCGCTCCAGCTGGGCGAGCCGGCCGCGCGTGCCGATTTCGGTCTGAAGCAGGCGGATGTCGCGCTGGGTCATCGCTATGCTGGTTTCGACCTGCTCGAGCTCGGCGCGCTCCGAGGCGACGTTCAGCGACACGAGGTAGAAGCCGAGCGCTGCTCCCGCCACCGCTCCGGCCCACAATATCGATCCAAAGCCACGCGCGCTCATGCCGCCTTCTCCTGGTCCCACGCGGGCGCATCGGTCCGGACCGCGGTACGGAGCCGGGCCGAGCGCGCGCGCGGGTTTCGGGCCAGCTCGGCCTCTGAAGGCGAGACCGGCTTGGCAACCTGCTCGAATGAAGGGGACGGCCCCTTGGCGACCATCGGCCGATGGCGCGATCCCGAGGGCGTCGCCCCGCTGCGAAGCTTGAGGAAGCGCTTGACGATGCGATCCTCGAGACTGTGAAAGGTGACCACCGCCAAGCGGCCGCCGGGACGAAGCGACCGCTCGGCGGCCCGGAGACCCTGCTCCAGCTCGTCAAGCTCTGCGTTGAGATGGATGCGGATGGCCTGGAAGGTCCTGGTGGCAGGATCGCTCTTCTGGCCCTGGCGATAGCCCAATGCCTTCCGCACCACCGTCGCCAGCTCGGCCGTTCGGGTCAGCGGCCGGGCAGCGACGATGGCGCGGGCAACCGCGCGGGCGCGCGGCTCCTCCCCATAATCCTTGAGGACGCGGGCAATCTCGCCCTCATCGGCATGGTTGAGGAATTGTGCTGCGGTTTCGCCCGACTGGCTCATGCGCATGTCGAGCGGGCCGTCCTTCTGGAAGGAAAAGCCGCGATCCGCCTGGTCGAGCTGCATCGAGGAAACGCCGATGTCGAGCGCAATGCCGTCGACCGGAAGCAGTCCGCGCATGGCAAGTTGCCGATCCATCTGGCTGAACCGCTCGTTGATCAGGATGAGACGCGGGTCTGGGACGAGTGTCGGCCCGTTCGCGATTGCGTCAGGGTCGCGGTCAAAGCCGATCACTCGTCCCGCCCCCGCCCCGAGCATGGCGCGCGTGTAGCCGCCAGCTCCGAACGTGCCGTCGACATGGGTCTCGCCAGGGACGATGGCGAGACCCTCGACGACCTCGTCGAGCAGTACGGGAAGATGGGGAGCATCGCTGGTCACAGCCCGCGCTCCTCCATTCGGAAGCGGGCGATGTCCTTCATGTCCTCGGGGACATTGTCGTCGGCAAGGAACAGCCGGGGATTCCAGATCTGGAAAGTCTCGCCGACGCCGATGAACAGGGCCAGATCGTCGATCTGGCCCTTCCGGCGCATCATCGGGGGCAAGATGACGCGGCCGGAAGAGTCATAGGGAATTTCTTCGGTGGCGCCGAACGCCATCATCGTGCGCCGGGCATAGTCGAGCTCCGCCCTGGGATCCGTTTCCTGCTTCTCGAGGAGGCGCTCCAGCTTCTGGTGCTTCAGCGCCGCGTAGGCGGGATCATAGGCGCTGAGGCAGGGAAAGCTGTCATGCTTGGCCAGGACGATTGTGCGGGCGTCACCGCGGCGCTCGACGACGGAGCGCAGAAAGGCGGGCACGGAAACGCGACCCTTCGCGTCTACCGCGTTCAAAGCACTGCCCTGAAACAGATGCTCTAATGCCACAACCTTACCCCTCGGCGCGGCACAGTTTTCCCGCTCACGGGCGCACGCCATCGCGTCCGCCCGGTTGCATGGTTCCGACTCAAATTGGGTTGCCCCGCGCTACAGCCGATGTTGGTAACTCAAGCTGTCACGGGATACAATGGATTTTCATGCCATTTCACGGGATTTCATGCCGTGTGGCGGATTTTCAACGGTTTTTTACGGTTTGGTAAGGATTTGTTCTTGGTTCATTCTAGTTGAGTGATCCTGTGGATAAGTCTGTTGGAATTGCCCATGACTCGCCCGCTTCAGCGGGTTTCAAGGTGGCCCAGCTCGTCGACCAGCAATTCCAGATTCTCTTCGCGGCCCTCACCGCCCACGTCGAGAAAATCGGCGTCGGCGATGACCGTGACCCGGCCTCTTTCGATCTTGCACCGGGCGACAAACCCGTCGCCAAGTACCGTGCAGCTGCTGCTCTCGATCTTGCCGGGTGCCGACGTCATGACTTCGCGCGTGCCGTTGCCGGCCTTCGCCGGCCCTGCCGGCCATGGTCCGGAAAGGCTCATGCCCCATCGTCGCAGCAGCCCGGTGTCGGCAAAGGCCGGGGGCGGACGAAGGAGGTCGCCAAGTGGTCGTTCGCTTGGCCAGTCGAGGCGGGGGTCGGCAAGCAGCAGTAGCCTGCCCCCGTCCCGGACCCACCGGTCGAGCTCGACCAGCACCTCCGCTGGCTGGGCCCGGGGGTGGGCCATCAGCAGCATTCGCTTTCCAGCCAGCTGGGCAGCGTCGGCGACGGCAACGGGCACCACATTGTATCGCTGCTCGAGCCGGCCGAGAGCCGGCGAGCCAGTCCGTTCAAGGCCGAACTCTTCCGCAAACACCAGGGGCAGGCTGGTGAGCAGTGCAAGAGCTGGCCGCTGCTCCGGTGGGCGCGGCGGCGCCTGTTCGTCCGACGGGAAAACAGCCCAGGCTGCGAGCGCTGTCAGCGCGGCCAGTGCGATGGCCCGCCCCGGGCCTGCCACGCTCACGGGGCCTTGCCGGACCTCGTCTCCGACTCATTTTCCGTGGTCGCGCCAGGCGCGGCGCCGATTTCGGCCAGTGGCTCGTTAGGTTCCTCGACGCTGTTCGGCTGCGGCGGAGCGACCGGGTCCTCGCTCGAGCGGCTGATCGCCGTGCCAAGAAGAACCAGGAGAAATACGAAGGCCAGGCCGGTAAGTCCGATCCGGATGCGCTGCATCCGTTCTTCCTTGGAGACGCGGTTCATGAACCCAACCTATGCACTGGACGCCGTTATTGCAACGAACTGCGGCTTTACGGGAACCGCTTTCATTGACAAAGGTCAGCGACATGATTCGCTACATCATCGCAACGACCGCCGGCCTGCTGGCCCTTGCCGCCTGCAGCACCGAACCTGAAACCATTGGCGGGGAGTCGACAGACCCCATGGCCGACGAGCTCGCGTCAGCGCCTCCGGTCGAGCTTCCGCCGGCCATCGCCTCGAGCAAGACCTATCGATGCAAGGACAACAGCCTGGTCCAGATCGACTGGCTCGCCAACGACAAGGGTGCCTATGTCCATGGCGAAGGGCAGACCCAGACGCATCTGAAGCCGGCCGAGCCGGTCGAGGGCGAAGTGGCAGGCAGCGACCTTACCGCCGAGGGCGGCTATGTCCTCAAGGGCACCGCGACCGCGTCGACCGTGACCCTGACCCTGCCCGGCAAGCCTGCCCAGAGCTGCAAGGGCTAGATTTTGCCCGGTTCGCGGGGAGCGCAAGGGTGCCGACCGGTGATCCCGCGCCCCCGCAAGCTCCGCCGATCGCCGGCACCGCCCTGGAGTAACAGGGCGGGAACCGGCCGAAACTGGTGAGGCAAGGGGCGGTACCCATCCCGTCGAAAATGCTGGCCCTGCTTCAACGCGCAAGAAATGGCCGAAATTCCAGCCGGCGTCGAAGCGGGGTAATTTCCTGGCCCCTTCTGGGTAAATCGAGGTTGGACGGGTTCATCCCGGCGAGATTTGGCCGAGCTTTTGGCCCGAAGCGGAAGCCCGCCCCTTCAGCCCCACTTCGCGGGCCGTCACCGAGCGGCTAGCACCGGCCGCTCATCGTCGCTAAGGCGCGCCAATGACCGTCATTGAAGCTCCCCGGGTCTCCCCCGAGATCGTCGCCGACCATGGCCTCAGCCCAGCGGAATATGAGCGCCTGCTCAAGGCATTGGGCCGGGAGCCCAACCTCGTCGAGCTGGGCATCTTCTCGGTCATGTGGTCCGAGCATTGCTCTTACAAGTCGTCGCGGCTGCACCTGAAGAAATTGCCCACGAAGGCGCCCTGGGTGATCCAGGGGCCCGGCGAGAACGCAGGCGTGATCGACATCGGCGACGGGCAGGCCGCCATCTTCAAGATGGAGAGCCACAACCATCCATCCTACATCGAGCCTTACCAGGGCGCCGCGACAGGCGTCGGCGGTATCCTGCGGGATGTCTTCACCATGGGGGCCCGGCCAGTTGCCAACATGAACGCGCTGCGGTTCGGCCGTCCCGACCACCCCAGGATGCGGCATCTCATCGCGGGAGTCGTCAGCGGGATTGGCGGCTATGGCAATTGCGTCGGCGTTCCGACCGTTGGCGGAGAAACCAATTTCGACCCGGCGTATGACGGCAACATATTGGTCAACGCCATGACCGTCGGGATCGCTGCCACGGACCGGATCTTCTACTCCGCTGCGACCGGCACCGGTAATCCGATCGTCTATGTCGGATCCAAGACCGGTC
>JAJJPO010000180.1:0-2761 GCA_032907585.1 Sphingomonas sp. | reverse complement strand
CGTGCGAAGACACGGACCCGCAACCCGCCCTGTGGCTGGATGCCGACGGCGTCCATCTCGGCCAGTCGGACGGCGTCCCCCGCGAGGCGCGGCGGATCCTCGGGCCGTCAAAGCAGGTCGGGGTCACCTGCCACGCGAGCCGGCACCTCGCCATGGAGGCGGGCGAGGCAGGGGCGGATTATGTCGCGTTCGGCGCCTTCTACCCGACGCTCACCAAGCCGGTCGAGCATCGGCCGGAGCCGGCGCTCCTCAGCTGGTGGGCGACGCTGTTCGAGATTCCCTGCGTCGCGATCGGCGGGATCACGCCGCAGAACGCAGAACCGCTCGTCAGGGCAGGGGCCGACTTCCTCGCGGTCAGCAGCGCCGTCTGGGGCAAGGACGACCCGGCGAGCGAGGTCGCCAAGTTCGCGGAGCTGTTCGCCGGCTAGGCCCGCCCTGGCCTCGCGCGAAACCGGCTGATGTTTCGAGGCGTTCTTGGCTGCAAAAGCCAAGGAGTCTCATTGTGCGTTCCAAGTCCTTACTGTTGCTTGCACTCGTCGCGTCAACCGCCGCAATCGCCCAGCCGAGGGCAGAAAAACCATGGGTCGCCCCGGGAACCCCCGGCAGCGAGATCGACGGGACCATCTTCCATGCCCAGGTCCTGCTCGCGACCGCGGGATTTTCACCGGGCGTCATCGACGGCAAGGACGGTATGTCGTTCAAGGCCGCCATCCGGGGCTTCCAGCAGTCCCGCGGCCTCGAGCCGACCGGAAAGCTGGATGGGAAAACCCGCCGGGCTCTGCTCGAGCAGGACCGGCCGTCCACGGTCCATGTGAAGCTCGGGCCGGGCGACATCAGCGGCGACTATGTCTACCCGATGCCGCGCGACTATGAGGACCAGGCAAAGCTCCCCGGCCTCAAATATCGCAACATGCTCGAAGAGGTGGCCGAGCGGTACCATACGACGCCAAGGGCAATCATCGCGCTCAACGGCCCGAAGGCGCTCATCGGCATCGGCCAGACGCTGAGGCTCCCGAACATAATTCCCGTCAGCCGCGACTATCGCGGCGACCTCAAGGACGAGCACCGCTCGCTGATGGCGAAGCTCAACGTCGAGGCCAGGGTACCCCGGGGCGAATATATCATCGTCGACAGGTCCGAGGGCCAGCTGAAGGTGATGGACGCATCCGACCGCCTGGTCGCCCAGTTCCCGGTGACGACGGGCTCCCAATATGACCCGCTTCCCCTGGGAAACTGGAAGGTGACGACCTTCGCCTTCCTTCCGCCCTTCCACTACCAGCCCGACCTCTTCTGGGATGTCGAGGACAGCAAGGACGACCAGATGCTCCCGGCCGGGCCAAACAGCCCGGTGGGAGTCGCCTGGCTTGACCTTTCCAAGGAACATTACGGCATCCACGGCACGTCCGAGCCACAGAATATCGGACGGACCGAGAGCCATGGCTGCCTGAGGCTCACCAACTGGGACGTGCTTCGCCTCTCGCAGATGATGAAGCCCGGCTTCAAGGCAGAGTTCAGGGCCTGATGACGGCGCTCGTCAACCGTCTCGGCTGGATAGTCGTCGTCGCGGTACTCGTCGGGGCACTCGCGATCTTCGGCTACAACATCGCCTATGGACCGGCGGGCGAGAGCGTCAGCATCTCGGGCGACAAGCGGATCGTCGACCCGGTCGGCGGTCCGCCGGTCACCGTCGCGGAAGGGGTGATCGTCGGGCCATCGGGCCTCCTCGTCCCCGCGGCGGGGGTCGGGCCGGACCAGCTAGTCGATACCTTCACCCAGGCCCGGGCCGGCGGCGCGCGGGTCCATGACGCGATCGACATCATGGCGCCGGCCGGGACCCCGGTGCTTGCCGCGGCGCCGGGCCGGCTGGAAAAGCTGTTCTTCAGCGAGGGCGGCGGCGGAAATACGCTCTACGTGCGTTCCAGTGACGGGCGCTGGTCCTATTATTACGCCCATCTCCAGGGCTATGCGCCGGGGCTCAGGGAAGGGCAGAAGATCGCGCGCGGCCAGAAGATCGGCACGGTCGGAAGCAGCGGTAACGCCGACCCGGCAGGGCCGCACCTCCATTTTGCGATCCACCGGATGGAACCGGGCGACAGCTGGTGGGAGGGAACGCCGGTCAATCCCTATCCGCTTCTTGCCGCAAAGCCGGTAAACCGCTAGGGCGCGCGCCAGTTCGGGTGGCTCGCCGCCCACGGCTCTTTTTCATCTCTCTGGCATATAGGCTTGTCCCATGAAGATCAGCGGCGTCGACATTCGTCCCGGCAACATCATCGAATATGAAGGCGGCATCTGGCGCGCCGTGAAGATCCAGCACACCCAGCCCGGCAAGGGCGGGGCCTATATGCAGGTCGAGATGAAGAACCTCATCGATGGCCGCAAGACCAACGTCCGGTTCCGCTCGGCGGAAACGGTGGAGCGCGTGCGCCTCGACACCAAGGATTTCCAGTTCCTCTACCATGACGGCGACCAGCTCGTGTTCATGGACAAGGACACCTATGAGCAGGTGTCGCTTCCCGAGGACCTGATCGGCGAGCCGGCCGCCTTCCTCCAGGACGGCATGGACGTCGTCATGGAGCTCCACGAGGAGCGGCCGATCTCGGTCCAGCTTCCCGACCAGGTCGAGGCAACGATCGTCGAGGCCGACGCCGTCGTGAAGGGGCAGACCGCCAGCTCAAGCTACAAGCCCGCCGTGCTCGACAATGGCGTCCGGGTCATGGTGCCGCCGCACATCACGGCCGGCACCCGGATCGTCGTCGACGTC
>JAJJPO010000179.1:0-12082 GCA_032907585.1 Sphingomonas sp. | reverse complement strand
CGGACTATCGGCGCCCCCAACAACGGCCGCTTCGGCGGCCCTTTTTCATTCGAATTTGAGGCATGAGCGATGAAGCGCACTTTCCAGCCGAGCAATCTGGTCCGCAAGCGGCGGCACGGGTTCCGCGCCCGCATGGCGACGGTCGGCGGCCGCAAGGTGCTGAACGCGCGCCGGGCGCGCGGCCGCAAGAAGCTCAGCGCCTAGCAACGCTGACGAGGCGCGCTGACTTCCTGGCCGCGAACCGCGGTCGGCGCGTGCCCATGCCCGGCTTCGTCCTGCTGGTTCGACCCAGGGAGGATGGCGATCCCGCCATGCGCCTCGGAATCACCGTCACCCGCAAGATCGGCCAGGCCGTCGTCC
Organism: Sphingomonas sp.; assembly: GCA_032907585.1. GTDB lineage: Bacteria > Pseudomonadota > Alphaproteobacteria > Sphingomonadales > Sphingomonadaceae > Sphingomicrobium. Next base: position 11,722 of record JAJJPO010000179.1, on the reverse strand, counting down.
GCAATCGCATGAAGCGCCGTTTTCGGGCGCTTGGCCGAGAGACGCTTCCGATCCACGGCATTGCCGGCGCGGACCATGTGCTGATCGGCCGGGCCGGCGGCATCGAGCGCGACTATTCCAAGCTTGCAGCCGAGCTCCGGCGTGCGCTGAACAAGGCGGCCGCGTGATCGCCCGGCTGCTCATCCTCGTCGCCCGTGGCTGGCAGCTGGGGCCGAGCCGGATCCTTCCGCCGAGCTGCCGCTACCAGCCAAGCTGTTCTGCCTATGCGATCACCGCGCTTCAACGCTATGGCGCGGCACGAGGGGGCTGGCTCGCCCTCAAGCGAATCATGCGTTGTCACCCCTGGGGCGGGCAGGGTCCCGACCCGGTTCCCTGATTATCAAGGACAGAAGAGTGAACGATAACCGGAACATGCTCCTCGCTATCGTGCTGAGCGCGATCGTGCTCATCGGCTGGAGCCTCCTGTCCGACCAGTTCTTCCCGGCGGCGCCGCAGACCGAAGAGGCCGCGAAGCCCGAGGCGGGGCCGGCCCCTGCTCCCGGGCCCACGCCTCTCCCCGATGCAGCGCAGCCGGTCCGCCCGACGCCGCTGGTCCTCGCCGAAACGCCCCGGGTGCGGATCGAGACCCCACGGCTGGCAGGATCGATCAACCTCAAGGGCGCGCGCATCGATGACCTGGTGCTGGTCCAGCAGCGCGAATCGATCGAGCCCTCCTCGCCGCCCGTGCGCCTCCTGTCGCCGGCGGGAACGAAGGACAGCTATTTTGCCCAGTTCGGCTGGATCGGCGAGGGCGTGAGGGTCCCGGACGCGAACAGCCTGTGGACTGCGAGCGCGCCGGTACTGACGCCGGCAAAGCCGGTCACCCTCAGCTGGGACAATGGCAGCGGCCAGCGGTTCGAGCTCATCGTCTCGGTCGACGATGGCTTCTTGTTCACCACCCGCCAGCGGCTGGTGAACAACGGCTCCAGCCCGGTCGCGGTCCGCACCTTCGGGCTCGCCAGCCGGGCCAACAAGAGCCCGGACCCGTCGAGCTGGACCCAGCACATCGGGCCGATCAGCTTCCTCGGGGGCAAGGCCAATTACGAGATCGACTGGGAGACGCTCGACGAGAACAAGGCCGGGGTGACCGTCGACAGCCGCGGCGGATGGCTAGGCTTTACCGACAAATACTGGCTGACGGCGCTGGTCCCGGCCAGCGGCGCCCCGGTGGAGGCTAGCATCCGCAAGAGCGACAGCGGCGCCTACCAGGCCGACTATGCGAGCACGCCCTTCCTGGTGGGCCCGGGCAAGGCCGTGACGGCCAAGGCGCAGCTCTTCTCCGGCGCCAAGGAGAAGAAATTCCTCGACCGCTACGAGAATGAGGGCATTACGAGCCTTTCCAAGTCGATCGACTGGGGCTGGTTCGAGTGGTTCATGAGGCCGATCTTCAACCTCCTGAACTGGCTGTTCGGGGTGCTCGGCAATTTCGGCCTGGCGATCATCGCCCTTACCGTCATCGTCCGCCTCATCCTCTTCCCGGTCGCCGACAAGCAGTTCCGCTCGATGGCCGGGATGCGGCGCGTCCAGCCAAAGATGAAGGCGCTCCAGGAGCGCTACAAGGACGACAAGCCCCGCCTCCAGCAGGAAATGCTGAAGCTGTACCAGGAAGAAAAGATCAACCCGGCCGCGGGCTGCCTTCCGATCCTCCTCCAGATCCCGATCTTCTATGCGCTCTACAAGGTGCTGATGGTGAGCGTCGAAATGCGCCACCAGCCCTTCTACCTGTGGATCAAGGACCTCTCGGCGCCCGACCCGCTTACCCCGGTCAACCTGTTCGGGCTGCTGGACTTCACGCCGCCGGCATTCATCGCCATCGGCATCCTCCCGATCCTGCTCGGGATCACCATGTGGATCCAGTTCAAGCTCAACCCGCAGCAGCCGGACCCGGTCCAGGCCCAGATCTTCTCGATCATGCCCTGGGTGCTGATGTTCGTGATGGCTCCCTTTGCTGCCGGCCTCCAGCTTTACTGGGTGACCAACAACATCCTCTCGATCGGGCAGCAGGCGTGGCTCTACAAGCGCTATGACATGCATCTTTCCGACACCCACCCGATCAAGACCTGATCGATGGAACGCTTGACAGGCCTCGCGGAGCAGGCGCGCCGGATCTTTTCCGGACCGATCCAGTTCCTGAAATCGGCGCCCGGGCTCGAGCATCTGCCCGACCCGAAAGTGCCTGAAATCGCGTTCGCCGGCCGTTCCAACGTCGGAAAGAGCTCGCTCATCAACGCGGTCACCAACCGCAAGGGCCTGGCCCGGGCATCGAACACGCCCGGGAGGACCCAGGAGCTCAACTATTTCGACGTCGGGGAGCCGCTCATGTTCCGCCTCGTCGACATGCCGGGCTATGGCTTTGCCGAGGCGCCGCGCGACATGGTGAAGCGCTGGCGGCGGCTCATCAACGACTATCTGCGCGGCCGCGCCGTCCTCAAGCGGGCACTGGTCCTCGTCGATTCAAGGCATGGCCTCAAGGATGTCGACCGGGACGTCATGAAGATGCTCGACGACGCAGCCGTGAGCTACCACCTCGTCCTCACCAAGTCGGACAAGGTGAAGCCCACCGACCTTGCGGCGACGATCGAAGGGATAAGGGTCGAGGCGGCGCGCCATCCAGCGGCCCACCCGCTCATACTGCCCACCTCCAGCGAAACCGGGCTGGGCCTGGCGGAGTTGAGAACGGCGATAGTGGAGGCGGTGAACGCATGAAACTGATCATCGGCAACCGCGCCTATTCAAGCTGGTCGATGCGCGGCTGGCTGGCGCTGAGGCATGCCGGGCTCGAGTTTGAGGAACTGGTCGTTCCACTCTTCGACGAGGAGTGGGAAAAGCGGCGCGAGGGCGGCGAATTTGCGCCTTCGCTGGGCAAGGTCCCGATCCTCTGGGACGGCGACGTCGTCATCTGGGACAGTCTGGCGATCATCGAATATTGCGCCGACCGGGTTGGCACGGGGCGTTTCTGGCCGGACGACCTCGCGGCGCGCGGGATGGCCCGGTCGATGGCCGCCGAGATGCACAGCGGCTTTTCCGCGCTCCGGCGCGATCTTCCCATGAACGTCCGGCGCAACTTCGGGTCGATCGAGCTTTCGAGCGAGGTCGAGGCGGATGTCATCAGGGTGCTGAACCTCTGGGCCCAGGCCCGCGCACGCCACGGTGGCACCGGCGAATATCTGTTCGGCGACTGGGGAGCCGTCGACATCATGTTCGTGCCCGTCGTCACGAGGTTCGTGACCTACGGCGTCAGGGTTCCGCCCTTTGCAGCAGCCTATATGGAAGCGGTCCTCCACCGCGCCGACGTGGTGGAGTGGATCGAGCTCGCCCAGGAGGAACCCTGGGTCATCGAGGAATATGAGGCTGCCCGCACCTGACTAGTAGGGCGTGCCGTCCTTGTGAACATAGCGGTCGGCAGCCATGTCGAAGTGAAGGTCGACGTCGGGGTAGTGGCAGTCCCCCTCCCCTCGCCTGCAGTCGATCGCGATGAAGGTGCAGGGCCGGTCCGAGCGGTTGACCAGGTGATGGCCGTTGGGGACATCCTTTGGAAATGCCGCGCAGTCGCCTGGCCGAAGCACGGTTTCACCCTCGTCTTCGACCAGCACCGCCTCGCCCTCGAGCATCACGACAAATTCATCGATGCCCTCGTGCCAGTGGCGCTGGCTTGACCAGCCGCCCGGTTCCAGGACGACATGGCTGACCCCGAGGTCCTTTAGGCCGGATGGCGGCCCGAGCCGGCGATAGGATCGCCGGGGTACGTCGGAAGAATATGGCGCGGGATAACCGGTGCGGTTGGTCCGCTCGATCCTTGAAAGTTCAACTTTCGGCATGGCGATCGGCTTGCTACCGCAGCATGATGAGTTCGTCCATCGATCCCGTCGAGTTGGCCGCCCGGCTGATAGCCTGTCCAAGCGTCACGCCCGCGAGGGGCGAGGTCTTCGACATTCTCGAGGAAGTGCTCGGGCGCTGCGGCTTTTCCGTCAATCGATGGGTCACGGGCGAGCCTCCCGACGGGCCGACGGAAAACATGGTCGCGATGCGCGGCGAGGGCTCGCCCCACTTCGGCTTTGCCGGCCATCTCGACGTGGTTCCCCCTGGAGAGGGCTGGGAAAGCGACCCGTTCGAGCCGGTGATCGCCGATGGAATCCTCACCGGCCGCGGCGCGAATGACATGAAGAGCGCGATCGCGGCCTTTGTCTCCGCCATCGCCTCGACGCCCCGGGGCCCCGGGACGATCTCGCTCCTCATCACCGGGGACGAGGAAGGCTATGCAACTTACGGAACCCCCCGGATCATCGACTGGCTGAACGAGCGGGGCATCCGTCCCGACATGATCCTGATCGGCGAGCCCACCTCGGTCGAGAGGCTTGGAGACACGATCAAGATCGGGCGGCGGGGCTCGGTCAACATGTGGATCGACGTCCCCGGGACCCAGGGCCATGTCGCCTATCCGCACCGTGCCGATAATCCCGTTCCAAAGCTTGCCCGCATCATCGCCGCGCTTGGCGAGCTTCGGCTCGACGAGGGCACCGATCGCTTCCCGCCCTCCAACCTCGAGTTCACCGGCATCTCGACGCCGACCCATGCAAGCAACGTCATACCGTCCTCGGCCACCGCTCAGCTTCAACAATCTCCAGCGGGGCGCCGAGCTGGTGAAGCTGGTCGAGGAAATCGCGAACCGGGAGGCGCCGGGCGCAACGGTGCGATCGAGGATCTCGGGCGAGGCATTCCTGACGCCGCCGGGCGAACTTTACGACCTGGTGGTTTCCGCGATCCGCGAGGAAACGGGCATCGAGCCCGAGCTTTCGACCAGCGGCGGGACTTCCGACGGCAGGTTTCTCATCCGGCTCTGCCCGGTGGTCGATTTCGGGCTTCCAAACGCGACCATGCACAAGGTCGGAGAGCATGCCGCGGTAGAGGACATAAGGGCACTGAGCCGGATTTACGGCAGAGTGCTTCAGAAGCTAGCGGGCTAGGCGACGTTGCTCTTCGATCCGCGGTCGGCGTTCCCGGTCCAGCGGTCGAATTCTTCCTCGAACATCGGGCCGGCGAAGACAAATCCCTGGACCGTGTCGCAGCCGATGGCGCGCATGATGTCGGCCTGGGCGACGGTTTCCACGGCCTCGGCGACGACCTCGGCCCCGACGCCCTTGATCAGCTGGACCACTGCCTGGACGACCACCCTCGCCTTTTCGCTGACCTCGATGTCGGCGATCAGCGACTGGTCGAGCTTCACCCGGTCGAGCGGCATCGAGCGAAGGCGCGAGATGTTCGAATAGCCCGTGCCAAAATCATCGATGGCGATCGACAGGCCATCCTCGCGAAGGGAGGCAATTTCGCGCAGCACCTCCTCGGAACATTCCATCGCCGCCGTTTCGGTAAATTCCAGCTCGACCATCGACAAGGGAACGCCGGCGTCGCTGAAGGTCGAGCGAAGCCGCGGGAAAAAGTCGGCGCGGTCGAGCTGGCGCGGGCTGACGTTGAACGAGATGCGGCGCTTGATTCCCTGCGCCTGCCATTCGGCGAGGATCGATGCGACCTCGGCGGCGACCCAGTCCCCGATTTCCGCGATCATGCCGGTCTGCTCTGCAACCGGGATGAAGGTTGCCGGGAGCCGGAGCCCGTCCCGCGGATGGTTCCAGCGAAGCAGCGCCTCGGCGCCGCTCACCTCGCCGGTCGCAAAGCTGAGCTGTGGTTGCAGTGCGAGCAGGAACTCGCCCCGCTGGACCGCCTCGCCAAGGGCGTTTTCCGTTTCCACCTTGCGCTGGTGCTCCGCTGCGAGCTCCTCGCTGAACATGCAGTAGCGTCCGCCGCCCTGGTTCTTCGCGCGGTACATGGCGATGTCGGCCGCACGCATCAGTCCCTCGATCGCGACCCCGTGCGCGGGGCAGATGGCGACCCCGACCGAGGCGCCGATGTCGACGCTGTGGCCGTGAAGCTCGAAGGGTTCCGAGATTGCAAGGGCGATCCGGCGGGCAACCCGCTCGGCGTCCGATGGATCGTCGATCTGCGGGAAGAAGATGGTGAACTCGTCGCCCGCGAGGCGGGCAAGCAGGGGCCTTTGCGCCGGCCCTTCGCCGGTTTCCGCGGTCACCACGACCCGGAGGCGGTTGGCGACCATGATCAGCAGCTGGTCGCCCCTCGCGTGGCCGAGGCTGTCATTGACGTTCTTGAACCGGTCGAGGTCGACGAACAGCATGGCAGCCAAGGTCTCGGGCTGCCGGCTTGCAAGCAGCTTGTCGGCCTCTGCCCTGAAGTGCAGCCGGTTGGGAAGCGACGTGACCGGGTCGTACATGCCGAGCGCATGGGCATTCTCGATCGAGGCACGGACCTCGGCGAACAGGCTGTCGACGGCAGTCGCAAGCTTGGGCATGCAATCGCGAACGATGCGGGGCGTCGGGCTGGTAAGGTCGCCCTGCTCGACCGCGAGCAGCCGCTCGCCGAGTGCCGAGAGCGCCCGGGCGCTCTCGCTGTTGGGCCGTTCGGATGCGATGTAGCTGACCATCAGGCAGAAGATGCCCGCGACCAGCGAGGCGATCACCTGCTTGTCGAAGCTGGTGATGTAAAGGAAGGCGGCAAGCGAGAAAATGAAGGAGGCGACGCCAGCCGCGCCCGAGAGGAGGGCGTTGCTGATTTTCTGTGCCGTGCCGTCCTGGATCTTTGAAATGGGACCTGCCCCTTGCCCGGTCGAAGCTTCACTCCGGTAAAATCAGCCACAGCCTTAAACGGACGGGGTTAAAAAAGGGTGGAGGCCCCCTAGGAACGGCGAAGGATTATGTAGAGGCTTCCGCCCCCTCCGTGGCGCCGGTGGGCACCGCGGACCGCGGCTATCCGCGATGCGTGGGGCGAGGCAGCCAGCCAGTCGTGCACCGCTGCGCGGATGCGGCCGCGTTCGAGCGGCGGGTCTCCCTTGCGCTCATGGCCGGTGATGAGGAGCAGCAACCGGTCGCCCGCCTGGATGGAGCGCTCGAGCGCAAGGTCGATTGCCGACCAGGCCCCCTCGAGGCTGTGCCCGTGGAGGTCGAGGACCCGGTCCGGCTCGATGCTGCCGTTACGCAGGCGGCGGTCCCAGCCGCCATCGAGCGTTGCAGCCTGGAGGCTGGCGGGCCGCGGCGCTGGCCTGGCCTGGGGTCTTGGCGGCGGCACCCGGCCCCGGGGCCGCGGCGCGGGAGGTGCTGCCGCTACGCTGACTGGCGGTGCATCCTTCGTATCGCGCGACAATGGCCGGATGGTTGCGGTAACCTTCGCCCAGAGCGCGGCTTCCTCAGGGGAGAGACCGCGCACGGGCCGCCACCCCCTTCGGAAGGAGGATCAATGCCTCGCCCTTGGCGGCCATGCCGCCTGCCGTCTGGCGGGCCGCGGCGCCCGCGCCCCAGAAGGTGTCGAACCGGTTGGCACCCTTGATCGCGCCTCCGGTGTCCTGCGCCACCCACAGGCCGCTGGCTTCCCGGCGATCGAGCGAGAGGAACACCGGCGCACCGAGCGGAACGAACCTTGGATCGGCTGCAACCGTGGTGCTGGCTGTGACCGGGACATTGAGCGCGCCGAGCGGCCCGGGGCCGGTCAGCTCGCGAAAGAAGATGTAGCTCGGGTTTTCGCGCATCAGCGAACGCCCGCCGTCGGGCTGGCTTCGCATCCAGGAAATGATGGCCTCCATGCTTGCGCCGCCCGGCGGAAGGATCCCGCGCTCGCGAAGCAGCCTCCCGATTGCCACATATTCCCGGCCATTCTGGTCGGCATAGCCGATGCGCATGACATTGCCGTCCGGGAGGAGCAGCCGGCCCGATCCCTGGATGTGGAGGAAGAACAGCTCGATCGGATCGGCCGCCCAGCCAATCTCGAGGCCGCGCGAGGCAAGTGCGCCGTCCTCGATTTCCGCCCTCGTGTAGTAGAGGACGCACTGGCCCTCATGGTCGACCCGCCCCCGGCCGGTTCCTTCCGGGCCATAGCAGCGGACGAGGTCGTCGGGCTTGGCGTAGATCGGGACTTCATAGCCCGGGAGCCTGGAGCGCGACCCGCGGATTTCAGGCTCGTAATAGCCGGTGGCGAATGCCTCTCCGGTCCCGACCCTCACCCATTCGAACCGGTCGCGGAAGAATGCGATCGCATCCACGGCCTGCTGCGCCTCGGTGCAGAGCGGAACCCAGTCGGACGGGAGGGTGAGCCCGCTCGGGTCCTGCCGCCTCATGAGGACCGGGCAGCTCAGCTTGAAGGCCTCGAGCGCCCGCTTCGCGGCACCCGGGTCGAGCGTCGCGGGCTGGCGGACCTCGACGCCGGCTTCCACGGCCGTTGCCGGCGTCGGCGGAGGCGGCGGCGCAGGCGGAGGCTCCGGCCGGCGCGTCGCGCAGGCGGCAAGGACCAGCATCGCGGAGAGCGCGAGGGCGCGAAGGGCGCCGCTCACTCTTCCTCGTCGGTTTCGATCAGGAGCCAGTTGGGATCACGCGAGGCAATATCGCGACGGAACGTCCAGCGGTCGCGGGTCTGGACCGCGTCCGACAGCGAGCCGGCCACGACCTCTCCCTCCGCGTTGCGCGTGATTGCGGCGATATCCGCCTCGAACCTCACGGTTACCAGCGCTATGTTGCGGTCGACCTCCGCGCCGGCGATCAGGGCCTGGTCGATCGCGACCAGCCGGTTGTCGAGAACCAGCCCGTCCTTCCTGCGCTGCTCGACCGCGTCGCTGAACGTCTCGAACACGTTGGTGTCGACGAACGGCTTCAGCGCCTCGAGGTCGCCATTCCAGAAGGCCTCGAGGATGATTCGATAGGCAGCCTTGCTCCCCTCGAGGAAGCGGGCAACGTCGAAGGAAGGATCGGCGGCGAGGAGAGCGCGTACCCCGGGCCCCGCCGTCGGCAGATAGGCCATCTCGTCGGGCTCTGCGGCTGCAAGCGGCGCTGCGGCGCGCGTCGCCGCCCGGGGCTCGATCCGGGCCTCGGCGTCGGGATCGGCGGGCTTCAGGATCGGCTGCTCGTGGCCGGTACGTTCGCCCAGCACGCTGTAGAGCCTGAGGCCGATGAACAGTGCGACGAGCGCAAGGATGACAATGGCGGTCAACGACGATTCCATTTCGAAAAGACAAGTTTCAGACGCAACATAATCCCGACAACGCACAGTTTCAAAGGGCGCTCCGTCCATTGCACCAAGCCCGGCCGGCTGCTAGGCGCTCGCGCCAACGAGGACACGCCCCTGGTGGGTCCTTTCAACCGGAAATAAGTCTCTCCTGTTTCTCTTAAGGAAATCCCATGGCCGACCAGGACCCGATCACCCCGACGAACCCCGAGGGCAATGACGAGGCGGCGAACCAACCGCAAGTTGCAACGATTGCGCAATATATCAAGGACTTCTCGGTTGAGAATCCTTCGGCGCCCCAGGTCTTCCAGTGGCAGGTCCAGCCCGCGCTCGACGTCCAGTTCGGGATTAATGGAAACAAGGTTGCGGATGACGTCCAGGGGATCAGCCTCAAGATCGTGGTGTCTGCCAAGTTGGAGGATGGCACCCACTTCCTCGTCGATCTAAGCTATGCTGGCCTTTATGCATTCCGGAATTTCCCGGAGGAGTCGCTTCCGCCCTTCCTCCTGATCGAGGCGCCTCGCCTGCTGTTCCCATTTGCTCGCCAGATCGTCGCGGAATCGGTTACCAACCTTGGTTTCCCGCCGGTCCTGCTCGACCCGATCGACTTCGCGGCCGCCTACATGGCCCAGCAGGGCCAGGACCAGGCGTCGGGCCAGCCCGGCGGCGACGGCGAACCGCCGGTCGGCCACGCCTAGCCAGACGGAGGCCAGGTGAATCTCTATCGGGCGATTGGCTCGATCGGCGGCCTGACCATGGTCAGCCGAGTGCTCGGCTTCGCGCGCGACATGATCGGCTCGAGGGTGCTTGGCGCGAGCCATGCCAACGACGCCTTCAACCTGGCCTTCCTTCTCCCCAACATCTTCCGCCGGCTGTTCGCGGAAGGCGCCTTCTCGTCGGGGTTCGTCCCGCTGTTCAGCCGGAGGCTCGCCTCGGGCGGCCACGAGGACGCCCAGGCATTCTCCAACGAGATATTGTCGGTCTTCATGCCGGCGCTGCTGCTCGTCACGCTGGTATTCGAGATATTGATGCCCGGCGTCATCCTCCTGGTCGCCGGCGAATACCAGGACGTCCCCGGCAAATATGAGCTGGCGGTCGAGCTGACCCGCTGGACCTTCCCCTATCTTCTCTTCATCAGCCTGGTGGCGCTCCTGTCGGGCGTCCTCAACTCGCTGATGCGCTTTGCAGTCGCCGCCTTTGCGCCGGCGCTGCTCAACGTCTCGCTCATCATCGCCCTGCTGATCGCGCCCGAGGGCAAGATCGAGGTGGTGCGCTACATGGCGATTGCCGTTCTCGTCGGCGGCATTGCCCAGTTCGCCCTTTGCTGGGTCGCCGTCCGCCAGGCGGGGGTCAAGCTTCGCTTCGGACGTCCAAGGTTCACCCCTGCGGTTAAGGAGCTGGTGGTGCTGATCCTGCCGGCGACCGCGGCGGCCGGCGTCTACCAGATCAGCCAGCTCTTCTATGCCTATTTCTAGGCCGGGCTCGGCGAGGGTGCGCTGACAAAGCTCAGCTATGCCGACCGGCTCAACCAGCTGCCACTGTCGATCATCGGCACGGCCCTTGGCGTCGCGATCCTCCCGGCCATCAGCCAGGCCATCGCGCGCGGCGAGGACGACAAGGCCTCGGACGTGCAGGCGCAGGCGTTCGACCTCTCGATGCTGCTGACGCTCCCGGCGACTCTCGCCCTCGTCGTCGCCGCCGGCCCGATCATCGGCGCCCTCTACCAGGGCGGCGAATATAGCATCGAGGACGCGAGGGTGACCGGCAACATCCTGGCGATCCTCGTCACCGGCCTTCCCGCCTATGTGCTGGTGAAGGTGCTGACCCCTGCCTATTATGCCCGGAAGGACGTGAAGACCCCGGTGACCATCGCCATGGCGATGCTGGTCGGCGGGATCATCGCCAACTTCATCCTCATTCCAAGGATCGGCATCTACAGCCTCGCGACCGTCACCTCGGCGAGCGCCTGGCTGAACTTTGGCCTGCTCTACCTCATCCTCTACATGCGCCGGCAGTTCCGGATGCCGGGCTGGCTGGCGGCGCGGCTGGGCAAGCAGTTCATTGCAGCGCTGGCGATGGCAGTCTCGCTTTATTCGGTCCGGATCGCCGCGGGCGACATGTTCTTCGGCTCGGTACTCGAGCGCATGGTCGGCCTCGCGGCGCTGGTCGGGGTCGGGGTGATCGTCTATTTCGCGCTGGCCTGGATGATCGGCGGAATGGACCGGGAGGCGATCGCTGCGCTTCGCCGACGGGCAAAAACTGAAGAAGTGGCAGAATGACCAGGAAGAAAGAGATGCGGGTTGTTTCCGGGATCCAGCCGACTGGGGGCCTTCACCTCGGCAACCTTCTCGGCGCCATCCTGCGCTGGGTCCGGATGCAGGACGAAGCGGACTGCCTCTTCTTCCTTGCCGACCTCCACGCGCTGACGATCGACGTCGATCCTGAGCAGCTGCGCTCCAACGTCCGCGAGATGGCAGCGGCGCTCATCGCCAGCGGCTTTTCGATCAGGCACGCCACACCGGCGCGAAGGAACGGCTCGGACGCCGAGAGGTGCGCCACGGTCGGCACGGCCCCGGTCACCGCGTCGACGCCGAATCGGCCCGAGCCGGCCTGCCCGCGCCAGTCG
>JAJJPO010000178.1:0-2781 GCA_032907585.1 Sphingomonas sp. | reverse complement strand
CCGTGGGGGCCGCTCCGGCGTGCGGCGGGCGCCGCTGCGGGGGAGCGGGGCGAGTCTGCTGGGGTAGGGCGCGGGTGTCTGTAGGAAATTGCCGCGTAGGGAGGGCAGAGAAGGGCTCTTTGATGGTCGTGAGAACATTGCGCCGATCACCTGCACATCCATCCATCGCGGACGACGTCGCCAGATCTTGCGTGCCGGGATGTCGTGGCGCCTTCAGGTGGCGACGGCTGCTTTCGACCCGGAGCGGCCACTCAACGCCAGGATCAAGCCGTGCCGGAGCACGCAGTCTTGCCTGGCTGGTCACGGTCAGAGAGACTGCAGGATCAGCGGATGACCATCTTCGGTTTCAAGTTCATCTAGCACTGGCACCAATGATCAATGCGATCTGTATACGCGGTTCAAGGCCGAAGCGGCCAAGCAGGTTTTGGAACACGGGCGGTCGGCGCGTGAGGTGGCGACGCGTCTAGGAGTAAGCGCGCATTCGCTCTATGCCTGGGTGGGGGAGCAGCGCAAGGGTCCGGCGGCGCGGCAAGCGGATGCGAACCAAGCGGCGGGAGTTGGGCGCGAGGGCACCGGGTGATTGGTTTTCATGCCCTCACTGTGCCGGACGCCCCCGTCAAGACATGTCGCTTGCAGCTGGGTTGCCCGGAAGCGACCCAGCTGCGCTTGTCTCTGCATGACTCCGACCGGGCATCCACATCTATGGCCTCGTACGTCCAGCTGTGATCTAGTACAGGATGGGAGCGGGGTATCCGGTGGCACAGGGGCTGGAATGGGGGCTACAGCACTTTCTTGGCAGGTTGGTTCAACGTGGCCGGCTTTCCATGAGGACGATGATCAAGGTGTGAGAAGGAGTTTCCGGGTTCCGGATTGGGCCTGCATGTTGGCTGCCCATGGCCATGATCTTGTCCCAGCGGCGGCCGATAGGCATCGCTACCGAAGCGTAGTGATCGTGCCGACACGCAATTCCGCTGCGATCTGGCTTACCCTGGGGGCGTTGATTGCCAGCCTTGTGAGCTGCAATCCAAGAGAAGTTGTCGCGGGCGACACCGTATGGTTTCCGCCAAATCGCAACAGAACGCGGTTCCGTCAGGGGAAAGTTGGGACGCCTGTTCGGGATGAAAACGGACTGATTCGAATTGTAACGGCCCAAGGCATTTATTCAGGTCGAAGAGACACATTCTTCGCCGTGAGACATCGGCCAAATCTCGATTCCGCTCGCGCCGCCGCAGGGATGGCGGCATTCGTACGCAGCCTTGGGATCGACTGCAGTCCGGACCAGTGTCTGATGCTGGAGGACGCCATCCAGATTGTGGGCAACGAGAAGCAGATCAAGAACACTGCAGCCAGTATCTCCTCGAGCCAAGGTACGCTTGCCGATATTGCGATGCTGGATCGCAAGGACGGGTTTTCGGTATGCCGGCACTTGGGCGAGCGCAAGGCAAAGCCGAGTGACAAGGCCAAGCTGGTGATCATCGATGGTCCAGGAGGCTTGGCGGTCCTCGAGAGCGACGACTTCGTGAGAGCGCCCACGCCCGCAGTGGTGATCCTCACGCCCGATGAATGGATTTCGGGCCAACCAGATCCTGACCGGATCACCAACGCACTCGAAGACTGGGGTGAGTCCTGTGACAGTTGGCCGCAGGAGTTCGGTCTGCCGGGAATCGGTCGTCTGACTTACCGCTCAAGGTCATGACGATGCCCGGTATCATTTCCGAATCGGACATCTGGCGGCGCGCTGCGAATGCCGGCATCGTCTTTCACCGAATCCACGACGACTGTTTGTCCCGGCTCGACAGGCTTTTGGGCTCCGCGATTCGCCTTGCCGAAAACAATCGGGAACTGTCCCGAATCCTGTGGGACGTACGGCTCTCGATGCTCCAGACGCTGCTCCCGATCAGTGCGTCGCAACTGGGCCTGAAGGAAGCGATCGGGCGTGTCATTGAGACAAACGAGCTGAAGAGTCTTTCGGCGGAATGGAAAGTCGCTGTGCAGGCGGCGTTTGAGCAGGTAGCGAACCCCAAGAAGGGGGTCATCGACGACATCTTTTGTGAAGCGGAAGACATCGCGCTCTGGAACAGGCCCTGGAACAGTGCGCCGAAAGGCTGGCCCGAGGCCATGCCGGAAATCCTGGAAGGAGATTATGGCAAGGGGCTCTGCGTGATTTCGGGCCTGCGAGACCTCCCCGAGAAGGGATCAACGCTGGTCCTGACCTCACCACTGTGGAGACACTTTCCGCCGGCGAATGCGGTCAAGCTGTTGAGACCGGGGAGGTGGGAAACCATCCATGTTCTTGGTTACGCAGTCCCGCTTGAGAATAGTTCTTTCACCTTCACGAGAGATGTGCTGGTTCCACCCTCGGTTCTCTCGGGCTGGAGTGCAGATTGGACCATTCAGGAACGAACCGTCGGGGATCCACCAAAAGGGGGCGACACGGAACACATCCAAGCTCAGCCGCTTCCCTATCCAGATGACGAATTCGATCCGGGCCTGATTTTCGGCGTCGACGAATCGGATACTGCCGAGCCGGTCCCTGCTTGCGTGGTGCGACTGTCCTCCGGTGGTTGTGTCGCGTACGCCAACGAAGACCGGATCGTCGTGCTGAACGGCAAACAACGCTCGATGTCTGTCATGGAGTTGGAGAGTGGTGATCTGATTCCCGTCGCGTTGAACCAGGTAGATCGCCATGGGCTGGTGGAAGCTGCGACCATTCGCCTAGGCCTTTCCAATGTCCTCGAATTGAAAAGGCGGATCGGCGAATGGAAACAGGTCCTGCGAGTT
>JAJJPO010000177.1:0-2787 GCA_032907585.1 Sphingomonas sp. | reverse complement strand
GGCGTGGAGAAGGCCGCGCCCCCCAGCAGCATGACCCGAGCCGCAAGATCGGCCCGCAGCGTCATCGGATGGCCAGGAGCAAGGACATAGAGGGTGAAGGGCTCAAGCCGCTCGCCGTCGAGGCTCGCGGAGCCTTCGGTCACCAGCACTGCCCGCTCGTCGGTCATCGCGTCGATGGGAATGCTTGCCCCCGGCGCCATGATGATGTCGGCATAGATGGTCTCGCTATGCTGGGTGACGCCTGCCGTCTTGCCCCACAGGCTCCCCATCAGCACCCGGGCCGAGACACCGACGTCCTCCACCAGCGGCAGCGCGCTCGCGCTGACATGCTCGAAAGCCGGGTCGATTTCCTCGCGGCCGTCGGGAAGCGCGAGCCAGGTCTGCATTCCATAGAGCGTCGGGCCCTCCGGTCGCAGCTCCAGTGGCGAGCGTTCGGAATGGACGATGCCGCTTCCCGCCGTCATGAGGTTGATCGCCCCGGGCTCGATCACCTGGTGGCTGCCAATACTGTCGCGATGCTCGATCGCCCCTTCGAACAGGTAGGTGACGGTCGAAAGGTTGATGTGGGGGTGGGGGCGAACGTCCATCCCCTTGCCCTCGGGTAGCCGGGCGGGACCGATCTGGTCGACGAAGATGAATGGCCCGACCATCCGCCGCGGCCTGGAAGGAAGCGTCCGGCGGACCTTGAAATCGCCGAGGTCATGAGTGGTCGGAACTATGGTTTCCATCGCGTCCTCCTGTCGTCACTCATGTCCGCTGCCCGCCCGTTCAGCGGGAAGGCGGGCTCTCGCCGGGCGCGCTTGCCCTGATGCTCAGCGCGTGGACGCGCTCATGCATCAGTTCACCGAGCGCGGCATAGACTTTTCGTTGCCGCTCGATCCTGTTGAGGCCGAGGAAAGCGGGGCTTTCGATGACAAGAGCGAAATGGCTTTCGCCCCGGGGGTCATGGCCGGCGTGGCCGATATGCTGGCTGCTCTGGTCCTCCAGCTGGAGGTGGGTCGGCGCCAGGGCAGCAGTCAGGCGGTCGACCATTTCGCGGGCGACAGGTCCGGTGGCGGCAGCTTCCATCATTCCTATATAGTGGCGCTAAAGGAGCGGGAGACAAGTGGCGACGAGGCAGACCAAGTGGCACGGGCGGGTGGAAGGAGCCGGGGCATGTTGCTCGGTGCCCGGGTGCCGCGAGCCGGGCGAGTTTCGAGCGCCGCTCACGCCTTCCGACTTCGACGGCCCGGGGCGCTGGCGCCTGCTGTGCCTCGAGCATGTGAAGGAACATAATGCGCGCTACAATTTCTTCGAAGGCATGAGCACAGAGGAAATCGAGCGTGCCCAGTCACCGATTGCCGGCTGGGAGCGGGCAACGCGCGCCTTTGCTGCTGCCGGCGCTGATCGTGGGCCGGCCTGGGCGGATTTTGCCGATCCGCTCGACGCGATCGCCGCGCGATACCGTCCGGGCACGAGCCGTCGGCCCCTGGATCGCTTTACAGCCCAGGAGCGGCACGCGCTCGGGGTGCTTGGCCTCGCAGACGACACGGACCTCCACCAGGTTCGCAAGCGATATTCCGAGCTGGTCAGGCGCTATCATCCCGACCGCAATGGTGGCGACCGCAGCCATGAGCGCAAGCTCGGCGAGGTGATCGAAGCCTGGCAGCAGCTCAAGGGCGCGAGGGCATTCGCGTGACCCACATGAGGCTTTGGCGGTTCGACGTTGCCGCGGCCGACGAGCAGCGTTTCTTGAAGACCTATGGCTCTGACGGCGCCTGGGCCCGGTTATTTGCAACCGCGCCGGGCTTCATCCGGACCGAGCTCTGGCAGTCGTCGGACGGCTCCTATCTTACGGCGGACCACTGGAGTTCACGGGCGGATTTCGACCGCTTCCAGTCAGGCCACGGCGAGGAATATCGAAGGCTGGACCGGGAACTGGAAGGCGTTGCCGGCGTCGAGACATTTGTCGGCGCTTTCGATCTCTCCAGTTAAGGTGCGGTGGTGCGTGGACGGCGTAAGCGTCCCTTCCATCCACCGTGAAAGGAAACCCACTCCCAGGCTGCAATGGCGATAAACAGCCCTGTCGCCGCAAGATGGAGGGCAAGGGGAGTGGGACCCGCCAGCCAGGCCCAGGCCCCAAGCAACAGGAAAAGGCCCAGGCCTGCGAAGTGAGAAAGCGGCCAGAAGGTCTGCCCGCTCGTCATTCTCTTGAACAGCATGTTCCCGCCAATGAACAGCAGGCCGCCGCCGACCTGTGCAGCGATGAAGAAAGCTTCCGGCGGGCCGGTCGGATGGGTCAGCACCTGTTCGTCGGCAACCGCTATCACGATGATCCCGGCGACGATCGGTATATGGGCATAGGTATAGGCCTGGCGCCCAAGCAGCCCCGGCACTCCCTCATGCTCCATCAGCTCGCGGCCCCGTCTCGCACCGACGTCGAAATAGAGCCACCACATTGCGACCGATCCGATGAAAGCGCTGAGGAAGGCGAGGACAGTCGCCAGGCTGGTTTCGACCTCGGCGAAATTTGCGCCGGTGACCAATATTCCCTCGCCAAGCGAGAGGATGATGAACAGCGCGCAGCGCTCTGCCATGTGGCCGCCGCTGATATGCCATTCCGCGAGGCTGGACCGGCCTATGCCCGGGACGAAGAAGTAGGTGAAGGGCCCTGCATATTCGATGACGAGCGCAGCGGTCCACCAGAGCAAGCGCCGCGTGGGATCGGGATCCAGCCCGCCGCTGATCCACAAGGGAGCCGCGACTGCAAAATATAGCGTCGCCCTCGCCATGTTGGACGAGCTTCCG
>JAJJPO010000176.1:0-12176 GCA_032907585.1 Sphingomonas sp. | reverse complement strand
GGCGACCGGCTGCGTGTAGCCGAGCTTCTCGAGCACGATCCTGATCGCGGCGGTATTTCTTCTTATCTGGAATGGCACCGAGTTATTCCAGCGCATCGCGATCGCAAAATCCGATCTTGGTCCCAGCGTAAAGGTCACCCTCATCGCGCTCACCTTGAATGTTGCGCTGATCCTGTTCGGATGGCGGCGCTACGTGGACCTGCAGCACGAGAGCGAGATGCGCCAGCAGGGAGAAGCCCGCGCGGCTCTTCTCGCGTCAACCGATGGCATGACCGGGCTGCTCAACCGCAAGGGCTTCGCCGACAAGGGCGAGGCGATGCGCCGCGCTTGCGAGGCCAACGGAGAGATGCTGGTCATCCTTTCCATGCAGCTCAACCGCTTCAAGGCGATCAACGACCGCCACGGCTATGACGTCGGCGACCAGATGCTGCGGCAGATTGCAGCGGAGCTCCAGGAAGCGGCAGGGCCAGAATCACTGGTGGCGCGCCTTGCCGGGGACGAGTTCGCGATCGCGCTCGTGTCGACGAGGCCCGGGCTGCAGCTCATCGAGCGAATGGCCGAGGAGATGCTGCGCAGGGTCACGCGGCCGATCGACGCGGAGGGCCGGCTGGTCCAGGTCGGCGCATTCATCGGCATTGCCGCCTCGCCGCCGTCAGATGCCCAGATCCCGGATCTCCTGAGGCGCGCCGACATCGCGCTTGACCGCGCAAAGTCGAGCCGCTCGGCGAGGCCCGTCTGGTTCGACGAGGGAATGGAACGGGCCCTCATCGTCCACAGCGAAGTCGAGCAGGGAATCCGCTACGGCCTCGAACATGGGCAGTTCATCCCCTATTTCGAGCCGCAGGTCGACCTTCTGAGCGGTGACCTCGTCGGCTTCGAGGTGCTTGCCCGCTGGAACCATCCATTGTCGGGAATCATCGAGCCGGACCGGTTCATCCCGGTGGCCGAGGAGCATGGGCTGATCGGGCGATTGTCGGAGCAGGTCATACTGGCGGCGCTTACGGCGGCCGCGGGCTGGGACCCGTCGATCAAGCTCTCGGTCAATATTTCCCCGTCGCAGCTCGCCGACAGCTGGCTTGCGCAGCGGATTGTCCGGCTGCTTTCCGAGGCCGGCTTCCCGGCCGACCGGCTCGTCGTCGAGATCACCGAGAGTTCGCTCTTCGCCGACCTCGACCTTGCCAGGTCGATCGTCACCAGCCTCAAGAACCAGGGCATCAAGCTTGCTCTCGACGATTTCGGAACGGGCTTTTCCTCGCTCGCACATCTTCGTGCCCTGCCGTTCGACGTGATCAAGGTCGACCGCTGCTTTGTCTCTACCGTGAGCCAGGACCCGCAGAGCGCCGCGATCGTCCGGGCCGTCTCGACGCTGGCCGAAGCACTCAAGGTGCCGGTGACGGTCGAAGGCATAGAGGATGCCGCGACCCACGCGGCGGTGGCGGGCTTTGGCTGTGCAATCGGGCAGGGCTGGTATTTTGGAAAGCCGATGAACGCCGACCAGGCGGCTGCGCTGCTTCGCTCACCCCGCGCTCGTCCCGAGCAGGACCGTCCCGCCACCAGCCGCGCCGCCCGCGGCTGAACCTGGCTGTCGGTTCGTCCCGTCGTGGGACGGATGGAGAAGTGCTGCAATCTGCATCGTTGTACGCATGGTAAAAATCACGTTAGGGATATTCCATGCGGTCAGAAGGACGCCTTCAGCGAGCCCTGGCAATCCGCCATCTCGGCGGGACCCTCGACGCTGCACCCGCCCTGGCCGCGCCGAGCGAGACCAGGGCCCAGGTCAGCGACATCAAGCTGTTCCTCCTGACCTTTGCAGGCGGGTTCCTCTTCACCACCATCTTCATTGGCTGAACAAGCCTGCTAGTCGCAGGCGAGGTGCAGCTTCCAGCCGAGCCAGGCCGAGACGATCGTCGCCACCGCCACGATGAGGAGGCTGTCAGCGACGGTGACGCCCAGCTGGACCGCGACCGTGAGGACGAGGGTCGCTGCCACCATTAGCCCCGAGTTGACGATATTGTTGGCGGCAATGGTCCGGGCGGTTTCCGACTTTGGCACCGTGGTGGTGAGGAAGGCATAGAGCGGCACCACGAACATGCCGCCCGAGATGGCGACGCCGAGGAGATCGAGCACCACCATCCAGCTGTTGGGCACCGCCAGGAAGGCCTCGAGATCCCGCAGCTCCGCTCCTGCCGGGGGCCAGCCTTTCACCCGCCGGTAAAGGTCGAGGACGAACAGGCCCATGAGCAGTGCCGATGCCGGTGAATAGCGCGCCGAGACTTCGCCGCGAAGCAGGCGGTTGACCGCGACCGACCCTATGGCGACCCCGACCGAGAAGGTCGCGAGGAACAGGGTCGCGACGGTCTGGTCGGCGCCGAGGGCATTCTTGACGAGCGGCGGGAACTGGGCGGCCAGCACCGCGCCCATCGCCCAGAAGAAGCTGATCGCGATGATGGCTAGAAACAGCCGCGGGATGTGCAAGGTGTTGCTGACGAGCGTTCGCGATGCCCGGATGATGTGCCAGTCGAAATGGAAGGGAGGCGCGTCCGGGTCGGGCGGCGCTGGCGGGACCAGCTGCCCGGTTGCCCGCCCGACGAGCGCGACGAGGATCACCGCGATCGCGGCCAGCTCCGCGTGGAAGGACCCGTCGGGCCGCTGCACGACCAGAACTCCGCCGAGCAGGGTCCCGACGAGAATGCCGATATAGGTCCCGGCCTCGACAAGGCCGGTTCCGCCAAGCACCTCGCCCGGCTCGAGATGCTGCGGCAGGATGGCATATTTGATCGGTCCGAAGAAGGTGGAGTGGATGCCCATCGCGCAGAGCGCCATCAGGAGCAGTGGCACATTGTGCAGGAGCAGCCCGGCGGCGCCGCCGATCATGATGATGATCTCGGCCGTTTTCACCAGCCTGACGATCATGGCCTTGTCGCGCTCGTCGGCGAGCTGGCCGGCGAGGGCCGAGAGAAGAAAGAAGGGGAGGATGAACAGGCCGCCGGCGATGGCGCTGAAGGTCGCCTCCTGCTGGGGATCCCGGTAGATCCCGTAGATCACCAGCATCACCATCGATGTCCGGAACAGATTGTCGTTGAATGCCCCCAGGAACTGGGTGGCGAAGATCGGCAGGAAACGCCTCGTTCGTAGAAGGTGTGCGCTGTCCTGCATCGGCTCCGCCGTCCCTGATAGCGGCTTTGAAGGGCCTCGCAAGCGGCGGATTTTTTCGGACTGTCCAATCGGCGCCGCTTCGCCTAGCCATGGGCGCGATGCTGACGCTGCCAAACTTGCTGACGCTCTCGCGAATCCTCGCGGTGCCGATCCTCGTCTTCCTGCTTTGGCGGCCAACGCCGATCGACTATGGCATCACCTTCATTCTCTACTGCCTCGTTGGCATAACCGATTATTTCGACGGCTACCTGGCGCGGGCCCAGGGCCAGATCTCGAGGCTCGGCCAGTTCCTCGACCCGATCGCCGACAAGATCATGGTCGCGGCGGTCATCGTCATGCTCATCGCGAGCCGGAAAATGTCGGGCGAGCCGGTAATCAGCGGCCTCCACATCATCCCGGCGCTGGTCATACTGCTCCGCGAGATCATCGTCTCGGGCCTTCGCGAATATCTGGCGCCGCTCAACGTCTCGGTCCCGGTAAGCGCGCTCGCCAAGTGGAAGACCACCTTCCAGCTGGTCGCGCTCGGCGCACTGATCCTCGGGGGGACTTTCCCCTACGAGCTATGGATCCACCAGGTCGGGCTGGCCTGCCTTTGGGCCGCCGCCGCACTCACCATGGTGACGGGGTATGATTATCTTCGCATCGGCCTGAAGCACATGGAATAGGGTCTTCTCCCCGACTTATCGATTTTCCAACTGTCACTGACGAACTTATCTCGTTTCCGACCGTTCCGCGTGCAGCCTAGCCTTCGGGCTGCAAGGCAGGAGGCATCAATCATGGACGCGAAGACCGGCGGAAGCCCGCTCAGTGACCCTTCGAAGGAACCTGCAGCTCTTAGATCATTGATCGGCCGTACCAACCGCGACTGGTGGCCCAACCAGCTTAGCCTGGAAATCCTACCCCGCCATGGCCAGAGCGGCGATCCTTACGGCGATGATTTCGACTATGCCGAGGCATTCCTCGAGCTCGACTATTTCGCCGTCAAGAAGGACCTCGTCGCACTGATGACGGACAGCCAGCCCTGGTGGCCGGCCGACTATGGGCATTATGGCCCCTTCTTTATCCGCATGGCCTGGCATGCCGCCGGGACCTACCGCACCGGCGACGGCCGGGGCGGCGCCAACTCGGGGCAGCAGCGCTTCGCCCCGCTGAACAGCTGGCCCGACAATGCCAATCTCGACAAGGCCCGCAGGCTGCTCTGGCCGATCAAGCAGAAATATGGCCGCAACCTCAGCTGGGCCGATCTCCTCGTCCTCGCCGGCAATGTCGCGATCGAGTCCATGGGCGGACCGATCTTCGGGTTCGGCGGCGGCCGGGCCGACGTCTATGAGCCCGAGCATGACGTCTACTGGGGCAGCGAGGAGAACTGGGTCGGCCAGGGCGCCAAGACCCGCATCGTCGAGGGAACGGCCTTCGAGGACCCGCTTGCAGCGGTCCAGATGGGCCTCATCTACGTCAATCCCGAGGGCCCCGACGGCGACCCGGACCCGCTGAAATCGGCGCGCGACATCCGGATGACCTTTGCGCGCATGGCGATGAACGACGAGGAAACGCTCGCGCTGACGGCCGGCGGGCACACGTTCGGCAAGTGCCACGGGGCCGGCGATGCGTCCAAGGTAGGACGCGAGCCGGAAGGAGCGGACATCGCTCAGCAGGGCCTAGGCTGGCAGAGCGGCCACAAGAGCGGCATCGGCGACGACACCATCACGAGCGGGCTCGAGGGCGCCTGGACGCCAACCCCGACACGCTGGTCGATGAACTATTTCCACATGCTGCTCGACTATGAATATGAGCTGGTGACCAGCCCAGCCGGCGCCAAGCAGTGGCAGCCGGTCAATCCACGGCCCGAGGATCTCGCGCCAGGTGCCCACAGCCCCGAGCGGCGGGTTCCAACGATGATGACCACCGCCGATCTCGCGTTCAAGATGGATCCCGAGTATCGCAAGATCGCCGAGCGGTTCCGGGCCAACCCGGACGAGTTTGCCGATGCCTTCGCCCGGGCCTGGTTCAAGCTGACCCACCGCGACATGGGGCCAAAGGCCCGCTATCTCGGGCCGGAGGTGCCAGGCGAGAATCTCATCTGGCAGGACCCCGTTCCCGGGGGCCGCGTACCAAGCGACGGCGAGGTCGCCGATCTCAAGGCGAAGATACTCGGCTCGGGGCTGACCGTCAGCGAGCTGGTGAAGACGGCCTGGGCCTCGGCAGCGACCTATCGCAGGTCCGACCATCGCGGCGGAGCCAATGGCGCCAGGATCCGGCTTGCACCGCAGAAGGACTGGGACGTTAATGACCCCGCGGATCTTGCAAGGGTCCTCTCCAGGCTCGACGAGCTGAGGGGCAGCATTTCCCTTGCCGACGCGATCGTCCTCGGCGGCACGGCAGCCGTCGAGAAGGCCGCGCGGGATGCAGGCTATGACGTCACCGTGCCGTTCCTCGGCGGACGGGGAGACGCGAGCGAGGATGATACCGACGCCGAGAGCTTCGAGCCGCTTGAGCCGCGGGCCGACGGCTTTCGCAACTATCTGCAGGTCCGGTTCAGCGTTCCGACGGAGGAGCTGTTGATCGACCGGGCGCAGCTGCTCGGGCTCAGCGCCCCGGAAATGACCGTCCTCGTCGGCGGGCTCCGGGTCCTCGGGGCCAACAGCAAGGGCAGCAGGCACGGCGTCTTCACCGACCGTGTCGGCCAACTGACCAACGACTTCTTCGTCAACCTGCTCGACATGGGAACGGCCTGGAAGCAGGTCGACGACGAGGGCGACGAGACCTTCGTCGGCACCTGCCGGAAGACCAACGAGCAGAAATGGACCGCGACCAGGACCGACCTGGTGTTCGGCTCCAATTCGCAGCTTCGGGCCCTTTCGGAGGTCTATGCATCGAAGGACGCCGGGGAACTGTTCGTCAACGAGTTCATCCGGGCCTGGACGAAGGTGATGAATGCCGACCGTTTTGACATGGCCGCCGCCAGGCGAAAGGGCGCGTCGAAGCCATCCGGCGCCGAGCTCGAGACGGCCGGCGTGGACTAAGAATCGCCGCCGCGGCAGGGCCATGCATCAAATGTCGCCTGCCGCGGCGGTCCATGCGGGAGCAAAGGGCGATGCACCGCTGCCAGGTTGACCAGCTGGACCCGCGACGAAGCTACTGGGTTGCCTCGGTCGTCGCGCCGCATCGGGACTGGGCAGGAGCGCCCGGGTGCCGGTGCGGCGCCCGCCTGCTCGTTGATCGCCGGACGATGAGGGCGAGCAGCAACCAGCTGTCGGCCTTCAGCAGCCAGCTTCGCTGCCTGCAGTGGATCATGCGCCACCGGCTGGAACTCAACCACAGCCTGCCCGGCGCGAAAATCCGCGCGGTCGAGCTCAGGCGCTGGCTGCTTGGGCTGGAATGACGAGGCGGGCGATCGACCTCAGGCTTTCGGCGAGCATCCTGAACTCGCTGTCGCGCGGGCTCGATCGACGCCAGATCAGCGCCACCCTGCGAAAGCCGCTTTCGGAGGGCAGCGGCCTTGCCTCGACCTTTGTCCCCTCGAGGATGCCGGCCTCGATCGCCATCGCCGGGATGAATGTTACCCCAAGGCCATTGTCGACCATCTGGACCAGCGTGTGGAGGGAAGTGCCCATCATCGCTGCATGGGCGCGAAGCTCCGGCCGGTTGCAGGCGGAAAGGGCATGGTCCTTGAGGCAGTGGCCGTCCTCGAGGAGCAGCAGCCTGCCCTCGTCGATGGTCGCGACGTCGACCATCTCGCCGCGGGGTGCCTCGCCGCCCGGATAGGCGACATAGAGCCGGTCCTCGAACAGCGGTTCGCTGTCCACTTCGCCGCAGCTGAAGGGCAGTGCGAGCAGCACGCAATCCAGCTGGCCGCGGTGAAGCGCCTCGCAGGCCGCCTGGCTGGTCTCCTCGCGGAGGAAGAGCTTCAGCTTCGGCCATTGCTGGCGCAGCCGCGGGAGCATCGCCGGAAGCAGGAATGGCGCAATCGTCGGGATGACGCCCATGCGCAGCTCGCCATGGAGCGGCTGGCCCTCCGACCTTGCAAGCTCGGCAAGCTCCTCGGCCTCGCGCAGCACCTTCACCGCCTTGTCCGCCACCTTCTCGCCAAGGGAGGTGAAGCGGACGATGCGACGGGTGCGCTCGACGAGAGTGACGCCGAGAAGCGTTTCCAATTCGCGAAGGCCTGCGGACAGGGTCGACTGGGTGACGAAGCAGGCGTCGGCCGCCTTTCCGAAATGGCCATGTTCGCGCAGCGCGACCAGATATTGGAGCTGCTTAATCGTCGGGGGATGGACGGTCATAGTTATCGAAATTTCCAATCAAGGAACGCGGTATAATAGACTTGAACGATTGATGCCAGCACCATAGATGGGGGTCCGAGCAAAGGGTTTCGTTTTAAAATTCAAAGGAGAATCAAATGCTGACTGTTGGTGACAAGCTTCCGGGTCTCACGGTTCCTGTCCAGCAGGGCACTTCCGCGCTGCCGGCCGGCGAGACGATCGACCTTGGAGAGACCAACGGAAAGTGGAAGATTCTCTTCTACTGGCCGAAGGACTTCACCTTCGTCTGCCCGACGGAAATCGTCGGCTACGGTGAACTCAAGCAGGATTTCGCCGATCGTGACGCCGTACTCATCGGCGCCTCGACCGACACCAGCCATGTCCATTTCGCCTGGCGGCGCTCGGACGAGGATCTGGCCAATGCCGATTTCCCGTGGATCGCGGACAATTCGAAGAAGCTGGCCGAGGCGCTTGGCATCCTTCACCCGGAAGAAGGCGTCGCCTACCGCGCCACCTTCATTATCGACCCGGACAATGTGATCCAGCACGTCACCGTCAACGGCCTCAACGTCGGTCGTAACCCGGCCGAGACGCTGCGCGTTCTCGACGCGCTCCAGACGGACGAGCTTTGCCCGTGCAACTGGACCGAAGGCGAGGAAGTGCTGAAGCCAGCCGCCTAGGCTTTCGACGAGTTACTGCCGTGCGCGGCGCGCGCGGCAGAACGGCGGGGGCATTCTCCCTGATCACTGCCCCCGCCGTGATTCTTACCCTGAAAATCTGGTCAAACTGATCCGGTCTGCTGGAGGACTACCCATGTCTAGCCTCAAGGAATTTGCCGACACGCTGCCCGACTATGCCAAGGACCTTCGTCTCAATCTCGGTTCGATCCTGTCGGACCAGCTGCTGGGCGAACAGCGCAAGTACGGGCTGCTGCTGGCCTGCGCCCATGGCAGCGGATATCGCCCGCTGATCGCTGCGACCGAGGCTGAGGCCGCGGAAAAGCTTAGTCCCGAGGCCGCCAACGCCGCCCGCGGCGCCGCGGCAGTCATGGCCATGAACAATGTCTATTACCGCTTCGTCCACCTGGCCTCCAACCCGGAATATGGGACGATGCCGGCAAAGCTGCGGATGAACTTCATCGGTTCGCACGGGATCGACAAGGACGACTTCGAGCTGTTCTGCCTCGCCGTGTCGGCAATGAACGGCTGCGGCATGTGCATCGACAGCCACGAGCGGGTCCTGCAGCAGCATGGCATGAAGGCCGAGACCATCCAGGCCGCGGCCCGGATCGGGGCGGTGATGAAGGCGGTGGCCACGGTTCACGCGACGCTCTGAACATTCCTCAAAGGGCCCGGTAGAGCCCGTAGGCGCTGGTAAGGGTGACGATCGCACCCACGAAGGTTAGTAGCAGGTCCGGGTTGACGCGCTTGGCGATCCAGCCGCCAAAGGGCGCTGCGAACACCCCGCCAATCAGCAGCCCGAGCGTCGCCGCGGTGAATGCCTCCCAGCCGAGCGTTGCGACGAAGGTCGCGGAAATGGTCACCGTCAGGAAGAACTCGGCGGTATTGACCGTTCCGATCGTCTTCCTCGGGTTGCTGCCCTGGACCAGGAGGTTCGAGGTGACGATTGCCCCCCATCCGCCGCCGCCGGCAGCATCGAGAAAGCCGCCGACTGCCCCGAGCGGCTCGACGATCTTCGGCCGCCGCTCGGTGTGGCGGTGCATGATGCCGCGATAGAGGAGATAGGCGCCGAGCCCGGTCAGATAGGCCAGCACGAGGGGCTTGGCGTCGTTGGCGCTCACCAGCTCCGCCACGACATAGGCGCCGATGATCCCGGCAAGCATGCCCGGCACGACAATCCTGAAAAAGAGACGCCAGTCCACGTTGCGATGCGCCACATGGCTGATCCCTGAAACTCCGGTCGTGAAGGTCTCGGCAGTGTGGACGCTCGCCGAGGCCAGTGCCGGGGGCACGCCCAGCGTGATTAGCAGGGTCGAGGATATCTGGCCGAACGCCATGCCAAGTGCGCCGTCGACGATCTGCGCGGCGAACCCGACCAGCACGAAAGGGAGCAGGGCCGACGGATCAGCCAGCAAATCCGTAAAAATCCGCGATCTCCACCCTGTTTTTATGGATATCTAACTGCCGCACTCGCAGCTTCCCTACAAGATGGCCCGGCGCTCTAAAAAGCCTGTCTGGCTTTTCATTACGGCGCGGTCGTCTTAAATTAGGGCCTCAACAACGAAGGACGCGTTCCTTGCCATCGAGACTCGTCGAATATCTGGATTCGGTTAAGGCGCGCGACCCGGCCGCCCGTTCCCGGTGGGAAATCCTCATCTACCCGGGCGTATGGGCGCTCGGCCTGCACCGCGTCGCGCACTGGCTATATGGAGGAAAACTCTATTTCCTGGCGAGGCTGGTGAACCATTTCTCGCGGGCTCTGACCGCGATCGACATCCACCCCGGGGCCCGGATTGGCGAACGCTTCTTCATCGACCACGGGTTCACGGTCATCGGCGAGACCGCCGAGATCGGCAACGACGTCACCATCTACCAGAACGTCACGCTTGGCGGCACCAATCCCTCGGGCGGCGCTGCCGGAAAGCGGCACCCGACGCTGCGTGACGGGGTGGTGATCGGCTCGGGCGCCCAGGTGCTTGGCCCGATCGAGGTCGGCGAAAGGGCCAAGATCGGTGCCAACGCGGTGGTGACCAAGGACGTCGAGGCCAAGAGCACGGTGGTCGGCATCCCGGCCAAGCCGGTGCCGCTCGACGTCGTCCACTACAGCCCCGGCTTTGTCCCCTATGGGACGCCATGCGGCGAAGACTGCGATCCGGGACGCGCGCGGCTCACCGAGCTCGAAGGCGAGATTGAGGCGCTGCGGCGCGAGGTCGCCGAGCTGCGCGCCCGCGGCCAGTCCCGGCCGAAGGCCAAAAGCGCTTGAGCGTCATAACGCCGTTTCCGCATCCGCGGGACCGGCGTGCCCTTGCCACTTTTGATCGCAGCGAACTGCAGCGCATCCTCGACCTCTATGGCCGGATGGTCGCCGCCGGGTTCTGGCGTGACTATGGCATGTGGTTCGATGCCGAAGTTGCCGTGTTCGCTGCATTCCGCCGGACTGCCGAGCGGCCCGAGATCCGGATCGAGAAACGCCCCCGGCTCCGGTCGAAGCAGGGGGCGTTCGCACTCGTCTCTGAACATGGGCAGGTGCTCAGGCGGGGCGACGAGCTTCACAATCTCCTCGCACCGCTCGAGCGCCGCCTCATGCGGCTGGTAAGGGACTAGCCGGCCGGTCGATATTGGGGAGCTTCGACCGGATGTCTTCGGGAAGCGCTCGGACCACGATCGAGCGTGCCTGGTGCCAGAAGGCCGAGAGCAGCAGCAGGGCCGAGCCGATGACGAGCGCCGTCAGGGCAATGTTGAGCTCGACGGCGCCCACCTGCTTGAAGAGCTCGCTCAAGGCATAGAGCACGTAGGCGAGCGCGGAAACGAGGAGGGCGCGGCGGTCGACCGCAAGGGCCGTGACGCCCAGCACGAGATAGAGGCCGATCACTGCGAGCCCCTCGCCGATCGTCGCGCTTCCATCGTTCAGCCCAAGGAGCGTGAAGACGGGATGGACGATCATCGGCGCGGCCAGCAGGTGAAGCCAGAAGGCCACGTCCGAGCGGCGGGTGACCCGGGCCGGGTCCGACGAATCCCAGCGCATGGCGAACAGGAACAGGCCGATCCCGAGGCACAGGACGAAGCCCCAGATGATGTCCTGGTAAGGCTCGACGTCACCGAGGAGGGCGATGAGCAGCGCAATGGCAATCGCGGAAACGGCGGCCGCGCCTGCAGCAACGCTGATCGGTACCCTGAATCGCTTCCAGTGATACCAGGCGGCTAGGGTCGCAACCGCACCGGCGATGGAGCCGATCAGCCCGACATAGAAGGTCTCCTGTTCGCCCGGGTCTCCGAGCGCCACGGCCATCGAGAAAACCACGGTTGCAAAGACCGCTCCGACGAAAGCCAGCAGGAGCATGATCGATGGGAGGGCCATCCGGCGCCTGGCGGTGAAGAACAGCGCAAGGCCCCAGGCGGTCGCCGCGATTGCGAGAGGCGCCAGCGGGCTCGGGCCGTCGGCATCGATAATAAGGCCTAGAGACTGGCCGATGGACTGGCCGATCCAGCCGACCGCGAACAGCAGGATTGCAGCGGCAATTGCGACGAATATGTCGTTGAACCCCGTGATGAGGCGAAAATGCTCCTCGTCGACACCGGGCAATGCCCGCTGCTGCTCGACGAACATCCTCAGCGATTGCGCGGCCTCGGCGCTCAGCGCTCCGGACGCCACCGCCTCGTCAAGGTCATTCTGGCTGTACATGGACAATTCCTCCCTGTGGGCGCGAGGGTCGCACAGGTGTGTTATTGTGTCAATACAGCGAGACGCGAGAAAGGTGGGCCGCGGAAAACTTCCCGGGATGAGAGCGGGGTGGCCGGCGTCCGGTCAGGGGGGGTGGGGGTGGACGCCGGCCTAGCAGGAAACTGCGGAGCCCCTAGCGGCACCTCACGCGGCTGCGGTCAAGCTCGCGGCCGACCAGGGCACCGGCGGCGGCTCCGAGGATCGTTCCCGTCGCCCTTTCCCCATGAGTATCGATGGCGCGGCCAAGCAATGCCCCTCCGGCGGCGCCGACGATGAGGCCGGTCGTGCCGTTGGAGCGCTTGCAGCGGTAACGGCCTTTCGAATCCTTCCAGATCCGTCCCTTGTAGTAGCCATCCC
>JAJJPO010000175.1:0-12240 GCA_032907585.1 Sphingomonas sp. | reverse complement strand
CTGGCCTCGGCATGACGGGGCAACCGCGCTTCGACCCGAAAAGCTTGTTCGAGATGGCACGCCATGTCGGCCATGGCCGGGCGCTGGGACTCGAATATCGGGCATCTTCGGACAACTGGATCGAGCTTGCGCTCCCCTGGCGCGAGGAGCTGGTCGGGATCGAGGAAGAAGGAATTCTTGCCTCCGGGGCCATTGTCAGCCTGCTCGACACCTGCGGGGGTGGCGCCGTCTGGATGGCGCTCGGCCATTTCCAGCCGATCGCAACCATCGATCTTCGGCTGGATTATCTGCGACCCGCGCTCAAGGGCGAGACAATCATTGCCCGCTGTGAATGCTACAAGCTGACCCGCCAGGTGGCCTTCATCCGCGGCACCGCTCATGGCGGAGACGAGGAGCGCCCGGTCGCGCATGCGACTGGCACCTACATGCTGAACCCCTAAGGTCGCGCGCCGGCCTTGCGCTCCTCTGCCCTCTTCAGCACTTCATAGGCGGCCTGGACGGCATGGAAACGCTTGGCGGCCTCCTCGTCGCCCTTGTGCCGATCGGGGTGATGCTCCTTGGCAAGGCGTCGATAGGCAGCCTTCACTGCCCCGAAATCGGCGTCCGGCTCCAGTTCGAGCACGTCGAGCGCCCGCATCTCGTCCCGGCTGCGGCTGCCATCACCCGGGCCCGACCAGGCATAATGGGCGCTGCTTCGAAAGGCCGACGCTCCCCTTTCTTCCTCGGCGGCCCGGCGAGCGGCCTCCTCGGCGCCAAGGCCGGCAAAATAGTTCCAGTTGCGGTTATACTCCGCTGCGTGCGCTTCGCAGAACATCCAGCGCTCGGGACTGTTGGGCGCCTTGGGCGCGGGCCGGTCACCGACCTCGTTGCAGCCCTCGCGATCGCACAGGCGAACGCGCGCCGCTGACCTGCCCTTGGCACCATAGGGCCTCCAGCGGGGAAAACCCCAGTCATCGGAACGCGTCTGTTTTGCCATTATTATCCTTCATTCGAACAGCCAGGGGGCCTGTAAGCCGGGTTCTGTACCCCGCTTTCACGGGGTGGCGACCATTCCTCTAGGACGCAAGTTGCCTTGCGCCTCAAGCGACCAACCCGGGCGACGAGCCGGAACCAGGCCCATTTGCCGCCCCTATTCGGTCTTGCACCCGGTGGGGTTTGCCATGCCGCTTCCGTTGCCGGACGCGCGGTGCGCTCTTGCCGCACCATTTCGCCCTTACCTGCCCTAAGACAGGCGGTATGATTTCTGTGGCACTTTCCCTAGCCCACGCCGTGGCGCGGACCGCCGGGTGTTACCCGGCACCGTGGTTCCGTGGTGCCCGGACTTTCCTCGCCCCCGGACTTGAAAATCCGGGGCCGCGGCCGCCCGGCCCCCTGGCCGGCATGGAATATGGGCTATTGGGGACGTGGCAGCAAGAGCGCGAGCAGCTTGGCCCGGCATTCCCCGTCGATGATCCCGTCGATGAGGTCGGGCCGGAAGCGACGCTGGAAGGCGATGACGGCCTTGCGAGGATCTGTCACGTCATAGCCGAACCGCTCGAGCGCCAGCAGGAAGCCGGCGTCGGTCCAGTAAGGGTCCATCAGGTCGCGCGAGGGGCTGGGGAGCGCGAGGCGCCGCTTGGCAAGCTCCCACCAGGGAAAAAGTTCGCCCGGGTCTTCCTTTCGGGCAGGCGCTATGTCGCTGTGGCCGACGACGTTGCCACGGCCGATCCCGTGTCGTTCCTTGATATCGGCTACCAGCGGGATGATCGCGGCGATCTGCTCGTCCGGAAACGGGCGGTAGCCAAATTCGTGGCCCGGGTTGACGATTTCGATCCCGACGCTTGCCGAGTTCACGTCGGTCACGCCACGCCAATATGATTTCCCGGCGTGCCAGGCGCGCTTCTCTTCATCGACCAGCTGGACGATCTCGCCCACTTCCGTGACGAGATAGTGGGCCGATACCCCGGACTCGGGGGACGTCAGTCGGTCGAGAGCGCCCTGTGCGTCGGGCATTCCCGTATAGTGGAGGACGATCATGGAGACGGTCAGCTTGCGCTCGTCGAAGTTGGGCGAAGGCTGGTGGATGACGTCCATCCCTCAATGGCACATCAGCGGCCGTCGCCGTCAAGCCCCGCCGGGCGATCAGCCCGCGGCGGCCCGCCTGTCGCCAGAGGCCCTGCGCTCGCGTGCCTCGCCGTTCAGGCGATAGAGCCCGCGCGCATCGCGGTCAGCCTCGAACCTTTGGGTCTGGCCGATCACCGTCTCGCCGGCGCCGAGCATGAGATAGCCATCGGGCGCCATGGCGCTTGCGAGCCGCTCGAACACCTGGGTGCGCCGCTCGGCATTGAGATAGAGCAGCACGTTGCGGCACAGGATGATGTCGAACTGGGCTGGATGCGGCGGCGGCTCGAGCAGGTTGTGCACCTGGAAGCGGACCGTGCGGCGCAGCGGCTCGATTGCCCGCCAGCCCTCGTCACGCTCCTCGAACCAGCGAATCATCTGGGTGACGCCAAGACCGCGCTGGACCTCGAACTGGCTGTACAGGCCCTCGCGGGCCCGGCGGACCGCCTGCTCGCTGACATCGCTTCCAACGATGTCGATCGTCCAGCCGGCCCATTTCACGGGCTCCTCGGCGAAAATCATGGCCAGCGAATAGGCTTCCTGGCCGGTCGAGCAGCCGGCGGACCAGATGGTCAGCCGCTTGGCCTGGACCCGCTGCTGGACAAGCTTGGGAAGCGCGGCACGGACGAGGAGGTCGAACGGCGTACGGTCCCGGAAGAAATATGTCTCGTTGTTGAGGAGCGCCTCGACCACCTCGGTCGCGAGGCTGGGTTCCCTCCCCATCACGAGGATTGTGATCAACTCGTCCAGCGTCGGGATCCCCCGCGCTCGCAGCAGCGCGGAAAGCGCGGTCTCGATGCGCCAGCGGCGGCTCATGGTCAGCTGCTGGCCCGTCCGGGCTTCCAGCAGGCCCGCGAGAATGCGGCTCGAGCTGTCGCTTACCTGCACGACGCCTCCTGGACACGCGAGGCGATCCTCCTGGCGAGCTTTTCCGGTGGCAGGATGGCACAGGCGAGCCCGGCAGTCGCGATCGCGCGGGGCATTCCCCAAACCGCCGAGCTGCTTTCGTCCTGGGCCATGACCGAGCCCCCCGCCTCAACGAGCCGCCCTGCTCCCTCGAGCCCGTCGCGACCCATGCCCGTCAGGACAACGCCGAGTGCGCCCGGTCCAAGGATTGCGCCGGCAGAAGCCAGCATCGGGTCGACCGATGGCATGCACCCGCTTGATGACTTGGCTTTCAGGAGGCGCGCGATGAGCACGCCGTTGACTTCGTCGACCAGCATGTGGGCATCGCCCGGCGCAACGACGATGAGGTCCGGCAAAAGGCGAGTCCCGTCCTCTGCGACGACGGCATTTCGCTTGGCCGCGCTGGCCAGCTGGCGCGCAAATACGGGCATGAACGCCGGCGGCAGGTGCTGCGTGACGAGGATAGGAACCCCGATCCGCTCGGGAAGCGCCGCAAAAAAGCTTCCAAGCGCGTGGATCCCGCCTGTCGAGGCACCAATTGCAAGAAGCCGGACCGGGTCATTCGACGAGATCGCCATCGGCCTTGGAATGGCGGTTGCCGGCGGGGCCGATATCGAGCTTCGATCCGCGTAGCCGAGTTCGCGCAGCCTGCCGAGCAGCACCTCGGAGAAGCGCCCGTTGAACCTCCCGGTTCCCGGCTTTGGAAGCGTGTCATGGGCGCCGAGCGCCAGTGCCGCGACAGTCTCTTCGGCGCCATCCTCGGCCAGCGACGAGACGATCAGCACCTTGGCCCCCTTGGCAGCCTCGAGGATGCGCGGAAGGCCCTTGAGGCCGCCGACGCCGGGCATCTCGAGGTCGAGAAGGACGATATCGACCATGATCTGGCCAAGGGCCACCACCGCGTCTTCCGCGGTCCCGGCGATGCCGGCAATCTCGAAACTCCGGTCAGCCTCGATGATCCGGCTGAGCACGGCCCGCGCGACCATCGAATCATCGACGATCATCAGCCTGATCGGTCGACGCGATGATCCGTCGGGCCCAGCCACGCTGGTCCGGGAGGTAGCGAGCGCCCCTTTCATGGTGCGAGGCTCAGGCGACGCCGACGAGCTGCAGCTTGATGTGAAGCGTCTCGCGGTCGAACGGCTTCATCACATATTCGTCGGCCCCCGCCTCGAGGGCCGCGCGGATATGCGCCATGTCGTTCTCGGTGGTACAGAAAACTACCTTGGGCTGGTCGGAATGGCCCCTCTGGCGAAGCAGCTTGAGAAACTCCATCCCGCTCATGACCGGCATGTTCCAGTCAAGCAGGACCACGTCCGGCATCTTTGCCTCGCAGCGGTCCAGTGCCTCGCGGCCGTCGCCGGCCTCCTCGACCTGGAACTCGAGCGTCTCCAGAATATGCCGGGCGACCTTTCGGATCACCTTGCTGTCGTCAACGATGAGGCAGGTTTTCATAAGCAAATTTCCGTCCGTTTGACGTTCATGTCTAAGCGATAAGGGTAACGAACCTCTTAAGCCGCGCGCGCTTCGGCAGCGGGGCCGGCGATGATGGCGGCAATGTCGACTAGGAGGATCGGACCTTCTTCGGTCTCGACCATTCCCTTCGAAACGCGCTCCCAGCCCTCTCCCATGGCAGCCCGGATCGCCACCGGCTCGGACAGTGCCTCGACGACGTCTTCGACGACGTCCACCGTCAGCGCATAATGGTGGCCATCGACCTCGACGACCGCCGCCTCGTGCAGCTCGCCGTCACCAAGCTCGGTCGTCCCAAGCTCCATTGAACGCTGGCAATCGATCACCGTCAGGACCCGGCTTCGAAGCGCGGAGAGCCCGGCAAGGTGCGCTGGAGCGCGCGGCACTGGGATGAGGGTGTCGAGTTCGACGACGCCTTCGACCTCGGCTGCCGGTAGTGCAACGCGGCTCCCGGCAATGGATACGATGAGGAGAAGCTGGTTCATCTAGCGGCCTCCCGTGCCGGCGGATTTGAGAGCGATCAGCAGCCCGGCGCGATCATAGCGGTAGACGCTGTCATGGCCGTCGGCCGCGGCCGGGTCATTGGCCAGGCGAACTACTCTCCCGGTCTCCCCGTCCGGCAGATCACGTCCCTGTGACACGATCGTAAGGTCAGCGCTGCGTTCGTCGTTCTCGCCGATGACGAGATAGCCCGCGGCCTCGACAATCGGCCTAAGCATGTTCTGCATCCAGGCATCGCCTTCCGGGATGCGGCAGACCGGCTGAGCGCCCTGGCCTGTCCCCGGCGCGCCGAGGTAACGGGAAAATATCCAGTGGGTATCGACCAGCTCTGCCGGTTCGCCACCAATCAAGGTGACACCGCCCACTTCACCGGCCGAACTGGCGGGGATGACCTCGCGCTCGATTGCCATCATGTCGATGACGTCGCGGAATGCATAGCCGATCTCGTTTTCGCCGTCGTTGAGACGGAACACCCTGATCTTTCCTTCCAGCCCTGCAGAGCCGTCGGCGCCGGCGAGAGGAAGAATGGCCTCGCCGAGCTGCACTCTTAGCTGACCCGCGCTGTGGCGGACGGCCCCGGCGGCATCCACTTCCTCGATCCGGTCGACGCCCCCGAGCCGAATCGCGCGGCGCTCGCCATCGAGGCCCCGGAACAGGAGGACCGGGACTTCCCCGGCGCTCGCCGCGGCCGATGGCTCGACGGTGCGGCCGCCGCGCTCGAGGGTTTCGAGGCGGACACCCCCGATCTGGGCAAGGCCTGCAGGATCGAACAGCAGGATCGGGCTCCCGTCATCGGCAAGGGTTGTCCCGGCATAAAGGCCGGTAGCCATGACCGCCGGGGCGGCCGGCTTCACCACCAGTTCCTCATGGTCGTGAATGCGGTCGACTGCGAGAGCATAGACGTCGCCCCCGGCCGGCCTCAGCACGACAAGAGTGCGGTCCTCGTCGCTGACGTCGCTTGGAAGGCCAAGAACGTCGGCAAGCGCGACTTCGGGGACCCTGCGGCCCCGGATCGTCGCGACGCCTGCGCCGCCGATCTTCTCCAGGCTGACGCTTTCGCCATTTGCGCGAACGATCTCCTCGATCGCGGTGCGCGGTATCGCGAAATGCTGCTTTCCGATCGACACGGTGAGAGCCGGGATGATGGTGAGGGTGAGCGGCACCCTCAGCGTCATGCGAGTGCCCTTGCCCGGAACGGAATCGACTTCGACGAGGCCGCCGATCCGCTCGACGTTGGAGCGAACCACGTCCATGCCGACCCCGCGCCCGGAAATGGCAGTCACCTTGCTGGCGGTGGACAGCCCGGCTTCAAAGACGAGCGCGAGCTGCTCTGCACGCGAGAGCTTCTGCGCAACGTCGCGGTCGATTACCCCGCTGGAAATTGCCTTTTCGACCAGCCGGGAACCGTCGATGCCGCGGCCATCGTCGGCAATCTCGATGAGGATCTGGTTTCCTGACTGGCGCGCCGAGACGGACAATAGCCCGATTTCTCGCTTTCCGGCCTTGAGTCGCTCGGCGGGCGCCTCGATCCCGTGGTCGACTGCGTTGCGGATGATGTGGGTCAGCGGATCGCGAATCATCTCGATCATCTCGCGATCCAGCTCGACGTCGCCGCCGTCGATGTCGACCATCACCTGCTTGCCCAGTTCGGCCGAGAGGTCCCGGACCATGCGGGGCAGCGCAACGAAGAGGTTCTCGATCCGCTGCATCCTCGTCCGGGTGATGGCATCGCGCATCTCGGCGATGATCCCCGACAGGCGCTCGAACGCCCCGTCGACCTCGACATCGCCCGGGGCCTCGCGAAGGCGCCGGGCGAGCTCGTTCCTTGCGAGCACCATGTCGGAAACGCCGGACATCACGCGGTCAAGCAGCTCGACCGAGAGGCGGATGGTCCTCGGCGCCGTGGTAATTCCCTTGGCCGCAGCGTCGGTTGCAGTCGCTGCAACGAGGTGAACCGGGGATTCCGCGCCGGGGCAAAGCGCCGCGATGAGCTCGCTATCGTCACCCGAGGGAAGTTCTTCGCCGGCCTCGATCGTGGCGATCATCTCGCCGATGCGATCGATGATCGCGAGGACGGCGCTGACCAGCGCGCCGTCGGCTACCCGCCTTCCGGAGCGGCAGTCGGCAAGCGCGTCTTCGGCCGCGTGGCTAAGCGCCTCGAGGCGCGGAAAGTCAAAGAAGCCGCAGTTGCCCTTTACCGTGTGGACGAAGCGAAAAATGGAATCGAGCCTTGGACGGTCGTCGGGATTTGCTTCCCAGGCGACGATTTCGCCGCCCAGCGCTTCGAGCATTTCCCGGCATTCCGCCACGAAGTCGGCAATCAGGTCATCCATCGCGGCTGGGCCTCACGCGTTATAAGTCACGGGCCCTCTATGCCGCCAAGGAGTTAAAGCCTCGTTATCCTAGAATTGGTCAAGCGCGGGGAATGGTTGCGCCGATCAGCAGGAATTCCGCGGAAGGATCGCTGAGCTGGATCGAGCCCCCCGCCTCGGCCGCCAGCTCATGGGCCAGCCAGGCACCGGCGGCACGCGGCTCTACCTGCCCGCCAGAGGACCCCCTCGCGATCGTCTCCCTGAGCTTGGGGTCGAGCAGGATGCGGCTTCCTTCCGCCCTGATAACCATCTCGAGCGAGCCGTCGCGCTGCTCTGCGCCGACATCGAGCCGGCCACCGCGAACCAGTGCGTCGCCGGCAATCATGGCGAGGTTGAGGAGGAGCTTTACCGCGCCCTTGGGAAGCCTTTCCTCGGCGACCAGCCATCCAAGCTCGATCCTCTTGTCAGGTCCGTAAAGCCCCTCGAGAGCCGAGCGGGCCTCGCGCGTATCGATTTCCTCGCCAAAGCCGCCGCCCGCGCCAAAGGCGAGACGGAAATATTTGAGCTTGTTCGCGCTGGCCCTGGCGCTTTCCGCCAGGAGCTCGAGGCAGCGGTCGCGCATTTCGGGATCCTGCTCGTCGGCAAGCAGCTCGATGCCATTGTTGAGTGCGCCCACCGGCGACAGGAGGTCGTGGCAAAGACGCGAACAAAGAAGGCTGGCGAGCTCGACGGCATTCATTTCCAAGGCCAATAGCGGGAGTATAAGCCGCAGCAAGGCTTGGCGCTCATTTCTGGCGCTCCTCGGGCCAAGGCCCGAACCCATTGAAACCCCATAGGCGGCTTCCCAGATCACCATCGATGACCGGGGGGCATAGTGAAGTGCAGGTGCAGCTGGATTCCAGCCATGCCGGCTGGCGTCTCGATCGCGCGCTTGCAGCAGCTATCCCTTCCCTCTCGCGGGAACGGTTGAAGGTGCTGACGAAATCCGGCGCCCTCCTGCGTGACGGGGTCGCGGTCCGCGATCCGGCGAGCAAGGTGCGCGGCGATGAACGTTTCACGCTCGCGATCCCGCTTCCCGAGCCGGCCCATAACGAGCCGCAGGACATCGCGCTTCCGATCGTCTTCGAGGACGAGCATCTGCTGGTCGTCGACAAGCCCGCCGGGCTGGTCGTCCACCCGGCGGCGGGAAATCGCGACGGGACGCTCGTCAATGCCCTGCTCCATCACTGCGGTGACAGCCTCAGCGGGATCGGCGGGGTGGCCCGGCCGGGCATCGTCCACCGGATCGACAAGGATACGTCCGGCCTGCTGGTGATCGCCAAGCATGACCGGGCCCACGAGGGGCTGGCCAGGCAGTTTGCAAACCATTCGATCGAGCGGCGCTACCTTGCCATCGTATCGGGCGTGCCGCGGACGGCGGAGGGAGTGGTGGATGCACCGCTCGCCCGGTCGCCGGTCAATCGCAAGAAGATTGCTGTTGTCGCTGCAGGAAAGGGAAAGCGCGCCGTAACTCACTGGAAGCGCCTCGCAATTCTCGACCGGGCGGCGCTGGTTGAATGCCGCCTGGAGACTGGCCGGACCCACCAGGTAAGGGTGCACATGGCCTCGATCGGCCACCCGCTTCTTGGTGACCCGGTCTATGCCCGGGGCAAAAGCGTTCACAGAGATTTGCTCAATCAATTGGACTTCAGGCGCCAGGCGCTGCACGCGGCTCACCTGGGCTTCATCCATCCCGTCACGAAGGGTCGTTTGTCGTTTGACTCCGCCCTTCCGTCGGACATGCAGGAACTGTTCACCGCACTTGGTGTATAAGGATAACACGGCTAGGGCGGCGGTGCGGCCCGGCCGAGGGAGTGAACGATAGATGGCTAACGCTAAAGGGATCGTGTCGATCCCCGCCTCAGGTGGAGAAGCCGGGCTCAATCGCTATCTCAGCGAGATCAAGAAGTTCCCGATTCTTTCGCCTGAAGAAGAATTCATGCTTGCAAAGCGGTGGCGCGAACATGGCGACACTGACGCTGCCGCGCGCCTCGTCAATTCTCACCTGCGGCTCGTGGCCAAGATCGCCATGGGCTATCGCGGCTATGGCCTGCCGGTCAGCGAGCTGATCAGCGAGGGCAATATCGGCCTGATGCAGGGCGTGAAGAAGTTCGAGCCGGACCGCGGCTTCCGGCTGGCAACCTATGCGATGTGGTGGATTCGCGCCTCGATCCAGGAATTCATCCTGCGCAGCTGGAGCCTGGTGAAGATGGGCACCACCGCGGCGCAGAAGAAGCTGTTCTTCAACTTGCGCCGGATGAAGAACCAGATCGACGCCTTCGAGGAAGGTGACCTGAAGCCCGAGGCGGTCACTAAGATCGCAACCGAGCTCGGAGTCACCGAGGACGAGGTAGTCTCGATGAACCGCCGGATGGGCATGGGCGGGGACACCAGCCTCAATGCCCCGCTGCGCGACAGCGACGGCGAGGGCCAGTGGCAGGATTTCCTGGTTTCCGAGGCGCCGCTCCAGGACGAGGTCATCGCCGACGACGAGGAGCGCCGGGTGCGGCACGAGTTGCTCCAGGAGGCGATGGAACATCTCAATGACCGGGAGAAGCATATTCTCACCGAGCGGCGGCTGATCGACGAGCCCAAGACCCTCGAGGATCTCAGCCAGGTATATGGCGTCAGCCGCGAGCGGATCCGCCAGATCGAGGTCCGGGCCTTCGAGAAGTTGCAGGCGGCCCTCATCAGGCTGGCCGGCGAGCAGAGGCTGCTCCCGGCCGCCTGAGGCGCTTCGGCCGGGCGTCCCCGGCCACCTGGCCTGCCGCCGGACCGCCCCGTCGTCGGGGTGCCGCCAGGCTCCGCCAATACTCTTGCCTTCGCGCACAAAGAGTCCGACGCTGTCCGATTGGAGAGCGCTGGCCGCTCGACATGCGACTCGGCGCCCTTCGTCAAAAAACGGAGGAAGGAGAGTCGCATGCCCGGAGCAATCAACGGCACGAGGCTAATCGCGCTGGTCGGACCGGCCGGCGCGGGCAAGACATCCCTGGCCGAAGCATTTCTCTTCGCCAGCGGTACGACTGACAGGCATGGTTCGGTCGCCAACAAGTCGAGCATCGGCGACAGCAGTGAGGAAGCCCGGTCGCGCGGCGGCTCCACCGAAACCAATCTCTACAATTTCACCTATCTCGGCGACCGTTACGCGATCGTCGATGCGCCCGGCTCGATCGGCTTTTCGAGCGACGCGGCGCTCGGCATCGCCGTTGCCGACCTTGCCATCGTCGTCGTCGATCCGGATCCTGCCCGGGCGGCCCTCGCCGCCCCGGCGCTGCGGATGCTCGACGAGCTTGGCATCCCCCACCTCATTTTCGTCAACCGGGTCGACCAGGCCCATGGCCAGATCCGCGACCTGCTGGCCGCGCTCCAGCCGATGAGCGTTTCGCCGCTGATCGCAAGGCAGATACCGATCCGCGACGGCGAGAAGATCACCGGCTTCATCGATGTCGCCCTTGAGCGGGCCTACAGTTACATGCCCGGCAAGCCGTCCGAGGCAATCGCGCTGCCCGAGGAGCTTGCCGACCGGGAAGCCCAGGCCCGGACCCAGCTGCTCGAACAGCTGGCTGACCATGACGATGCCCTGCTCGAGCAGCTCTTGATGGACGAGGTGCCCGAACCCGGCACCATCTTCACCGACCTCTCGCGCGAGACGGGCGACAATCTCGGTGTGTCGGTGCTGTTCGGCTCGGCCCAGAACGGCTGGGGCATCCGGCGTCTCCTGAAAGCGCTGCGCCACGAGGCACCAGGCCCGAACACGACCGCCGGCCGGCTCGGCGTCGACGAACCCGCGATTATCGCCTTCAAGATCTACCATGGAGGCGCCGTTGGTCGACTGGCCCTTGCAAGGGTGCTCGGCGGGAGCATCGAGGAGAATAGCGACTTCAAGACCTCGCGCGGCGAGCAGGGTCGGCTGGGGGCGCTGTTCCAGGTGCAGGGCGACAGGATGACCAAGGTCGGCGAGGCTGGCGACGGCGACATTGTCGCGCTTGCCAAGGTCGACGGCGTGAAGGCCGGCGACTGGCTCGGAGCCGGCAAGCTTCCGCCGCCGGTCGAGGTGACGATGCCATCGTGCAATTGCGCGCTCGCGATCCAGCCGGCCGACCGAAAGGACGACGTCAAGCTGAGCGGCGCACTGGCACGGATCCTCGAGGAAGATCCGAGCCTCACGCTCGAGCAGGACGAGGCGAGCCATGAAATGCGGCTGAGGGGTGTCAACGACGAGCATCTGAGGACGACCCTCGCCAAGCTCAAGCGCCGTTACGGTGTCGAGGTAAACCACCACGCGCCCTCTATTGGCTACCGCGAATCAATCCGCAGGCCGGTGACCCAGCGCGGCCGCCACAAGAAGCAGTCGGGCGGCCACGGCCAGTATGGCGACGTGATCATCGAGGTCCGCCCGCTCCAGCGTGGCGAGGGATTTCGCTTCGACGAAAAGATCCACGGCGGGGCCATTCCCAAGCAATGGATCCCGGCGGTCGAGCAGGGCGTCAGGGATGCCATGCAAAAGGGGCCGCTCGGCTTTCCGGTGGTCGATGTAGCGGTGACGCTGACCGACGGCAGTTTCCACAGCGTGGATTCGAGCGAGCTGGCCTTCCGCCTGGCGGGCCGCATCGCCATGCAGGAGGCACTGGCCGAGGCCGTTCCTCACCTGCTCGAGCCGGTGCACAAGCTGGTCGTGGTGACACCGGCATCGGCGACAAGCCGGGTTTCGTCGGCGATTGCAAGCCGCCGCGGACAGATGCTCGGCATGGGGCCGCGCGAAGGCTGGACCGGCTGGGACCGGATCGAGGCTCTCATCCCCGAAGCCGAGCTTGGTGGCCTTGAGGCGGAGCTAAGGTCGATGAGCCAGGGCCTCGCGAGCTACGAGGCGGAATTCGATCACCTCGCTGAGTTCAGCGCCCCCCTTGCC
>JAJJPO010000174.1:0-12235 GCA_032907585.1 Sphingomonas sp. | reverse complement strand
TGGAGGCAGCCGGGCTGGACGCGGGCGACATCGACCTCATCGTGCTCGCGACGGCAACTCCCGACCAGACTTTCCCCTCGTCTGCGACCAAGGTCCAGGCGCTGCTCGGCATCGACGACTGCATCGCCTTTGACGTTCACGCGGTCTGCACCGGCTTTCTCTATGCGCTGAGCGTTGCCGACGCGATGCTGCGCGGCGGCAATGCAAGGCGCGCTCTCGTCATCGGGTCCGAGACCTTCAGCCGGATTCTCGACTGGGAAGACCGGACGACCTGCGTTCTCTTCGGCGATGGCGCCGGCGCCGTGGTGCTCGAGGCCGAGGAAGGCGAGGCCGGGATCCTCTCCACAAGGCTCCACGCCGACGGCCGGCACAACGGGCTCCTGTTCGTCGACGGCGGGCCATCGACCACCGGCACCGTGGGCAAGCTTCGCATGCGCGGGCGGGAGGTGTTCCGCCACGCGGTGGTCAATCTCGCCGACGTGCTCTCGGAAGTGCTCGGCGCCGCGGGCCTGACGGCAGCGGACATAGACTGGGTCGTTCCTCACCAGGCGAATGCGCGCATCCTCGACGCCACCGCCAGGAAGCTCGGCCTTCCGCCGGAAAAGGTAGTGGTGACCGTCGACCGCCATGCCAATACGTCGGCGGCATCGGTGCCGCTGGCCCTGGACGTCGCGGTCCGTGACGGCAGGATCAGGCGCGGCGACATTCTCGTGCTCGAGGCTATGGGCGGCGGGTTCACATGGGGCGCAGCAGCGCTTCGCTATTGATACCCAAGGCAATTCGGGCGAAAGGCCATTTGCCGATGGTGGGGCTTTGCGTTAGCGTAACGACCCAGTCTGGGAAAAAGCTTTAGGGGGCGGAGATTCTGAATATGGCTGATGCGGGTGTCGCCCGTTCGACGGAAATGCATGCGGGCACCCTGACCCGCGCCGATCTTTCCGACATTGTCCATAACCGTCTTGGCGTATCGCGCGCGGAAAGCGCCGGGATCGTCGAGCGCGTGCTGCACCATATGTGCAACGCCCTTTCCGCGGGCGAGAATGTCAAGATTTCCGGCTTCGGCACGTTCATCCTCCGGGACAAGGGAGAGCGGGTCGGCCGCAACCCCAAGACGGGCGTCGAGGTGCCGATTGCGCCGCGCCGGGTGATGACGTTTCGCGCAAGCCAGATCATGCGCGACCAGATCTCAGGGTAAGCAACGAAGATGGCGACCGGCGAAAAGGCCCCGGACGCCTTCAGGACCATCGGCGAGCTCTCCGCCGAGCTTGGAGTCGCGCAGCACATATTGCGCTACTGGGAAACGAAGTTCCCGCAGCTCAAGCCGCTGCAGCGGGCGGGGAACCGTCGCTACTATCGTCCGTCCGACGTTGCCCTCGCGCGGCGCATCAACCGCCTGCTGAACGAAGAAGGCTATACGGTAAAGGGCGTCCAGAAACTGCTGCGCTCGAAGGAGCTGGACACCGAGGACCCGACTTCCTCGAGCGGGCCGGCGCCGTCACCCGCATCGCCGGCGGGCAGCCTCGCGCGGGAAAGCGCGGTCGACATCGACCGGCTGAAGGCCATCCGCGACCGTCTCGCCGAGGCACTTCAGGACTGAACTGCTAGCGGGGGCTTAGCAGCCGGCGGACCTGGCCGGCGCCAGCCGCCGTCTCGCTCCAATGCTCGATAGCGAGCTCCAGCTCGACGAGCGTTCCGGTCGGCATCGGGACGATGGACCCGGCCAGCAACGAGGCCAGATGCTCGAACCCGGGGTTGTGACCAATCAGCAGCACCGAGGCTGCGCCGTCATCGATGGACTGGACGATCGACAATAGTTCGCCGGTGCCGGCCTCGTAGATGCGCTGATCGAGCTCGGGTTCCAGCCCGGCCTGCCGTGCCGTTTCAACCGCCCTCGACGCGGGGCTCGAAAGCCGGAGGTCATAACCGGTCGCATGCTCCCTCATCATCATTCCAAGGGCCTGCGCATCCTCGGTCCCGGACGGGTCGAGGCGCCGGTCAAAGTCCAGGCCGCTCGCCGAGCTGGCCTCCGCCCGGGCGTGGCGAAGGAGCGCCAGGAGCTTCACGAGACGCGCTCCATCACCGCTGCAGCCTGGTCGCCCCCGAGTTTCGAACGCACCCGCTGCAACGCCTGCTCGAGGGGTAGCCTCGAGACGGCGACCTCTGGCGGGAATGCGGTCAGCAGCCTCGAGGGAAGCGCGCTTGAAAGAATGACGAACAGCCCCTTGTCGTCCTTCCGCCGGATCAGCCGGCCAAATGCCTGGGCAAGCCGGGCCCGCACGACCCGGTCATCATAGGCACTTCCGCCATTGGCGAGCTTGCGCGCCGCGTGGAGCACCGTCGGACGAGGCCAGGGCACTCGCTCCATCACCACGAGCCGCAGCGAATCGCCGGGAACATCGACACCGTCTCGAAGTGCATCGGTGCCGAGAAGCGAGGCATGGGAATCGTCGCGGAACATGTCGACCAGCGTCCCCGTGTCGATCGGGTCGACGTGCTGCGCAAGGAGCGGCAGGCCCGCGCGGGCAAGCCGGTCGGCGATCCTCGCATGGACCGCGCGAAGCCGCTGGATCGCGGTGAACAGCCCGAGCGTCCCGCCACCGGCCGCCTCGATCAGCATCGCATAGGCCCCGGCCAGCGCCGCGATATCGTTGCGGCCAATGTCGGTGACGATGAGGACTTCCGACTGGGCCGCATAGTCGAACGGGCTCGCCGTCTCGAAATGGCTGACCGGGCCAGGGAGATGGATTGCGCCGGTCCGGGCGTCCGCGCTCGGCCAGCCTTCCGCGCCGCGAAGCGTTGCCGAGGTCACCAGGACCCCGTGCGCCGGCTCGAGCACGGCCCGGGCCAGCGGCCTGGTTGGATCGAGCCAGTGGCGGTGAAGCCCGATGTCATATTCGCGCCCCTCGACCCGGTCGATCGCCAGCCAGTCGACAAAGTCCGGGTCGCCGCTCCCGCCAATTCGGCCGAGCAGTGCAATCCAGCCGGCAAGCGTCTCTCGCCTCCAGCCGAGGCCGTTGATCGCACCTTCCACCCGTGCCCGTGCCTGCGTGTCCAGCCAGTCCGGACCGTCCTCGAGTATCGCCTCCAGCCGTCGCGACAGCTGGGCAAGCGGCCGGGCAAGCGCATCGAGCGACTCGAGCGCAGGGGCTGCCGCGGATACAAGGCCGCCGTCGGGCTCG
Organism: Sphingomonas sp.; assembly: GCA_032907585.1. Classification (GTDB taxonomy): domain Bacteria; phylum Pseudomonadota; class Alphaproteobacteria; order Sphingomonadales; family Sphingomonadaceae; genus Sphingomicrobium. The sequence continues at coordinate 9,056 of JAJJPO010000174.1, read as the reverse complement.
GCCAGCTCCGTCTCGAGGCCATAACCGGCCTCCTGGGCGGTGGAGCGCGCGTAGACCGTGCCCCTGACCTCGTCGAGCAGTGCTTCGATCGGCCCGAACGGATCGCCCTCGGCCAGCCGCGCAAGCCATCCGTCCCCGGGAAGCGCGCGGGCCGCCTCGACCGCGGCCTCGAGCGCGGCAGCCCCCTGCTCGTCGTAGCTGGCGACGTCGAGCAGCCGCGCCGAGAGGCCTCGCCTGCGTCCCCTGGATTTCCCTTCGGGACCGACGATCCATCGGCGAAGCTCGAGCGCCTCGCGCCCGGTCAGCGCCGCCGAGAAGGTGGAATCGGCGGCATCGAAAAGATGATGGCCTTCATCGAAGATGATCCGGGCCGGTGCATCGGGCCTGCCGCGCGCGGCATTGACCATCACCAGCGCGTGGTTGGCGATGACAAGGTCGGCCTCGCGCCCGGCACGCTCGGCACGCTCGATGAAGCATTTCCGGTAGTGCGGACAGCCCGCGTAGACGCATTCGCCGCGCTGGTCGGTGAGCGCGGCAGCGCCTGCCCGGCGGAACAGGCTCGGCAGCCAGCCGGGAAGATCTCCGCCGACCATGTCGCCGTCCTTGCTATATGCCGCCCATCGACCAACGAGCTGGGCGAGGATCGCCGCCCGACCGGAAAATGCGCCCTGCAACGCGTCCTCGAGATTGAGCAGGCAAAGATAATTTTCCCGTCCCTTGCGGACGACGATCCGCTCCTTGCGCTCCTTGGCGTCGGGGAACAGCCGCCTTCCCTCGGCGTCGAGCTGGCGCTGCAGCGCCTTGGTGAAGGTCGATATCCACACCGTGCCACCGGCCCGCCCGGCCCACAGCGACGCCGGGGCAAGATAGGCGAGCGTCTTTCCTATGCCTGTTCCCGCCTCCGCGAGGAGCATGTTGGGATCACCCTCCCGGCGGCGCGGGGAGAAGATGCCGGCAATCTCGCCGGCCATGGCCCGCTGGCCTTCCCGCGCCTCGGCATCGCTTCCGGTCAGCTCGGCGAGCCGGGCCTGCGCCTCGGCAGGCGCGATGGAAATGGTCCTTGGCTGGGGCCGCTCCGGCTGCTCCTCCCATTGGGGCAACCGCGAGAAAAGCATTCGCTCCCCTTGCGATGGTTTTTCCAGGCGCTGGCCGGCGAAGGGGGCCCAGCCCCAGCCCAGCCGATAGAGGGTCGCGTTGGACGTCCATGCGCCCTCCCTTTCCGGCCAGTCGGGACGCTCGAGAGTGCCGAGCAATGCCTCGGCAATGCCGGCGAGGGTCGCTGCCGACTGGGCGTCGCTTTCCGGCGGATCAATTCCGACCGCCCGCGCCAGCCCGGCGACCGTCGGCACCGCGAAGCGCGCCGGGTGGACGAAGGCGAACAGCTCCAGAAGGTCGAGCCCGGACACATCGGCATAGCCAAGGCGTTGGCCAACGAGCGGCGCATTGAGAATGATGTGCGGCGTGTCGGCCAGCCTCGAAATGGCTTCGCCGCGCGAGGTTTCGCGGACCTCGCCGTTGGAGGCAAGCCAGATGCCGGCGTGGGTTGCATAGAGGGCGGGAAGAGGCAAAGGAGCGCGCACGGCGCATTACCCCATGACCCCGCCGGAACGAAAGGGCAACAGTTGAGCGACGACGCGATCCGAAATGCAGCCATGAGCAGCAAGGCCTGGCCATATGAGGAAGCGCGAAAACTGCTGAAGCGCTGGCCCGACGGAAAGCCCGGGGGCGAGCCGATCCTGTTCGAGACCGGCTACGGCCCGTCGGGCCTGCCCCACATCGGCACGTTCAACGAGGTGCTTCGAACGACGATGGTCCGCCATGCCTATGGCGAACTGACTGGAGGTGCCCCGACCCGGCTGCTTGCGTTCAGCGACGACATGGACGGGTTCCGCAAGGTCCCCGACAATGTGCCGCAGCGCGAGATGCTCGAACGCTATATCGGCCATCCGCTGACCCGTGTCCCCGATCCGTTCGGTGAATATGAAAGCTTCGCGCACCACAACAACGCGATGCTGAGGCGCTTTCTCGACCGCTTCGGGTTCGAATATGAGTTCGCCTCCTCCACCGACTATTATGCAGCCGGCCGGTTCGACGCGACCATCATCGAGGTGTTGCGCCGCTGGGACCAGGTGATGGGGGTCATGCTTCCGACGCTTCGCGAGGAGCGCCGGCAGACCTATTCGCCGGTACTTCCGATCTCGCCCACCACCGGTCGGGTGCTCCAGGTGCCGGTCCGGGTGCTTGACGCCGACGCGGGACTGATCGGGTTCGAGGACGAGGATGGAAGCCCCGTCGAGCAATCCGCCCTTGGCGGCCACGCAAAGCTGCAGTGGAAGGTCGACTGGGCGCTGCGCTGGGTCGCGCTCGGGGTCGAGTACGCGATGCCGGGCAAGGTCCTCGGCGATTCCACGGTAAACTCCGGGAAGATCGCCCGCATCCTCGGCGCCCGTCCGCCCGAGGGCTTCAACTACGAGATGTTCCTCGACCAGAATGGCGAGAAGATCTCCAAGTCCAAGGGCAATGGCCTCAGCCTCGAGGAGTGGCTCACCTATGGCAACGAGGAGAGCCTGGCCTTCTTCGCCTATCGGGAACCGAGAAAGGCGAAGAGCCTGCACATCGGCGTCATCCCGAGGGCGGTCGACGAATATTACCAGTTCCGTGCCAATTATGCCGGTCAGCCGCTCGAGCAGAAGCTCGGTAACCCGGTGCACCATATCCATGGCGGCAAGGTCCCGACCGACGTCCTGCCGCTGACCTACGGCCTGCTCCTGAACCTTGCCTCGCTCCCGGGAGTCAAGGACGTCGAGACCGCCTGGAAGTTCGTCCAGCGCTATGCGCCGGGCACTTCACCCGAGAGCCACCCCGAGCTCGACCGGCTGATCCGGCTCGCCGTCAATTTCGCGAGGGACTTCGTCGCACCGACGCTCAGCCGCCGCAAGCCCGTGGACCATGAGGTCGAGGCGCTCAAGGACCTCGATGCCGAACTGGCGAGGCTGAGCCCCGATACACCCGGCGATGATATCCAGAACGTCGTCTTCGAGGTCGGCAAGCGCCACCCGTTCGAGAGCCTCCGGCACTGGTTCCAGGCACTTTACGAGACGCTGCTCGGCTCGAGCCAGGGCCCGCGCATGGGGAGCTTCATCGCTCTTTACGGGCTCGACAACAGCCGCAGGCTGATCGCCGAGGCACTGGAGCGTGCCAGGGACTGACGTCCTTCAGCGCGATCGAACCCGGTCGCGGTGAACTGGCTCGGCGGGTTTCTCGGCAGCGTCGATCCTGATGGCCTGCTCGCGGGGAACTCCGGCTTTCTCGAGGGCGACGACCAGCGCCTGGCGCGGGTCGACCTCGATGTCCGGCTGGACGCCGACGCCCTCCCAGTCCTTCCCGGTCTTGATGTCATAGGTCCGACCAACCGGCATCCACACGGAGAAATTATCGTTGAGCGGTGTCGGCCCGCCGAAGTGGTTGGCGCCTGCCGTCGCTTCGCCGATAAGGACGCCCCGGCCGGTGGCCTTGAACGCGAGGCCGAAATGCTCGGCGGCCGATCCGGTGACATTGGACACCAGGAGATAGACGCTGGCGTCACGAAGCGAGCCAATGTCATTGGGAATGGCGAAATGGGTAGTCCGGACGAAGCGCTCGTCCTTTGCGACCTCCAGCGTCGGCCCCTCGCCAATCGGCGATCCACGACGGTCGAAGGTCGATCGGGGAAGTTCGAGAACCACCAGCGGCGTCTTTTCGGCGAATAGGTAGGGGAAGATCTCGTCCATCTCCGCAAGGCCCCCACCATGGTGGTTGCGAAGGTCGAAGATGAGCGTCTTTGCCTCCTTGTTGTCGGCCATGAACTTGCGAACGGCAGCGACTTCCTCGTCACCCCCCATGAAGGCGGTGAAGCGAATATAGGCGACGCCCGGCGCAATCTCCCCCGCTGACTGGATAAGCGGCGGGCCATCGCCCGACGGCCCGCCACTGCCGCCACGCTCCCCGTCCGGTTCGCGCAATCGGACACGAAGATGGCCATCCTTCTGGACAGCCTGGAGGTCATCGGTCAGCAGCTTCGCAAGGCCGATCCGGCTTTCGTTGTCATAGCGGCCAGCGGCAAGGTTGGTGCGAAGCATCGCCGCATATCTGGCCCCCTGCCCGGGATAGACGAAATTCTGCTCCAGCTCGGCAGCGAGCTTTTCCGCCACCAGCCGGCCCTCGCCCTTCGCCAGCGGGAGGTCTGCGCCCGCGGGTTGCTGGCGGGCCGCGCTTGGCGCCGGTTGGTTAGCCTGCTGGGCGCCGGCCGCGGCACCAAGAAGAAGGGTCGCAATCAGTAATTTTTTCACTCACCGGGCTCCACTGTATTATGATGTTAGAACAGTAAGGCAAGAGCGCACGCCAAGTCTCGCCGATTGAATGGGCGCTGCTGCCAGATTTTTGCGGTGGCCTATGGTCCGAAGCTGACGATGCGCACGTCGAACCTGCGGCGTTCGATGCGAAGGACATTATCCCCCGTCGCTGACTTGAGGACCGGGGCGATGGTCCTTGCATGGCGGTGGCCGGCGCCGGTGCATTTCTGCTCCTTGGCGCCTGCAAAAGCAGGAGTGACGCTTGATGCGCCCAGCATCAGCGACAGCGCGACTGCGGCATTGGCAATTGGCTTGGTCATTGCTCCGACCCCTGGGTGGATTACTGCATAGCATTTCCTGCCCGCCGGCGGTGCGCATTTGCGCTGGCGCGAACGCCAAAAATTGGCAAGGTTCGAGCGATGTTCGACAGTTTTGATCTCAGGCTGCTCAACGCGATGCAGGAGGATGCCGACCGCACCGCCGAGCAGCTGGCGGAGCATGTCGCGCTCTCGCCCTCGGCGATCGCCCGCCGCTTGCGGCGGCTGAAGGAAATTGGCGCGATCGCAAGGACGGTCGCGATCCTCCCGGCTTCAATGGCCGAGCGTCGCCTGCGGGCTCTCGTCACCGTCCAGCTCAGCGAACATGCAGAGGCCGGCGGCCTCGCGGCGCTGCGGGAGCGGCTGAAGGAGAGGGACGAGGTGCAGCTGTGCCTCGAGATCAGCGGCAGCGACGATCTCCTGCTGCTGGTGAGCTGCCGTGACATGGCTTCGTTCAATCGCTTTGCCGACGCCGAGCTCGCCGCGAACCCGGCCGTCCGCCGCTACATGACGAGCTTCGTCAAGAAGGAAATCAAGAACCGGCCGATGATCCGTCTCGATGAAAGCGACGCGCAGGGCTGACCTTCCTGGCGCTTCCTTCGGTGACTAGCTGGCCTTGCGGGCCGCTATCCAGCGCCTGATCTTCTGCTCGAGGATCGAGAGCGGAAGCGCGCCGGTCATCAGTACCTCGGAGTGGAACTCCCGGACGTCGAACCTGTCACCGAGCTCGGCCTCCGCTTCGCGCCTCAGTCGCTGGATGGTCATCGCGCCGACCTTGTAGGCGAGCGCCTGGCTGGGGATGGCAATGTAGCGCTCGACCTCGGCGGTGGCGTCGGTCTTGCTGATGTCGCTATGGGCAAGCATGTAGTCGATTGCCTGCTCGCGGGTCCAACCCTTGGAGTGGATCCCCGTGTCGACGACGAGGCGCATGGCGCGGAGCATCTCGTCGGCCAGGGTCCCGAACCGCTGATAGGGATCCTTGAAGAAGCCCATGTCGTAGCCGAGCGTCTCGGCATAAAGTGCCCAGCCCTCGACGAAGGCGGTGTTGCCGCCGAACCGCATGAACGCCGGCAGGGCTGCATTTTCCTGGGCAAGGCTGATCTGGAAATGATGGCCCGGCGCTCCCTCGTGAAGATAGAGGGTGGTCATCCCCGGCGTGGTGCGCGCCGGGAGATCATAGGCATTGAAGTAGAATATGCCGGGGCGCGAGCCATCGGGCGTGCCCTGCTCATAGCTTCCGCCGGCCTGGAATTTCTCGCGGAAAGGCTCGTAGGGCCGGATTTCAAGGTCGGTCTTGGGCAGTACCGAGAAATAGGCCGGCAGCTTTGCGTCCACTGCCTTGCCGATCTCGTAATAGCCCTCGGTCAGCGCTTCCCGGGTCGGCTTCTTGAACTTGGGATCGGTGCGCAGATAGTTGAAGAACTCGGCGAGCGTTCCGGTAAAGCCGACCTCCTGCTTCACCTTGGTCATTTCGCCGGTGATGCGCTCGACCTCTTTCAGCCCGGTCTGGTGGATTTCCTCGGGGGTGAGGGCAAGCGTCGTCGTCGACTGGACGAGGTGGCGGTAGAGCCCCTCTCCGCCCTTCATGTACATGAGGCCGTAGCCGTCGCGCGCCTTTGGAAGGTAGCTCGTCTCGAGATAGTCCCGGACCCGCTTCATCGCCGGGTAGATGTCGCTCCCGATCACTGACCGGAAAGCCGCCTGGAGCCGGGCCTTGTCGGCCTCGCTGAAATCGTCCGGGAACTGGGTAACCGGCTGGTAGAACGGCGATTCCTCGACTGGTTGGCCGAGCTGGGTGGAGCTGCTCGATGACGTTTTGGATGGTCATCTTCGTTTCGAATATGCCGGCCGCTTCGCCCTCGCGGAACCGTCCGATCGCGCGGTCGAGATAACGGACATATCCGGCATGGCGCTTCAGCGCGTTCTCATAGTCCGCGATGGTCTTGAAGGGCGCACCGCCTTCCCCGCTCGAGAAGGTGGGATAAAATGTGTGGAACCCGGAAAAATGGTTGATCGGCCGCACCTTGGTGAGGCTGAGATACTGGGGCTCATAGCCCTTCAGCGTGTCGCGGGCCGTGAACTCGAACACGTCATAGGCGAGCTGGTCCGTCGGGTTGAGAAGGCTCCGGTCGATTGCATGGAGCCGGGCCAGGTCGGAAGTCGCCGCAGCCTTTTCCCGCTCGAGATATTCGTCGGTGATATAGTCGCCGAACTGGTCTGCGTAACGAAGGTCGCCCCGGAACAGGCCGAACAGCGGATTGCGCCTCAGCTGCGCTTCGTCGCTGTCCTTGAACAGCTGGAAAAGCTGCTCATGGGCGTTGTGCGAGGCCGAGCTGGCGGAAGCCGATGCCGATGCCGGTGCCGGTTCCGCGTGGCGGGCGAGGGCCCCCGTCGAGAGTGCAAGTGCGGTGACGCAAACGGCTGCAAAAAGCTTCGACTTCATCATGATCCCCTGCACGTGACTTGCGAACGATCGTTCGCACCCGGCCCCGGCAATGCAAAAGGGGCGCCGCGGCAACCGCAACGCCCCTTCTACCAACAGGCCGGCGAGGTCTACCAGAATACGCCGTAGACGACGTCGACGACATGTCCGGTGTAAATGTTCACCAGAAGCGCATCGTCATAGTAGCGCACCCAGCGGTAGGGCCCATAGGCCGGCGGCAGGCGATACTGCCACGGATCGTCGAGCCAGTAGCTGGAACCATAATAGCTCGGCCACAGGCTGAACCCGATCGAGAAGCGACGGTAGCCCCAGCCATAGGGATCATAGTAACGGCCGAGCCGGAACAGCGAACCGTAGCGGTGACGATAGTTGTACCAGTCGTAGCGACGGTCACGGCGCCAGTCCCGCGACCAATCACGGTCGTGGCGGCCGTCGCGCCAATCACGATCGCCATCGCGGTCGTGGCGCTGGCGCGCGGCCTCCCTGATCCCGCTGAGGAGGTTATTGTCGCGAACGACGGGCCGGGTCCTGTCGACGTGCTGGACCTGCTGGACGGGCTGGACCTGCCTCACCGGCTGGTTCCGCTCGACACGGCGATCCCTGTCGACCCGCTGGTAGCGCTCGACCTGGCGCACGGGCTGGTTGCGCTCGATCCGCCGCTCTGCGCGCACATTGCGCGTTTCCTGGCGCTGCTGCCGGTCGGCACGCTGCTGGGCCTGCCGCTCAACACGCTGCGCGCGATTTTCCGACCGACGCTCGCTGCGCTCGGCCTGGCGATCTGCACGCCTCGAGTCGCGATCCGCCGCGTTGGCCGCGACGGGGACCAGCATGCTGGCCGCCATTAATGAAATCAAAAACTTACGCATCACGAGAAAACTCCACAAGCAATGCGACTTCATGAGTCGTTAGGGTCTTTTTGCGCTTCTTTCGATGAGCCGTTGCTGAACCGTGACGGTTGGCTAACCGACTCAATCCGGGGCGCTTCAGGGGCGGACAATGCCGGCGCGGCGACCGCCGCGGCCCTCGCGATCGCCTTCATGATCCTCGGTGTCGCGCCGCAGCGGCAGATGTTGGGAAGGGCCGCCAGCTGTTCCGGGGTCGGATTTGGCGTTGCCCGCATCAGCGCCGCCAGCGCCATGATGAAGCCCGGGTCGCAGCTTCCGCACTGGCTGACCTGCTCTGCTGCCCAGGCCTGCTGCAGCGGGTGGGCGCGGCCGGCCGCAAGGCCCTCGATGGTGGTGATGTCCGCGCCTTCGGCCTGCGCGATGCTGATCTGGCACGACAGGACGGCCTGCCCATCGGCAATGACCGTGCAACTTCCGCAGTCCCCGCTGTAACAGCCATATTTGGTGCCGGTGAGATTGGACGCGTCGCGAAGGGCGAACAACAGGGGCGTTTCGGGATCGAGCCGGTACTGGATTGCTTCGCCGTTGACGGTCATTCGGGTCATGAAGGCAAACCTAGCTTGCAATCTTCCGGCGCGCGAGACCATGGTGCATCTCATGGCTGCCATAACCACCAGGCGCGGGCGCATCGGTTTCCTCGAGAGTGGCAGCGGCGGACAATTGCCGATCATCTTCCTTCACGGGGTGGGGTCGGACAAGAGCGTCTGGCATCCGCAGCTCCAATATTTCGGGAGGAGCCGGCGGGCAGTCGCGTTCGATTATCCAGGCTATGGCGAAAGCGATTTTCTCGAGGGGGCAACCCGCGACGATTATGCGATTACGATACTGGCGGCGATGGACGCGCTTGGGATCGGCCGGGCCCATGTTTGCGGACTGTCGCTCGGCGGCGTCATCGCCATCGCGCTTCACTCGGCTGCACCCGAGCGCTGCGCCTCGCTTGTCCTTGCCGACAGCTTTGCGGTCCACCCGGACGGCCAGGCCATCTACGAGCGCTCGGTGGCCGCGAGCCGGTCAATGACCATGAGGGAGCTTGCAGAGGCCCGGGCCGGGGCGCTCCTCG
>JAJJPO010000173.1:0-2824 GCA_032907585.1 Sphingomonas sp. | reverse complement strand
CGAGCGCGATATACTCTCCGACTTCGCCGGCAATGAAGCGGGTTTCGTCCCAGTGAGTCGGGACTTCCCGGACGAAGTCGAAGCCGGCGGGACTGTTGCGGTAGATGTCGGGGCTGTCGGCAAGGCTGGCCCACGGGCTGTCGTAGACCAGAAACATCGACAGATTATGGGCCCTGCTGGTCTGGGCCATCGGCAGCACGTAGCGCGGCTTGAACTGCTCGGGCGAGACGTTGATGAAGCTCCCGGGGATATAATCCATCGGCCCGAGGACGCCGCGCGTATAGGCAAGCATGACATTGTGCCCGGCCGTGATGCGGCTGCTCCACTTGTTATACTCCGAGCCAAGCACGCCCTCCTGGGTGAGGAAGTTGGGGTAGGTCCTGGCGAGGCCCCGCGGAACGAAGGCACCGTGCATCTCGACCATCAGCCGGTTGCGCCGTGCAGCATCGAGCAGCTTCTCGTACCAGCGGACCATCTCCTGGTCGTCGCGGTCCATGAAATCGACATTGATCCCGGCAATGCCCTGGGCAGCGAGATATTGGAGTGCCCGGTCCATCACCGGGTCGAGCGCCCTCCAGTCGAGCCACACCCAGAGGCTGACGCCGCGCCTGCGCGCATGAGCGACGGCTTCTTTCAGGTTGAAGCCCGGGGCATCGGCAAAAATGTTCGCTTTCGGATCGAAGCCCGGCGCAACGCCTGAACCCTGGTACCAGCCGTCATCGACCATCACATATTCAAGGCCATTTTGCGCGGCAAAGTCGATGAGCGCCCTGATGCTCCTCGTGCTGCTGACCGCCACGGGCCCGCCATCGATCCAGCCGCCGCTCAGCCAGTCCGAGCTTGCCTTGCCAGGCCTGATCCAGCCCGTGTCCTCGATCCTCGAGGGGGTCGCGAGATTGTCGACGAGGTTCGAGGCAGCAAGCTCGCCCGCCTTGCCCGCAAGCATGACGACCCGCCAGGGCGTCTGGACCGGCTTTCCCGGGCTGATCTCGGCGGCGATGGCGGGATCAGCGAGGGAAGGCGAGAGTTTTGACACCAGGCCGAGCCCCCCGTCGCCGCGCCCCTTGAGATACATGGCGGGATAATCAAGAAGGTCGGCCTCGGTGATGAGCAGCGCCCCTTTGCCGGTCTCGCACAGCAATGGGACGTCATAGAGATTATGCTCGCGGACATGGCGGGCCTGGACGGGATCAAATTCTCCCTCGTGCCCGGTTCCAAACCGCCCGACGTTGAACCCCCAGCAGCGATAATTGCCGGCAAGGTAGAAGCCGGTTTCCTCGGCCGCGATGGCCGTGCCGATGCCTTGCTGCACCGGAACGAAAGTGCGCAGGGCAACGCCATCGTCATAGGCACGAAGAATGAGATCGAACCGGCGCTGCCGGTCGTCGACGAGGTGAACCCGGAGCTCGTTGAAATGATCGCGCACGAGCGAGGAGCGGCCAGCCACCCTTCGCCAGTTCTGGTCGACGCTGCGACGCTCTGCCCCGAGGCTTCGCGAACCGCTGCCGAGCGGTCCGTCTGCAAGCTGCAGCAGGACAGGGGATGGAAGGATGACCAGCTCTTCGTCGCGCCTCACGAAATAGGCCGGGCGATTGGAGGCATCGAAGGTAAGGCCGATGGCATTTCGACCATCAGGCGAGCGCACCACGAGATTGGCGTCGGCAGTCGCGGCGGACGCTGCCGTGCCGGCCAGCAGGAACAGGAGCAGTACAAGGAGGCGGTCAAGCGACATCGATTTTGTTGGCCCCGGCATGAAAGACGAAAACGGAGCCTATCGGCCCAAGCCGGCTGCGTCAGCCGCAGAAATGAGGACCGGGCCTGGCGGGCACCGCCCGGTCCATTCATTGCCCGAAAGGGAGACATTGAGCCGGGAAAGCCATAAGTACGAGGTCCGACTCCTTCAGCAAGGCGCCAGGGGGCGACCAATGCGCGGATTCAGGGACGAGCTCATCGACTGGGCGGCCGGCGAAGGGGCGGCCTGCCGGTCCATCCCGACACTGCTCGACAGCTTCTGCCGTTTCCTTTGCGCGCGGGGCTTTGCGATCCGGCGCTGCAACATGGCAACGGAGACGGTTCATCCGCTCATGCACAACACGCGCCATGTCTGGTTCGACCGTGCAACCGACCCTGGTCCGATTAACCCCGCCGTAGTCGTCGAGCGGCGCCAGCACCGCTTCGGGACCGCGCTCATCGACGAGATTTTCTTCAATTCGGGAAGCCAGCGAAATCCCCAGTTCCTCGCCTCGCCTTTCTTCGTCATCGAGCAGAAGGGCGAGCTTCACGAGGCAATCAGGCCAAGGGGCGAAGCGCAGCCCTTCCCCGTGTTCGAGGATCTCGCCGCCCTCGGCTGCACCGATTATTATGGCGCGACGCTCCGGAACTTCTCCGGGATGCTCCAGAAGATCGCCCTTGCAACCGATCGGCCTGGCGGTTTCGGAAAAGGCGGGGCAGCCGAGCTCAGGGAAGCGCTGCGCATCCTCACCCTGCTCATCAACACGGTGGTCGAGTTCAATACCAAGTGCACGCTCGCCAACGTCTATCTCGGGCGCGATCCCGGCCGGCGGGCCTGCTCCGGTATGATCCATCTCGGTGACATCGTTTCGATCGAGGCGGCCGTATGGTTCTCGGACCTTCGCAATTTCACGGCGTCCGGCGAGGTACTGCCTCCCGAGAAGGTGATCGAGCGGCTGAACTCCTATTTCGAGATTGTCGCCAGGGCGATCGACTCTGCCGGCGGCGAAGTCCTAAAATATATCGGCGACGCCGTGCTGGCCATTTTCCCGGTCTCGGACGATTGCAGCCCGCGGCAATCATGCCTGGCGGC
>JAJJPO010000172.1:0-2859 GCA_032907585.1 Sphingomonas sp. | reverse complement strand
CGGCCGGTCCTCTTCGTCGAGAATGGGGGCATAACCGACGAAATCCTCGTCTGACTCGACTGCGGACCCGGCCGGCGCCGTCCCGGAAGGCCAGTCGGTCGCTGCCGGCTCTTCCGGCGCGCTGACCACCGGCTCGGTAGCCAGGACCGGTTCGGTGGCCGGAAGAGGTTCGGCTTCGGGCCGCAACTCCGCCGGCTCGGCGGAAACCGTTCCCCATGGCGTGCCGCCGTCCGCCTGCTCTCCGGCCGCATGGGCCTGCGGCTCCCCGGCAACGCCGTCATCGGCAATCGCCTCGGGAGGGAACTCGGCGCCAGGCTGTTCGACCGGTTCGGCAGGCGGCGGAGGCGGACCACCGAAATCGCCGGCGGTGGCCGGCTTCGGCTCGGCTCCGCCCTCCTCGGCGTCCTGGTGCCAGCTATGCTTGCACGCAGCGCAGCGCACCTGCCGGCCTTCCGGCGGAATGGCGCCGTCCTTCACCACATATTTCGTATCGCAGGCAGGGCAGGTGAGGATCATCAGCTTTCAGGCCTCCCGGGCGCGGGGTTAACGAGGTTTAAGCAGCAATGTTGACGCCTTGGCAAGGCGGGCCGCGCCGTGCCACTCTAAGAAGCGGGGAAGGGAGCAGGTTTTTGGCGGAAAGTATCGTCGAGTTCGACCGGGTGGGCCTGCGCTACGGTACGGGAGCGGAGGTACTGCGCGACCTGGATTTCCGGCTCAACCGGGGCGGCTTTTACTTTCTCACCGGTCCGTCGGGTGCCGGCAAGACCTCGCTTCTGAAGCTGCTCTATCTCGCCCAGCGTCCAACACGCGGACGGATGACCCTGTTTGGCGATGAACTAAGCCATGCCCCTCGAGAGGCAATGCCCGCCTATCGCCGGAGGATCGGGGTGGTTTTCCAGGATTTCCGGCTGATCCGACACCTCCCGGCATTCGACAATGTCGCGCTTCCTCTCAGGATTGCGGGCCATCGCGAAGAAGAGATCGAGGGCCCCGTGCGCGAGATGCTGGCCTGGGTTGGACTTGCCGATCGCACCAGCGCCCGGCCCCCGACGCTTTCGGGCGGCGAACAGCAGCGGGTCGCAATCGCCCGCGCCGTAATCGCCAGGCCCGAGCTGATCATAGCCGACGAGCCTACCGGCAACGTCGATGCGGCCATGGCCGAACGCATTCTTCACCTGCTGACCGCCATGAACCGGCTCGGCACGACCGTCATCGTCGCGACCCACGACGTCGGGCTCATCACCGCGACCCCGGGGGCGCAGCTGATCCGTCTCGAGAAAGGGGCGCTCGTCGATCCCACGGGGGCGCTGAAGCACCCGCCCGGGGCGCCCCGGGCGCGTGGAGTGGCGTCATGAGACAGTTGCTCGCAAGCGACGCGGAAAAGCGCCTCATTCCACCTAGCGGCGTACGCGGCCCGGTACCCCTCCTCATTGCCATCATGACCTTCGTCATGGTCGTGATCGGCGCGGCCGGCCTTGCAATTTTCAACACCGCCTCGGTGGTCAAGGCGGGCGTTGAGCATCGCTATTCCATCCAGATCGCCGACGGTGCCGGCAAGGCGCAAGCCGCGATCCGGGCGGCGCGCGCGCAGCCCGGAGTCCTCAAGGTGGAGCAGGTGCCGCCCGGGGATCTGAAGCGAACGCTCGAAAAATGGCTCGGGCCTTCCGCGAGCGATGCAGACCTTCCTCTTCCTGCAATCATCGACGTCGACCTGGCGCCCGGCGCCGACGGCACGGCGATCGGCCGTGCCATCGAGCGCGCGGTTCCAGGGGCCCGCTTCATCGCCCACCGGTCGAGCCTCGAGCCGCTGCTGGAGGCGCTTCGCGGCCTCAGCCTCCTCGCGCTGGGGCTCGTGCTGCTGATCGCGCTTGCAAGCGCCGCGGCGACCGTCCTCGCGGCGCGCGGGGCGCTCGACACGCACCGTTCAACCATCGAGGTGATGCATGGCATCGGCGCAACAGATGACCAGGTCGCGCGGCTGTTTGTCCGGCAGATCGCGGTCGATTCGCTGTTGGGTGGCCTCGCAGGTGCGGCCATCGCGGGCCTCGTCATCCTGCTGGTGCTCGGGGGGAGCGGCTCGGCCGCCATCCTGGCAGGGGCATCACCGATCGGCTGGAACGATGCGCTCTGGCTGGTCATGCTGCCGCTGGCCATCGCGGTGCTTGCGACCCAGGTTGCCAAGGCCGCGCTGTTGAGGGCATTGCGCGAGCGCTTATGATTGCCCGTCTGCTTGCGCTGCTGATCATCATTTACGGCCTTGGCTTTGCGCTGTTCGCGGTGACGCTCGGGCAGCCAGCTCCTGCCGATGCCCCGAAGGTCGAGGCGATCGTCGCAATTACCGGCGGGCCGGGACGGATCGAGCATGCCGCTTCGCTCCTCGCCCGGGGCGAAGGAAGGAGGCTGTTGATCTCCGGTGCGGACCCTTCCGTCAGGAAGGTCGATCTCGTCCATCGGCTCGGGGGCAAGGAACGATTGTTTGAATGCTGCGTCGACCTCGGCTCGGAATCGGTCGACACGAGGTCCAACGCGGAGGAGACCAAGCGCTGGCTTCAAAGACGCGGCTACCGGAGCATCCGGCTCGTGACCAGCGACTGGCACATGCGCCGCGCCCGCTACGAGTTCAATCGCCAGCTCGCGAGCGACATCAAGGTGGTCCCGGACGCGGTGCGCACCGAGCCGGAATTCATGACGCTCTTCTCCGAATATAATAAATATCTGCTGAGGCGCCTCAGCGTCCTCCTGGATATCTGATGACCTTGATCCGATCCGCGCTGTTCGCCCTGCTCTTCTACCCGGGCACACTCGTCTTCGTGCTCAGCGTGTTCGTCGGCATCGAGGTGATCTCGAAGGTCTCCTCGA
>JAJJPO010000171.1:0-2867 GCA_032907585.1 Sphingomonas sp. | reverse complement strand
TCGCTTCCAATCACCCACGCATCATCGCCTTGGGCAAGGCTCGCGGCCTTTCCTTTAGCTAGGGTCCTTACAAGCTGTTCGCCCTTAAGCCCTTCCTGCTTGGCCGCCTCCTCGTCGAATTCGGGCGATCGTATTTCGAATCTGAGCCCGGCCTGCTCGAGCATTGCCCGGCGGATCTGGCTGTTGCTGGCCAAAATCAATGACATAGCGTCCCGGTGGAAAAGTCTGTGGAAAAATGATGTCATTCCCTAGCGCGAACCGGGGGATGACCCAATGCCGGGATTCGATCCGCACGCCCCGCCTGGTGGTCCCTTATTCTGTCCACAGCGCCAAAACTTCTTCCACAGGCTGTGAATCACGGGAACCGGTAGTAGCGACTCGCGCAACTGTCACGATTCGCGCCGGGACGGCGGTTGTTGGCAAAGTCGGGAGGCACGCTTAAATCCCGCTGCCAACGCCCCAACAAGTTCATCAATCTTCTAATCTTATATATAGGGAGTCTATAGAGGATGGCGGTCCCGCCCGAGAGTATCGACAAGCCTCTGCTGGCCGTCCTTCGGGGCGAGCGGCGTGACCCGCCGCCCATGTGGCTGATGCGCCAGGCTGGGCGTTATCTCCCGGAGTATCGCGAGCTCAGGGCATCGAAGGGCGGCTTTCTCGACCTCGCCTATGACCCGTCGGCGGCAGCGGAGGTCACTCTCCAGCCGCTTCGGCGCTTCGGTTTCGATGGCGCCATCCTGTTCTCGGACATTCTCGTCGTGCCCCACGCCATGGGGATGGACCTCAGCTTCGTCGCCGGCGAGGGGCCAAGGCTCGCCCCGCCGCTGTCGAAGGGGCGGATCCGCGACCTCAAGCCCGCGCTGGAGCGCCTCGAGCCGGTCTACGAGACGGTAAGAAGGGTGAAGGCCGAACTGTCACCCAATGTCACCTTCCTCGGCTTTGCAGGCTCGCCCTGGACCGTTGCCACCTACATGATCGCTGGCCAGGGCAGCCGCGAGCAGGCCGAGGCACGGGCCCTGGCCTATGCCGACCCGGGCAAGATGGGCGCGATCCTCGACATCGTGTCCGGCATCACCGTCGATTATCTCTCCGGGCAGATCGAGGCAGGAGTGGATGCGGTCCAGCTGTTCGACAGCTGGGCAGGCAGCCTGTCGCCCTCCCAGTTCGAGCAGATGGTGATCGCCAGGACTGCCTGGATCGTCTCGGAGCTCAAGAAACGTCATCCCTCGACGCCGATCATCGGTTTTCCGAAGGGCGCAGGCGGCAAGATCCGTGCTTATGCAGCGGAAACCGGCGTCGATGCCGTTGGCCTCGACGAGACGGTGGACCCCGCCTGGGCGGCACGAGAGCTCCCGGCGTCGCTGCCGGTCCAGGGCAATCTCGACCCGCTCGCGCTGGTGGCGGGGGGAGACCAGCTCGCGTCCGCGGTTCGGCGCATCCTTGACGCCTTCGCCGACCGGCCCCACATCTTCAACCTTGGCCATGGAATCCAGCAGACGACGCCGATCGCGCATGTCGAGCAGCTGGTCACGCTGGTGAAGGGCTAGGGATGGGGTTTCTTGCCGAATATCAGGGGTTTCTTGGTGCCTCCTACCTGTGGGTGAAGGCCGCACACATAACCTTCGTCATTTTCTGGATCGCGGGGCTCTTCATCGTTCCCCGCTACTATGTGCACCACCAGGCGACGACGCCCGGTTCGGCAGAGGACCGCGCCTGGATCGAGCGTGAAGACAGGGCGCGCACGATCATCCTCACCCCGGCGATGCTGATTGTCTGGGTGCTCGGGCTGATGCTGGCGGTGCACCTCAATATCTGGGGGCAGTACTGGTTCTCGGCCAAGCTGCTGCTCGTCGTCCTCCTGAGCGGCTACCAGGGCTGGGTTACTTCCTACGGTCGCAGGCTGGCAGCCGGTCAGCGCGAGCCGGACGACCGCAAGCTCAGGATGATGAACGAGCTTCCCGGGATCTTCGCGGCGTTCATCGTCGTGCTCGTGATAGTCCGCCCATTCTAGGGTTGGATCGGCGCTCCGAAACTTCCAGTCATTCTAGGGCGTTGACTTGCGCTGGGTGACCGACATAAGCGCTTGGACAAGAAGGCTGCATCGGCCTTATTCTCCTCCCTTTGCCGGTGCACCCTGTTCCCTAAGCGGCGTCCTGCCGCAAGTATTTGAAATTCCAACCATACTCCGTTCGAAAGTCAGAAATTAATGCATCTGAAGGACCTCAAGCAAAAGACGCCTGCCGACCTGGTCGCCATGGCCGAGGAAATGGGGATCGAGGGCGCATCGACGATGCGCAAGCAGGACCTGATGTTCTCCATCCTCAAGGTCCGGGCCGAAAGCGGCGCCGAGATCAACGGCCAGGGGACCATCGAGGTACTGAATGACGGCTTCGGATTCCTCAGGAGCCCGGAAGCCAATTATCTTGCGGGCCCGGACGATATCTATGTCGCCCCCAACGTCGTGCGCCGTTTCGGCCTTCGAACGGGCGACACCGTCGAGGGCGAGATACGGGCGCCCAAGGACGGCGAGCGTTATTTCGCGCTGACCAAGGTCACCCAGATCAACTATGATGATCCCGACGCCGTCCGGCACCGGGTCAACTTCGACAACCTCACCCCGCTCTATCCCGACGAGAAGCTGAAGCTCGATACGCTTGACCCGACGATCAAGGACAAGAGCGCACGGGTAATCGATATCGTCGCCCCGCTCGGAAAGGGACAGCGCGCCCTCATCGTTGCCCCGCCAAGGACCGGCAAGACGGTGCTTCTGCAGAATATCGCCCGGGCAATCACGGACAATAATCCCGAGGTGTTCCTCATCGTGCTGCTGATCGACGAGCGGCCGGAGGAAGTGACCGACATGCAGC
>JAJJPO010000170.1:0-12779 GCA_032907585.1 Sphingomonas sp. | reverse complement strand
GAAGTTCGAGGCCGACCGAAGCGAAATCTACATCTATGACCTCGCGGTCCGTGAGGCCTGGAGGCGCCGCGGTATTGCGACCGGCCTTATCGATGAACTTCGCTCAATAGCCCGCGACCTCGGCGCCTGGGTAATATTCGTGCAGGCCGACCCGCCAGACATGCCGGCGATCGCACTTTACGAGAAGCTTGGGAAAGGCGAGGAAGTACTCCACTTCGACATCAACCCTTCCTGCGATCGATGATCCAGATCAGTGTTGCAAGCACGGCACCGCCGCCAAAACCCGCCATCATCCACAAGACGGGTTCACCGCGCGCGGCGCCGTAGACCGCTCCGATGACCGGGCCAAGGAAGAGGAAGATCCCGCCGGCAGCGGGCGAACGGCGCTGTTGCATCGAATGGCTCTTACCCTTGGCGGGACGGGGAGGGGAAGGGGGGAGAGCCGGCGCCCTTCCCGAAAAACATGCCTAACGGCTTCTTCACCCTGTCTGTCACCCAAAGTGCAAGGCGTGACGGGTTAAGCAACGCCAATGGACGTGCCCTTCATCAACGACCGCGCTTCGCTTGCCGATGCCGCGCTCCTCCTCGAGACCTATGGCGATGATGCCGGCTTCGAGGCGGCGGCCCGCGCCGAGGCCAGCCGCGAAAAGGGCAACGTGATGCGCTTCTGCCACTGGCGGCAGATCGAGCGGGTCATCGTAACCCTGTCCGATTGTGAAGTTCGAGGCACAATCCACTAAAATTCCGCCGAGATGTGTGCGTGGGGATGGTGGCGCGGAGCGAGGCTCATGCTAGGCTGCGGCCTTGATGGGCAAGGGTCGCGTTCGGCGGTTAGCCGCATTTCAATTGGTAACGGGCTGTGCCGTGCTCGCCCTCGGCACCGGCCTCGCCCATGCACAGCCACTTCCCGAGGACCCTGCCGAGCTTGATCCCTCGGCCCCGCTCGACCCCATGCCGGATCTCGGGGTCGACTGGCCGGACATGAACCAGCCTGACCCGGCACCTCCTCCCGAGCTGCAGGCCCTCGATCCTGCCGCGGCCGCGGAAGCGACCCGCAAGTCTGCCGAGCGGGTCGAAGACGCGGTCGCATCCAGAAGCTATGACTGGATCGTCACCGGCCTTTCCGGGCTCGAGGAGGAAGAGGCAATCCGCGGCGCTTTCAACGAGCGCTCGGAACTCGACACCGAGGGCGAGGAGCGGGCTAATGCCGCCCAGATCGACCGGCGCGCCAGGGCAGACGCCGAACTCCTCGCGGAGCTCCTGAGAAGTTATGGCTATTACGACGCGCTCGTCGAGCCGCTGATCAACGCTTCGGGAGAGTTGGTGGTGATCCAGCTCGCCGCTACTCCCGGCCCGCTCTACCGGTTCCAGAGCGTCGAGCTGCCAGGGCTCGACGAGGCCGCGCCGGGGGACGCGCCCGCGCTGCGCGAGGCATTTTCGGTCAAGGCGGGCGATCCAGTCGTCGCCGAAGAGGTGATTGCTGCCGGAATAGCTCTCCAGCTCGCGCTCGGGGAACGGGGATATGCAACCGCCAAGGTCGGCGAACAGGATGTCGTCATCGACCACGAGGCACAGGTCGCAAGGCTGGTGCTCCCGGTGACTCCAGGGCCCGTTGCCCGGTTCGGCCAGATCAGCGTTAGCGGCGAGCCGCCATTTTCCGCGGCCCACGTGCAGCGGATCGCGCGCTTCTCCCCCGGCGACAAGTTCGAACAAAGCGAGGTCGCCGACCTTCGCCGGGCGCTCGTGGCGACTGGGCTGGTTTCCGTTGTCGAGGTCCGCCAGGTGCCGCGGGACGAGGGGCGGGTGATCGACCTTGCGGTAAAGCTCGAGCCGGCACCGATGCGGCGGGCGTGATGCCCATGCTGCGGTAGCGCGTAATGTCGTCGGGCAGTCGGAAGGTGATCGAGCCGGCGCCGATGCGGACCATTGCCGGCGAGGTAGGTTATGGAACCGGCGAGGGTTTCCGGGCCGAGGCCAGCTGGCAGCATCGCAACCTGTTCAACCCCGAGGGAGCGCTCACGGTGCGAGGCGTCGCGGGGACCCAGGAGCAGGTCGGTGCCGTGGTTTTCCGGCGAAACAACTGGCTCCGCCGCGACCAGGTCCTGAACGCGCAGGCACTTGCAAGCCACGTCGACAGGGACGCCTACGAGGCCCGGACGCTCTCGCTGTCCGCCGGCTTCGAACGCCAGAGCAATTTCATCTGGCAGAAGAAATGGACCTGGAGTCTCGGGGCGGAGCTGGTCGCATCCGACGAGCGCGACACGATCGAGGCCACCGGCGAGCCGCGCCGGCGAACCTTTTTCATCGCCGCTCTCCCGGCCAGCCTCGGCCTCGACGAAAGCGATGACCTCCTCGACCCGACCAGCGGCTTCCGGCTTCTTGGACGGATCAGCCCCGAGCTGAGCTTCCAGGGCGGGGCATTTCCCTATGCCCGTCTCCAGATCGATGGCAGCATGTACCAGCGGCTTTCCGACAGCGTCGTCGCGGCCGGCCGGGTGCGCCTCGGCTCGATCCTCGGGGCCGAGCGTGATTCCATCGCGCCCTCGCGGCGCTTTTACTCGGGAGGTGGCGGATCGGTTCGCGGCTATGGATACCAGCGGATTGGACCGCGAGACATCGACAATGACCCGATCGGCGGCCGCAGCCTGGCCGAGTTCAGCCTCGAGGCCAGGATCCGCCTGAAGTCATTTGGCGGCAACTTTGGAATTGTCCCGTTCATCGATGGCGGGACCCTTTCAACCGACGCCATGCCTGACCTTAAGGATTGGCAGATCGGCGTTGGCATCGGCGCGAGATACTATTCCAGCTTCGGGCCGATCCGCCTCGATATTGGAACGCCGCTCAACCGCCAGCAGGGCGATGGCCGGATCGCGGTCGTGGTCGGCCTGGGGCAGGCCTTCTGATGGGCGGCGCGGCGGCGACTTCGGCTGGCGAGGAAGCGCCCATTGGCCCGATAGCACGCCGGCGCCGGCATTGGGCAAAGCGACTGCTTTCCGAGCTTGCAGTCCTGCTTCTGGTCCTCCTCGCCCTTGCCGTCGGGGGCCTCATCCTCCTCGATACTGCGCCGGGACATCGCTTCATCGTCGATCGCATCGCCCGCATGGAGACCGCGACCGGGCTGAGGGTGAAAGTTGCACGGATCGAGGGATCGATCTTCGGCGAGGCGCGGCTGAAGGGCGTGGTCGTCAGCGATCCCCAGGGTGCG
Organism: Sphingomonas sp.; assembly: GCA_032907585.1. Taxonomy (GTDB): domain Bacteria; phylum Pseudomonadota; class Alphaproteobacteria; order Sphingomonadales; family Sphingomonadaceae; genus Sphingomicrobium. The sequence goes on along the minus strand of JAJJPO010000170.1, from coordinate 9,574 downwards.
TTTCTCACCAGCCCGGAAATCATGGTCGACTGGGCGCCCGGCGCCTGGCTCTACAATAGCCTGCACATCGACAAGCTCGAATCCCCAAGGGTAACGCTCCACCGCCTGCCCAAGACCCGCGATACCGGTCGCAAGGGACCGATCCTGCCCGACTTCGACATCCATATCGGCAGGCTCTCGATCGAGCGGCTGGAGGTTGGCCGCGCCGTCTCCGGCACCGCTCGAACCGGCAGCCTAGCGGGCGAGGCGGACATCAGGGCCGGCCGTGCCATGATCGGCCTGAACCTGGCGATGGTCGACGGCGACAAGCTCGCCGCGAGGCTCGACGCGGAGCCCGACCGCGACCGTTTTGACCTCGATGTCCGTGCAATTGCGCCGAAGGACGGGCTTCTTCCGGCGATCGTCGGTTTGAAGCGCCCGATCGATCTTTCCATCGAGGGAGACGGCAGCTGGACGCGCTGGCAGGGCTCGGCACGGATGCGGGTCGAGCGCCGTGACACGGCCAGCCTGGCGCTCGACGCGAGGAGCGGTCGTTACCGGCTCGACGGCTTTATTGCGCCGGCACCGTTCTTGTCCGGCAGGCTGCAGCGACTGACCTCGCCACGTGTCCGGGTCGAGGGGAACGCCAGCTTCATCGACCGTCGGCTTGATGGCCAGCTGGCGCTGGTATCACCAGCGCTAAGGGCCGTTGCGAAAGGCGCATTCGACCTTGGCGAGGGCCGCTATGACCAGCTTCGCCTTGGTGTCGACCTGCTCAGGCCCGCGGCGCTCTTCCCCAATATGAGCGGCGAGAAGGTCCGCTTCCTGTGGACGCTCGATGGTCCGCGCGCGAACGCGGATTATTCCTATCGCCTCACCAGCCCGCGGGTCGCCTTCGATCAGACCGGCTTCCTCGACGTGCTCGCTGAAGGGAGGGGCACGCTTTCTCCATGGCCAATGCGCGTGCCGCTGCTGTTGAAGGCCAGGGCGATCACTGGCGTCGGGGACGTTGCCGGCGGAATTCTCGCCAACCTCAGCCTCCAGGGTTTTCTCGCGGTCACTCCCCAGCTCGTGCGGGGAGACCGGCTGCAGCTTCGAAGCGCAAGGGTCAACGGAACGCTATCCCTGCTGATCGATCTCAGGACCGGCCGTTTCGACATCGCGATATCGGGTGGGATGAAGCGCTACCTCATCCCCGGCCTGGGCATTGTCGACGTCGAGACCCAGCTCAAGGTCGTTCCCGGCCCCAATGGGCGGGGTTCGCGGGTGATCGGCAAGGCGCAGGTATGGGTGCGCCGCCTCGACAACCGCTTCTTTGCCTCGCTAACCGGCGGCCTGCCGCGGCTCACCTCCGACCTTGAGCGCGGCAACGATGGCATCCTCCACCTTCGCAACCTCCAGCTCTATTCGCCGAAGCTCCGGCTTTCCGGGAACGGCATAAGGCGCAGGGACGGCACATTCCTCATCGAGGCAAGGGGCACGCAGGCCCAGTATGGGCCATTGAGGCTCCGGTTGGACGGGCCGATCGAACGACCCAAAATCGAGCTCGGGCTCGACAGCCCCAACGAGGCGCTTGGCATCCGCGACATGACGCTGTTCCTAGATCCCGGCCCGGGCGGCTTCGCCTACCGCGCCAGCGGTCAGTCAAGGCTCGGACCCTTCACATCGAACGGCGAGATACTATTGCCAAAGGGCGGGCCAACCGTGATCGACGTCGCCGCCCTCGACGTCGCCGGGACGACTGGGTCGGGGCAGCTTCGGGCGGACCCTGGCGGCTTTGCAGGAACCCTCCGGCTGACGGGAAGCCGGCTCAATGGCACGCTCCAGTTTGCACCGAGGGACGGCGCGCAGCGAATTGAGGCGCATCTTGCCGCGAGCATGTTGAGTATCGAGGGGGAAACCCCGCTCAGCATCCGCTCGGGCCGGCTGGACGGCGTGATCATTCTCGCCGAGGGCCGGACGTCGCTGGACGGCGTACTGGTCGCGCGCGGCCTGACCACCAGCGGCCTTTCGCTCGCCCGCCTCACCGCCAATGGCCGGCTGGTCAACGGCGCAGGCGAGATAAGGGCGGCAGTCGCGGGTACGCGCGGTACCGCCTTCCAGCTTGCGACCGTGGCCCAGGTGAGCGGGGACCGCATCAGCCTCACCGGCCGCGGCGAGCTCGCCCGCCGGCCGCTGACCCTCGAAGGCCCGATGGTGATCAACCGGGTCGAGGGCGGGTGGGAGGTGATGCCGACAAGGATTCGCTTTGGCGGCGGCAGGGGCACGCTTTCCGGGCGAACCGGCGATCGGCCCGAGTTCAAGGCAAGCATCGAGGCGATGCCTTTGCAGCTCCTGGACCTCGTCTGGCCCAAGGCCGGTCTTGGCGGGATCGCCAGCGGCAACATCGAATATCGCTGGGCAGGGGCGCCTTCGGGAAGCGCGAGGCTGAGGGTTCGTGGGCTCAGCCGGGCGGGGCTGGTGCTTGCTTCCAAACCGATCGACCTCGGCGTCAACGCCGTTCTCTCGTCGGGCCGGGCTGCATTGCGGGCGGTCGCGGTCAGTGACGGCAAGACCATCGGCCGTGCGCAGGGTCGCTTTGCGCCGCTCGGGCGTGGTTCGATCATCGCCGAGCTGATGAATGCGCCGATGCTCGTGCAGCTGCGCTACGCTGGCCCGGCGGACACGCTGTGGAGGTTGTCCGGCGTGGAAGTGTTCGACCTGTCCGGGCCCGTAGAAGTGGGCGCCGACATCCACGGACGGCTGGTCGACCCCGAAATCCGCGGATCGGTCAGGGCCAATGGAGCGCGGCTCGAGAGCCCGGTGACCGGCACCGTGATCGAGGGCATCCAGGCCCAGGGACGGTTTACGGGGCCGCGGCTCATCTTGTCGTCCATCAATGGCACGACGCCGCGCGGTGGAACGATAGCGGGGAACGGGACGGTCGATTTCACCGGCGGCAAGGCCGGCCTCGACCTTCGTTTCAATGCGACCAGGGCGAGGCTGCTCGACCGCGATGACATCGCTGCAACCCTGACCGGTCCGCTGGAAATCCGGTCCAGCGGCAACGGCGGGACGATCAGCGGCAAGCTCAGGCTCGAAGAGGGCCGGTTCACGCTGGGCCAGGCGAGCGCCGCTGCCTCGGTTCCCCAGCTCAATGTCCGCAATGTCGGCCAGGACGAGGAGTTGGTGATCGAGGTTGCCCAGCTCCAGCCATGGAAGCTCGACGTCGACGTGGCGGGCAATGACCTCACGGTGAGGGGGCTTGGGATTAACAGCCGCTGGTCGACCGACATCCACGTTGCCGGCTCGGTCGACTCCCCGCGGATTACCGGCCGGGCCGACCTCGACCGCGGCGATTACGAGTTCGCGGGGCGTACCTTCAGGCTCGAGCGGGGCCTGATCCGTTTCCGCGGCGAAAGTCCGCCAGATCCCCAGCTCGACATACGTGCCGAGGCACAGGTGCAGGGGCTCGATGCAAGCATCCTCGTCACCGGGACCGGCCTCAAACCCGAGATACGCTTTGCCTCGGTGCCTCAGCTGCCACAGGACGAGCTGCTGTCGCGGCTCCTGTTCGGTACCTCTATCACCAATCTTTCCGCCCCCGAGGCACTCCAGCTTGCCTCGGCGGTGGCCGCGCTCCAGTCAGGCTCGGGCAGCCTCGACCCGATCAACGCCATCCGCCGCGCGGTCGGCCTCGACCGCCTGAGGATCGTCCCGGCGGACATAACGACGGGGCAGAAAACCGCCCTTTCCGCGGGAAAATATCTTGGGCGCAGGCTGTTCGTGGAGGTGATCACCGATGGCCAGGGCTATTCGGCGACGCGCGTTGAATACCAGGTTACACGCTGGCTCTCGATCCTTTCGTCCGTATCGACCATAGGCCGGGCAAGCGCCAATGTCCGAGTGAGCAAGGATTATTGAGCGGCTCGACCAGGCCGGGGGCCCGGCCACGACCATGAAAGACCAAATGGACAATAGCATGCGGATTCTCCTGACAGGCGGCACCGGCTACATCGGCTCCCATACGGCCCTTGCCGTTCTCGAGGCCGGGCATGAGCCGATACTCCTCGACAATTTCAGCAACAGTCAGCCCAGTGTCGCCGAACGCCTCTCTGACATCGCCGGCAGAAGGATACGCCTGGTCAAGGGAGATGTCCGCGACAGGGCACTTCTCCAGTCAGTGCTGGCCGACGAGGGTCTCGACGCTGTGATTCATTTCGCGGCGCTGAAAGCGGTCGCGGACTCGGTCAGCGATCCCCTCGCTTATTACGCCAACAATGTCGGCGGCACGCTTGCGCTTCTCGAGGCGATGGAGGGAGCAGCCGTCCGGAACATCGTCTTCAGCAGCAGCGCCACCGTCTATGGCGAGCCGAGCCGGCTTCCAATTGACGAGGAGCATCCACTCGGGCCGGTCAATCCCTATGGCCAGACCAAGCTCATCTGCGAGAATATCATGTCGGACCTCGCCCGCGCGGGCCGGGGCTGGAGGGTGTCGCTGCTACGCTATTTCAACCCGGTGGGCGCGCACCCCAGCGGCCTCATCGGCGAGGACCCGCTTGGCACGCCCAACAATCTCATGCCGATCGTGACCAGGGTCGCGAGGGGCGATCTTCCCCGTCTCGAGATATTCGGCACCGACTATCCAACCGCGGATGGATCGGCCGTGCGCGACTATATCCATGTCTCGGACCTTGCCGAAGGCCATGTCGCCGCGCTCGAGGCACTGGCGAACGGCGACAGCCTGCAGGTCTACAACCTGGGGACAGGCCGGGGTACGAGCGTCCTCGAGCTGGTCGAAGCCTTCGAACAGGCAACCGGGGCGAGGGTCGCCCATGTCGCAAGCGCGCGCCGTCCCGGCGACGTCGCCGAGATATACGCCGAGGCACGAAAGGCCGAGGAGGAGCTTGGCTGGCGCGCCAGGCGAGACATCACGGAAATGTGTGCCGACAGCTGGCGCCATGCCAGGGGAGGGAACTGACCTGTCCGGGAGCGCTTGCGCGCTTTGAACATGGCGCTAGGTTCCGGCCTGGAACGCGCAAGGGGGATGATCGATGAGGAACTGGAACGTCCGCAAGAAGATCGTCGCCCGCGAGGAAATGCCCGAGCATCACCGGCTCGCCCAGTCGCTCTCCTGGCCACATCTCATTGCCCTTGGCGTCGGCGCGATCGTCGGCACCGGCATCCTGACCTTGACGGGCGTTGGGGCAGCCAAGGCCGGGCCGGCGGTGATCCTCTCGTTCGCGATCGCCGGCGTGATCTGCGCCTGCGCAGCGCTTGCCTACGCCGAGATGGCGACGACCTATCCGGCTTCGGGTTCGGCCTATACCTACAGCTATGTCGTTTTCGGGGAGCTGATTGCCTGGATCGTGGGCTGGTCGCTCATCCTCGAATATAGCCTGGTGGTCAGCGCCGTGGCCGTCGGCTGGTCAGGCTATGCAGCGCCCTTGCTCAACGAGTATCTCGGCTTTCCCCTGAGCCTGGCCAATGGGCCCGAGCTTGGCGGGATCGTCAATCTCCCGGCCATATTCATCATCATCGTCGTTGCCGGCCTCCTCATCTACGGGACACGGGAAAGCGCAACGCTCAACGCTGTCCTCGTGGTGGTGAAGCTGCTTGCCCTCGCGCTGTTCGTGCTGGTCTGCCTGCCGCTGTTCAACGGGGCCAATTTCGAGCCCTTCATGCCCTACGGTTTTTCAAAGAGCGGCCCGGCGGGCGCAGAAGTCGGCGTCATGGCGGCAGCGGCAATCATCTTCTTCGCCTTCTACGGGTTCGACGCGATCGCAACGGCGGCGGAGGAAACCAAGAATCCCGAACGCGACCTTGCGATTGGGATCGTCGGGTCGATGGTTCTTTGCGTCCTCATCTACATGGCGGTCGCGGCAGCAGCGATCGGTGCTCTTGCCTATACCCGTTTCGCAAATTCCCCAGAGCCGCTGGCGCTCATCCTGCGCGAAATCGGGCAGGGCTGGGCCGCGAAGATCCTCGGCGTGTCGGCGGTCGTCGCGCTACCGACGGTAATCCTCGCCTTTTTCTACGGCCAGAGCCGGATATTCTTCGTGATGGCGAGGGACGGATTGCTGCCCCAGGGTCTTGCAAATGTCTCAAAGCGCGGCACGCCGGTACGTATTACCCTCTTCACGACCATCGTGGTCGCGACCATTGCCGGCATTGTCCCGCTTGCCGACATTGCAGCGCTCGCCAATGCCGGGACGCTATGCGCCTTCGTCGCGGTATCCGCCGCGATGCTCGCCATGCGAAGGCGCAAGCCCGATGCACCCCGCAAGTTCACGGCGCCGCTGGCCTGGCTGGTGGGCCCGGTCGCAATTGCAGGGTGCCTTTACCTCTTCTGGAGCCTTCCCTCGAAGACCCAGACCTATTTCTTCCTCTGGAACCTGATCGGGCTCATTCTCTACATGTTCTACAGCAGCCCGAGGGCCGAGAAGGCGAGGTCGGCTGAACTTCAGCGTGACGGGGGCCTTGCCGTTCCCTCAGAGGCGGGAACCATCTCCTGAAACCGGTCCACGGCCAGCGGCAGCGGCTAGTCAATATCGTCGGCGGCTCCGCCGGCAACCTCGTCGAATGGTTCGACTGGTATGTCTACGCGGCCTTTGCGCTCTACTTTGCGCCGAGCTTCTTTCCGAGTGGTGACCAGACCGCCCAGCTACTGTCGACTGCAGCGGTGTTCGCGGTGGGCTTCGTCATGCGGCCAATCGGTGCCTGGGTCATGGGAATCTACGCCGACCATCGCGGTCGCAAGGCTGGCCTGACCCTCTCGGTCAGCCTGATGTGCGTCGGGTCGCTGGCTATCGCTGCTGCGCCGACGTACGCGCAGGTCGGTATTCTTTCCCCGGCAATCCTCGTCGCGGCGCGGATGGTCCAGGGCTTGAGCCTCGGCGGCGAATATGGATCGAGCGCCACTTATCTGAGTGAAATGGCAGGCGCCGAGCGCCGCGGGTTCTGGTCGAGTTTTCAATATGTGACCCTGATCGCGGGTCAGCTTCTTGCGCTGATGCTGCTCCTGGGGCTGCAGGCGGTGATGGGAGAGGCGGCGCTCGAGGCCTGGGGCTGGCGTATCGCCTTTGTCGTCGGCGCCATGCTCGCGGTGGTCGTGTTCATCATCCGCAGGCGGCTGACGGAGACCCCGAGCTACGAGCGGGTGTCGGCGATGGGGGAGGCGAGGGGACGCTCGGGTGCTGGCAACCTCTTCCTCCAGCACCCGCGCGAGGCCTTGCTGGTCATCGCCCTCACGGCGGGCGGAACGCTCGCCTTCTACGCCTACACCACCTACATGCAAAAATATCTCGCCAACACGGTCGGGTTCGACCGTGCAACTGCTTCGCGCATCATGACCGTGGCGCTGGCGCTGTTCATGGCACTTCAACCCCTTGTCGGGATGCTGAGCGACAAGGTGGGGCGCAAGCCCGTCATGATCTTCTTCGGCCTGGCGGGCGTCACTCTTACCTGGCCGATATTCACCACGCTGGAGACGACCCGCGATCCGCTCCAGGCCTTTGGGCTGGTCATGGGCTCGCTGGTCATCGTCACCGGCTACACGTCGATCAACGCGGTAGTGAAAGCCGAGCTCTTCCCGGGCCACATCCGGGCTCTTGGCGTCGCGCTGCCCTTTGCAATCGCCAACACGATATTCGGCGGAACCGCGGAATATGTAGCACTTGCACTGAAGGAAGCCGGGCACGAGCGCTGGTTCTACGTCTATGTCAGCGCGATTATCGGCTTAAGCCTCATAACCTATGCGACCATGCGCGATACCAAGCGAACCAGTCTCATCGAGGATTAGCCCAGACGCCCGGGGGCCAGGCCAACCTAGCGCTTGAGAAATCCCTCCAGATCGCCCCTGAGCTCGTCGAGCGACTGGCGCTGCCATCCGTCAGCCCAGGGATTGTCGAGATCCGACGTCGAAAGGCCAGGGCCGGGGCGGATCATCATCTTCGGGGCGACTTCCGGCCTCGCGCTTCCGAGCAGCTTCAGGTCGAAAGGATTGTTGAACTTGAGCCCGACCTTGTCGCCGCACGTCCAGCTCACGCTCGCGAAATGCTGGCCTGCATCGCCGAGGTCGAGAAGCACCTCCACCCCAAGCGGATATTGAACGGGGCTCTCGATGAGTGCCCCATGCTCGGAGATATTGCGCAGCCGGACTTTCTCGTTGGAATGGCTGAAATAGACTTCGCCGGTCCATACCAGCGGGTGTCGACGCTCGGTGCGCCGGCTGTTGGCGATCGCGTCGTCCTCCTCGATCTCGGCAGGATCGGCCTCTTCGACCCGAACGGGCTCCTCGCGTGAGGAAACGATGCCGACATCGGGGAAGCTACGGTGAATTACCTCGAGCAGGAGCGCATCGCGTGCCTCGGGCTCGCATTCGATCCGAGTCTCGTGCGCGAATTCGAGGCCGACCTTGTCCTCGCGCATCCAGCGGACGGCGCACTCGATTTCAGATCCCTCGGCAAAGATCAGGTCGATCCGCTCCCACAGTCGGGGGCTGAGGTCACAGCGGATCATTGCCCCGCCTCCCGAGAGGTTGACGAGGTCTACCTCGTGCTCGGCGCCGCGGAAGCGGACCATTGCCCTTTCTTCGACGAGGCGGTGGCGGTCATTATCCCGGTGGTCGTGGGTTCGGTGCTCGCTCCGCGGGACCTCGACCGAGGTGAGGTCCTGCTCCGAGGCGCCGCGGCCCTTTTTCGACTGCACGACCGGGTTTTTGGGGTGCAAGCCCTTGCCCGACAGGATCGCCGCCCTGAAACTGTTCATTGATACCTCGCACGCCATGGCGGGAAGACCATGGCATGCGAAGGGTTACGATCCGGTAACCGACAGCTTGTTTCAGGCAGAATAATACATGTCGAACTCGACCGGGGAGGGCGTGGTTTCCCAGCGCATCACTTCTTCCCACTTGAGCTCGATATAGGCGTCGATCTGGTCGTCGCTGAACACATCGCCCTTCGTAAGGAAGGCGCGGTCGTTTGCGAGCGCGACCAAAGCCTCGCGCGGCGAGCCGCAAACAGTGGGTACGTTAACGAGCTCGGCCGGCGGCAAGTCGTAGAGGTTCTTGTCCATGGCCTCGCCCGGGTGGATCCGGTTCTGGATGCCGTCGAGACCGGCCATCATCAGCGCGGCATAGGCAAGATAGGGGTTTGCCATCGCGTCGGGGAAACGGAACTCGACCCGCTTGGCCTTCTCGCCCGCGCCATAGGGGATGCGGCAGGAGGCGGAGCGGTTACGGCTCGAATAAGCCAGGAGCACGGGGGCCTCGAAGCCCGGCACCAGCCGCTTGTAGCTGTTGGTGGTCGGGTTGGTGAACGCGTTCAGCGCTCTTGCATGCTTGATGACTCCGCCGATGAAATAGAGCGCGGTTTCCGAAAGGCCGGCATATCCAATGCCGGCGAAGAGCGGCTTGCCCTCTTTCCAGATTGACATGTGGGTGTGCATGCCGCTGCCATTATCCTTGGCGATGGGCTTGGGCATGAAGGTCGCGGTCTTGCCATAGGCATTGGCGACCATGTGGACGACATATTTGTAGACCTGCATGCGGTCGGCGGTCTCGACCAGCGTGCCGTAGGTCAGGCCGAGTTCGTGCTGGGCCGCGGCAACCTCGTGG
>JAJJPO010000169.1:0-2948 GCA_032907585.1 Sphingomonas sp. | reverse complement strand
GAAGACCTGCGGTGCCAGCGTCGCAACGATGCTGTAGCCATAGGCCACTCCGACTCCGAGCCCGATCAGCGTGAACATGTTGAGATTGCGCGTCTTGAGGCTGGCCCAGAATCGCTCGAAGAAGGGCCATCCGCCCCACAGCACGACCGGAGAGGCCAATGCCAGCTGCACCCACGTGGAGGTGCGCATCGGGAGCAAATCCAGGCCGAACAGCTCCGACGCGATGACCAGGAGCGCCAGGGGAACGGTAAATGCGGCGCTCACCCAGAAGCGCCGGCTCATGTCGATCAGTTCCGGGTGGGGACCTTCTTCGAGCGTCGGCTCGAGCGGCTCCAGCGCCATGCCGCAGATCGGGCACTGGCCCGGAGCGTCGCGGCGAATCTCGGGGTGCATCGGGCAGGTCCAGATCGTTCCGGCCGGCGCGCCGGGCAACGAGCCCATTCCCGGCCTGGCAACTGCCGGATCCTGTTCAGCCGGGTTGAGATACTTGTCCGGGTTGGCCTTGAACTTCTCGAGGCAGCGGGCGCTGCAGAAATGATGCTCGGTCTCACCCAAGAGGTAGTGATGCTGGGTGCTGTTGGCGTCGACCTTCATGCCGCAAACAGGGTCAATGGCGATCGTCTTCTGATCGCCGCAATGATGCAAATGTGAGTGATCCTCGTGTTCGGCCATCACCGACTCCTTGGCTACCCGACTCGTCATTCACATTCTTTTGCACCTTAACACGATGTCAGGGTCAATGCAGGATCGGCCTCGCGACATCGATGGTGGCCGGCGTCGCATATATCGGACCTTGAAAGCCGCCCCTCGCTGCGCCATTCCGCCATGCAATTACGAGTTCACGCTACGCACTTTGCGGACTTGCACGACGGCGACCATGTCGCCGGGCTCAGCGGCGATCAAGTGTCGACATGGTCTATCCGGCAGTCGTCGTCGGACCCTCAGTATGATTGACGGTATTTTTCCCAGTTCACCTTGCTCCTTGGCTGATAGAGGTCGACGACTGGCCGATCGCCGCAATGACTGGCGATAAGGGTGCGGTCGGCCTCGCTCAGCGGTTCTGCATAGCCGCCGCCGCCAGCGACAATTTCGCCGATGCGGACATGGGGAAGCGAAGGATCCGCGCGATCGCGCAGCGCGAGGTAACCTTGCGCGTCGAGAAAAAGGCCCATGGTCCGATTTACACGCAGCAGGCTGTCGCCGAAATAAAGACAGCCATCGCGCAGCGTAATGCGGGAACTTGTTGTCCTGCTGGCACTCCCCGTCAGGATTATCCCGGGAAAATATCGCTGCCTGGGAAGGATGCGCACGAAGGGCCTCGCCTCCTGAGTGACTGCAGGAAGTTCCGGCTCTTCGGGAAATTGCAGCCTGACCCCGGAAGGCGGGTCGAAATCGCGAAACTGCGCAAGCGATCGAAACTCTTCCTCGGTGATCTTCATTCCAAGGCTGATGCCTTCTGGCCCCTTGCTGCCAAAGGCTGCGTAGGCTTGCAGCCTTGGCCACCACCTGGCCCAGAGGACCTCGGCCTCTCGGAGCGTAAATGGCAGACGCTCGGCAACGAACCGCGGGTTTGACGTGTAGCGGCGAAGCGACTGTTCCGGGTCCCGCTTGAACGCGAATTTCCATGCAGCGACCGGCGAGCGCTGGATGCCAAGCTGGATGAAATTGTCCGGCTCCGCTGCCCTCGCTCTCGCCTCCACCGAGCGCGCTTCGGGACCATCGGCTCGCAATTGCATTATCTCGGACCTCGCCTGGGCAATGGGGATGCCGCGGTCCCAGCGATACTGGAGTATCTCGACGTCATCGCCCGGAAGCCTGACCTCGCCGATGGGAAGTGGAGCCTCCCACCCGACTGGGTCCACCTGGGGCGGTTCAAATGGCGCCGGAGGTGCGCGCAGGATCGTGGCAAAGCCGCTTGCCTCGATCCTTGCGCCGGGCGGGGCCGACGTTCGTCCATCGGCTGTGACGATCGCGCACGCAGATAGTGCAATGGTCAGGGGAACAAGATAAGTAGCTTGCATCTCGCCAATCGGTTTCAAACTTCAGCCAGAGAACGCCGGGCATGATGCCCGGCTCCGCATTTCCCATTTGAGGTCTTGGGTTTGCCATGATTGCGGGCTAGGCGCGCGGCCATGCTGACCATCAATGGTATCACCGTACGCCTCGGCGGGCGCACGATCCTCGAACGCGCCACCGCCGCCATCCCGCCCGGGAGCAAGGTCGGGCTGGTCGGCCGCAATGGCGCGGGCAAGTCGACGCTGATGAAGGTGATCGTGGGCGAGCTCGAAGCCGACGAGGGCGAGATCGAGATGCCCCGCCGCACCAGGCTTGGCTATATCGCGCAGGAGGCGCCGAGCGGTTCGATTTCGCCTTTCGAGGCGGTGCTTGCTGCCGATGGCGAGCGAACGCGGCTCCTCGAAGAGGCGGAGCATTGCACCGATCCCGACAGGCTGGGCGACATCCACGATCGCCTGCTGGCCATCGATGCCTATAGCGCGCCGGCGAGGGCCGGGCGCATCCTCCTTGGCCTCGGTTTCGACGAGGAGATGCAGGGCCTGCCGCTGGACAGCTATTCCGGCGGCTGGAAGATGCGCGTTGCTCTTGCTGCACTGCTGTTTTCAGCGCCTGACATCCTGCTCCTGGACGAGCCTTCGAACCACCTCGATCTCGAGGCGACCTTGTGGCTCGAGAATTTCCTGAAAGGCTATGCTGGAACGCTGATCGTCATCAGCCACGAACGCGACCTCCTCAACAACGTCGTCGACACGATCCTGCACGTCGAGCGCGGCAGGATCAGCCTTTACGCCGGCAACTACGACGGGTTCGAACGCCAGAGGGCGGAGCGAGCGGCGCAACTCGCCGCGGCACGGGCGGCGCAGGAGGCGCAGCGAGCCCGCCTGCAGGACTATATCGCCCGCAACAGCGCCCGGGCCTCGACGGCCAGGCAG
>JAJJPO010000168.1:0-2963 GCA_032907585.1 Sphingomonas sp. | reverse complement strand
TCATTCATTCGCGGCGAATCGCCTGGCGCCGAGGCCGAGAAGGTGGACGTTCACCTCGACGTCTCCGCTCCTGCCTGACGAGGCAAGGCGAGGGCCGTGAAGGCGGCCCTCGCCAAGCTCATCCCGGGCAGCTAGGGAGGCGGGCATGCTGCTCGCCATCGATGCCGGGAACACCAATATCGTCTTTGCGCTGGTCGAGGCCGGCGTCGAACCGGGCGCCCCAGCCGAGATAAGGACGAGGTGGCGGATCGCGACAGACCCGCGCCGCACGGCCGATGAATATGCAGTGTGGCTTTACCGGTTGCTGGAACTGGAGGGCCATTCGCGAGAGGAAGTGGACCAGGTGATCATCGGGACGGTGGTTCCCCGCGCGCTCCACAACCTCGAAGTGCTGAGCTCGAAATATTTCGGCGTCACGCCGCTTGTCGCAGGCGAGGGCAAGGCGGCATGGCCGATTGCCCTCGATGTCGACGAGCCCCAGAATGTCGGTGCCGACCGGGCGCTCAACGCGATCGGCGCCCATGCGCGGCACCCGCAGGACCTCATCATCGTCGACTTCGGGACCGCAACGACGTTCGACGTCATTGATTATGAGGGTGCCTACAAGGGCGGCATCATCGCCCCCGGGATCAATCTCAGCCTCGATGCACTCGTCTCGGCGGCCGCCAAGCTCCCCCGGATCGCCATCGCCGTGCCAGATGACGACAGCGTCATTGGCCGGACGACGGAAACGCAGATGCTGATTGGCGTTTACTGGGGATATGTGGCGATGATCGAGGGACTGGTGGCGCGTCTCCGCTCGGAGATCGGCCGGCCGGTCAAGGTCGTTGCCACCGGCGGCCTCGCCATCCTTTTCAGCAAGCACAGCGATGTTTTTGACGTGATTGAACCCGACCTCACCATCCAGGGCCTGGCCCTTCTCGCCGCCGAGGCGCTGAAATGACCCCGGGCGAGGAACTGCTGTTCCTGGCCCTCGGCGGCTCGGGCGAAATCGGCATGAACGTCAACCTCTACGGCTGCCGCGGGAAATGGCTGATGGCAGACCTGGGGCTGACCTTTGCCGATCCGGAATATCCGGGCGTCGAATTGATCCTGCCGGAGCTCGATTTCATCGAGCAGCGAATGGACGACCTCGTCGGCATCGTTCTGACCCATGGCCACGAGGACCATATTGGCGCGCTCCCCTATCTCGCCGCCGATCTCAAGGTGCCGTTATACGCAACGCCATTCACGGCGGGGCTGATTGCCGGAAAGCTGGAGGAAGAGGGCCTTACCGGCCAGGTCGCACTGAAAGTGATCGAGCGCGGCGGGTCGATCGATCTCGACCCGTTCCGGGTGACCTATGTCCCGCTCGCCCATTCCATCCCCGAGGGAAATGGACTGCTGATCGAAACGCCGTTCGGCAATGTCTTCCACACCGGCGACTGGAAGATCGACGAAACGCCGGTGCTCGGCCACCCGAGCTCGGCGGAGCCGCTGACCGACATCGGGGCCCGCGGCGTCCTGGCGCTGGTCTGCGATTCCACCAATGCCTTCCTCAACGAGGCGTCGGGCAGCGAATCCTCGGTCCACGAGGCGCTGCGGGCCGAGGTCATGAAGGCCCGCGGGCGCGTTCTCATCACCACCTTTGCTTCGAACGCCGCGCGGCTTGAAACCATCGGCCGTGTCGCGATCGAGACCAACCGCCGCGTCGTGGTCGCAGGCCGAAGCCTCGATCGTATCCTTCGCGTCGCCAGGGCGACCGGCTATCTGCTCGATTTTCCGGAACCGGTCCGGTTCGACGAGGCCATGTCGCTGCCCAAGGACGAGGTGCTGATCATCGCGACGGGCGGGCAGGGCGAGCCCCGGGCAGCCTTGGCGCGCATCGCCTTTGGCCAGCATGAACTGAAGATCGGCGAGGGGGACACGGTCATATTCTCCTCGAAGCAGATTCCCGGCAACGAGATCGCGATCGGCCGGATCATGAATGCTCTTTCCGACCTTGGAGTTATCACCGTTACCGAGCGACAGGCGCACATCCATGTCTCGGGTCATCCCGGCCGCCCGGAACTCGCTGCAATGTACCGATGGATCCGGCCGGAAATACTGGTCCCGGTCCACGGCGAAATGCGTCACATGCGCGAGCAGGCCCGCTTTGCGATCGCCCAGGGCGTTCCGGCCGCCCTTGTCCAGAAAAACGGCGATGTCGTTCGCCTTGCGCCCGCTGGCCCGGAGAAGGTCGGCGAGGAGCGCGTGGGCCGACTGGTCCTCGATGGCGACGTCATACTTCCCGCCGACGGCGTCACGATCAACGAGCGCCGCAAGATCGCCAACAACGGCATCATCGCCGTTGCCCTCCCCGTGGGCGAGGACGGCCGGCTCGCCGGCCGGGTGACGGTTCGTCCTTTCGGCGTCCCGGTGGAGGCCGACCGGTCCGATTTCCTGTCAGATGCGGCCGACGCCGCGGAAAGGGCCTATGAGCCGAGCAGCGACATCGAACGGGTCCGGGAGGCAGTCCGGCTCGCAGTCCGTCGCTGCGCGACGCTGTGGACCGGCAAGAAGCCAATCGTCGAGGTCATGCTGGTCGAGGTAGTCTAGATGGAGTGGACGTCCGTCCTTGCAATCTATTTCCTGGTTTTCTGCCTCTCGGCCTTCGTGCTGCTTCCGTTCGGCGTAAGGACCAGCGAGGAGGTTGGCGCCAAGCTAGTTCCGGGCCAGGCCGAGAGCGCGCCCCACCGGTTCGACCTTCCCGGGCACCTGCTGCGCGCAGCCGTCCTGGCAGCAGCGCTCACCGCCCTGTTCGTCGCCAACTATGTGTTCGGCTGGATCACGGTCGAGGATATCGACTTCTTCAATTAGCGGCGGCGATCGATCGCCTGCGCGAGTGCGGCATAGAGCTTGCCCATGTCGCTCGACATCAGCGTGACCGCGATCATCCCGCCGTCGCGCTCGGCAAGAACGCGCCGCAGCATCGCCTCGAAATC
>JAJJPO010000167.1:0-2966 GCA_032907585.1 Sphingomonas sp. | reverse complement strand
TCACGTCCCCAATGTGGGCGCGGATGGTTTTCGCAGCAAGCGCGAACAGGGCGATCCGGTTCGGCTCGGGAAGCTCCGACTGCTCGATTGCCTGCCACAGGCTCTTGAGGTCGAGCAGCCGCTCGGCGACGAGGAACGCAGCGACCACCTGCGGCAGGCCGACGCCCTCTTCCTCGGTCATGTCGAGCGGAAGGCTCGGCCCGAGCCGGTTGACCAGGCGGTTGGCGACCTTGGTGGCGATGATCTGGTGACGCAGCCGATGTGCCCGGATCGCGTCGCGATGCTTGGCGCGCATCGGCGTCGGGAAGGCAGCCATCAGCTCTTCTTCCATCGTCGGGTCGTCGGCCAGGGCGAGCTCTTCCGCCGCGTCCTGCAGAGTCATTTTCGACATGGAAAGAATGACGGCGAGCTCGGGCCTGGTGAGCCCGCGTCCATCCGCCCTTCGGCGAAGCAGGACATCGCTGCTTTCGAGCCCCTCGACCTTGCGGTCGAGCCGTCCCATCGCCTCGAGCATCTCGATTGACCGGACGAACCCCGGAATACCGGCGGGCCCGCGGGATTCGGCGATCGACAGTGCCAGCGTCTGCAAACGATTGTCTTCGAGCACCAGCGCGGCGACCTCGTCGGTCATTTCGGCGAGCAGGCGGTTGCGGGTCTCTTCCTTGAGCCGGCCCTCGCGCATTTCGCGGTTGAGCGGGATCTTGATGTTGACCTCGTTGTCCGAGCAGTCGACGCCCGCAGAGTTGTCGATGAAGTCGGTGTTGATCCGGCCGCCCTGACTTGCGAACTCGATCCTGGCAGCCTGGTTGGTGGCGAGGTTTGCTCCTTCCCCGATGACCTTTGCGCGAACGTCCCTGGCGTCGACACGAAGCGCGTCATTGCCGGGATCGCCGACCTGTGCATTGGTCTGGTGACTGGCCTTGATGTAGGTGCCAATGCCGCCAAACCAGAGCAGGTCCACCGGGCTCTTCAGTATGGCCGAGATGAGCTCGTTGGGCCCAAGAGCCTCCTCTTCGATTCCAAGAACCGCGCGGGCCTCTGCTGAAAGCTCGATCGACTTCTGGCTGCGCGGAACGATCATGCCGCCCCGCGACAGCAACTTTCGATCATAATCGTCCCAGCTCGAACGTGGCAGTTCGAAGAGCCGGTTGCGTTCCTCCCAGCTCTTTGCCGGGTCGGGGTCGGGATCGATGAAGATGTGACGGTGGTCGAAGGCAGCGACCAGCTTGATCGCCTTCGAGAGCAGCATGCCATTGCCGAACACATCTCCCGACATGTCACCGCAACCGGCGACCAGGACGCTTTCGTTCTGGACGTCGATGCCCATCTCGAGGAAGTGGCGCTGGACCGAGATCCAGGCGCCCCTCGCCGTGATCCCCATCGCCTTGTGGTCATAGCCATGCGAGCCGCCCGAGGCGAAGGCATCGCCGAGCCAGAAGTTGTGCTCGAGGGCGATGGCATTGGCGACGTTGGAGAATGTCGCCGTGCCCTTGTCGGCAGCGACCACGAAATAGGGGTCGTCACCGTCATGGATGACGACATCCTCGGGATGGACCACCTTGTCCTCGACGATATTGTCGGTGACCGACAGCAGCGAGCGGATGAAGATGCGATAGCTCTCGGTTCCCTCGGCCAGCCAGGCGTCACGGTCGGTCGCCGGATTGGGCAGCTGCTTGGCGTAAAAGCCGCCCTTGGCACCGGTCGGAACGATTACCGCGTTCTTGACCAGCTGGGCTTTAAGCAGCCCGAGAATCTCGGTCCTGAAATCGTCGCGCCGATCGGACCAGCGAAGGCCGCCGCGTGCGATCGGGCCGCCCCTGAGGTGGATGCCTTCCACTCTCGGGCTGTAGACCCAGATCTCGCGATAGGGGACGGGCGCCGGAAGGCCCGGAACGCTCCGGGAATCGATCTTGAACGCAAGCGCCTCGGCCGCCGCCGGGGCGAAGGCATTGGTCCTGAGGGTTGCCCTGACGACCGCGTGCATCTGGCGGATAATGCGGTCATCGTCGATCCCGCGAACATTGGCGAGCGCGGCATCGAAGGCGGCTGCCGCCTCCTTCACCTTCGCGTCCCGGCCGGTCGCCGCCCGGGGGTCATGCGCGGCCGCGAACAGGCCTACAAGCGCCTCGGCTGCCTTCGGCGCCCGGCGGAGCGCATCGACGACCGTGGCGACGCCAAATGCAACGCCGGTCTGGCGCATGTAACGGAACCAGGCACGGATCCAGACCACCTGGCGCGGATCGAGGCCCGCGTAGAGGACGAGCTGGTTGAACGCGTCATTCTCGGCCTTGCCGCTAAGGACATCGGCGATCGCCCTTTCGATGACGGCCGAGCGTTCGAGGATGCTCCCGATTGGAACGCCGTCTGCCAGCTCGAGCAGGCAGTCGTGGATATGCCCGCTGTTCTCGCCCTCCAGCTCGGTGGCGAATTCCGCGAGAACCCTGAACCCGAAGTTCTCAAGGACAGGAACCGCATCGGAAAGCGGGATGAGACCGCCGCGGCGATAGATCTTCACCCGGAGCCGCTCTTCGCCGTCCTCGACCTCGAGGTAGAAGCGAGTGTCCCGCTGCTCGTCACCGTCGAGCCGGCTCAGTCGCAATATGTCACGCGCGCCCTCTTCGGGCGCCGTGCGGTTGCGGTAATAGTCGGGGAATGACCCTGCGTAGGTCAGCGTGAGACGGGTTGCCCGCCCTGCTCCAACCGCTTCGATCAGCGCCTCTTCGACGCTTGGCCGCCATCCGCGAACCATCGCATCGAGACGCCGGTTGAGCTTTTCGGCATCGGGCGTCGGATCCCCGGCTTCGATGTCGAGCGTGTAGCGCAGCAGGGCGAGATCCCCCTCGCCCAGCTCGACCGACCAGCTGGTAACCTTCCGGCTGGTTTCCTGTTCAAGAAGCTCCGCGATCGCGAGGCGCCGCCCGGTGTTGAGCTCGTCGCGCGGGAGCCAGACGAACGCGAACAGGTGA
>JAJJPO010000166.1:0-12937 GCA_032907585.1 Sphingomonas sp. | reverse complement strand
ATCGAGGGCGTCGAGCGGATATCTCTTCGGGTACCGCAGATCCACCGCCGCAAGGAAGGCGGCGAATATCCGGCCATCGCCCATGAACTGGCGGTCGGGATCGGCGACTGCCTGCTACGCGCCGCCTGCAGCTTCCTCGACGATGGCCGAACCAGGGTGCCGAACCATTATCGTGCGCTCGGCCGTAGCGCCTATCTCGCCGCGGCCCTCAAGGCCGACAGGAAGCTTGACCGAATTGCCCGGAGTTTCGACTTCCTGCTGTCGATCTCGCCGATCGACACGGCCAAGGCCTATGCAAGGTTCGCAGCCGGCAACGAACAGGAACT
This sequence comes from Sphingomonas sp., assembly GCA_032907585.1. Lineage (GTDB taxonomy): Bacteria > Pseudomonadota > Alphaproteobacteria > Sphingomonadales > Sphingomonadaceae > Sphingomicrobium. The sequence continues at coordinate 12,611 of JAJJPO010000166.1, read as the reverse complement.
TCCTCACTTCCATTATCGACCGCTGACGGTGGACCCGGACGTCGCCAAGCGGGAGCTTTACGCAATTGACTTCCGCTCACTGGAGGACCCGCTCCTCGAGCGGCTGCTCGGCGAGAAAAGGCACGAGCTGGACGCGCAGCTGACGATGCTGGCAACCCGTAACACCGCCGCCTTCCGGCCTGCATCCATGTTCCTTTACGGCATGGTTGACGACCCGCTGCTGTCGGATGCCAGGGCCATTCTCGCCTCGACCGCGAAGGACCCGCCCAAGGGTCCTGCCGTTGGCGCAACGGCAATTGCCAAGGCGGCCGAGAGGCTGGCTGGCCGCTATCGCGAGCAGCATCCCGATTTCACGCCCGGCATCGAGGTTCGCGAGGACGTGGCCGGCCTGCTCGTCTCGGGAAACAAGCTGATGATCGGCGCCGACACGCTGGTGCCGCGGCGACGGGTCGCCGCGCTGCTGGCTCATGAAGTGAGCGTTCACCTTCTCACCTATTTCAATGGCGCCGCCCAGGGCCTCACCATCTTTCGCGCCGGGCTTGCCGGCTATGAGGGCGTGCAGGAGGGCCTTGGTGTCTTTGCCGAATGGGCAACCGGCGGCCTCACCCGGACCAGGCTGCGCCTGCTCGCGGGACGGGTCGTTGCAGTCAACGCGATGCAGCATGGCGCGACCTTCATCGACGTTCACCGCGAACTGACAAGGGATCACGGCTTTTCCTCGCGCGGCGCCTTTGGAATCGCCGCGCGCGTCTTCCGGTCCGGAGGCCTCGCAAAGGACGCGATCTACCTCCAGGGTTTCAGGGCAGTGATGGAGATTGTCGCCGGCGGCGGCTCGCTCGAGCCCTTCTGGCTCGGCAAGATCGCGGTGGCACATGTGCCGGCGATCGAGGAACTGTTGCAGCGCGGGCTCGTTCAGGCGCCTCAATTCACTCCCCTGTTCCTGGACGAAGATGGCGTTGGGAAACGGGTCGCGGCCATTCGCGGATCCAAGGGACTTGCAACCATCATTTCGGGAGCCTGACGCTTGCGGATCGCCTTCTTCATCAATGACCTGGAACGGGAACATGCCGGCTACACGACGACCGTCCTTGCACACGAGGCCGCCCTGCGCGGCCACCAGGTCTGCTACGTCACGCCCAGTGACTTCGCGCTCCGCCCGGATGATGCGCTGTGGGCCCACGCCCGGCGGATGCCGAAGCGAAAATACAGAGACCAGGAAGAGTTTTTCGCAGCACTGAAGGCGCCCAGGACCAAAGCGGAGCCGATCGACATGGGGCAAGTCGACGTGCTCATGCTGCGCAACGACCCTTCGATCGACGGGGAAACGCCCTGGGCAATGGAATCAGGGATCCTGTTCGGACGGGAAGCGGTCAAGCGCGGCGTGATCGTGCTCAATGATCCTGACAGCCTCGGCCGGGCAATCAACAAGCTCTACTTCCAGAGCTTCCCGGCGGAGGTCCGGGCAGAGACGCTGATCACCAGGAATGCCGACGACATCAAGGCCTTTGCCAAGGAGAACCAGGGCAACATCATCCTGAAGCCCCTGCAGGGGTCGGGAGGATCGGGCGTGTTCAAGCTCGACGCCAGGTCCAAGTCCAACATCAACCAGATCATCGAGGCCATCGGGCGCGACGGTTACATCATCGCGCAATCCTATGTGCCGGCCGCCAGGAAGGGCGATATCCGGCTGTTCCTGATGAACGGTGAGCCGCTGCAGGTCGGCGGCAAATATGCAGCGCTGCGCCGGGTCGCATCTCCTGACGATATCCGCTCCAACATCCATGCCGGCGGCAAGGCCGAAGCGGTCGAAATCGGCGAGACGGAGCTGCGCGTGGCCGAGCTCATTCGACCCAGGCTGATCGCGGACGGCATGTTCCTCGTCGGGATCGACATCGTCGGCGACAAGATCCTCGAGGTGAACGTCTTTTCTCCGGGCAACCTCAAGAGCTGCTCGAGGCTCGCCGGCGTGGATTTTTCCGTCCCCGTTCTCGACGCGATCGAGCGGAAGGTCTCTATCGCCAATGAAAATGCTCATAGCTTCGACAATCGCCACCTCGCGGTCCTGTAGAGGCCGGGCGATCCTTCGACGGAGGAGCTTGACTGGTTCAATTCTTCGGGCATTCCTTGCGAAGCCATTTTGAAAGCCTTTCATGCACTATCGGGAAGAAGCGCAGCTTTACGGCGACCTGGAGAAGAACAGCCTGTCGGAGCGGCTCCAGCTCTTGGGGGACCGCTATTTCATCATGGTCGGGCCGTTGGTGCTGCTGCTGGCGACTGGTCTTGGCAATGCGCCGATCCTTGCCTGGACGGCAGGCATATTGCTGGCTCTTTCGACCCTGAATTTCCTGGTCTTGCGCCTGCGCCGGCCTTCATAGCGCGAGTGCGGCCTTCAGGGGCCCGGGCCGCGGCACCAGGTGGAGCTGCTACTTTCGGTTCCAGCGCAAGATAAAAAGCCCTCGATGCGGGGAAAACTGCATCGAGGGCCCTACACGGTTGGCGCACTTCGGAAGAAAATGCGCCAGGGCGACATATCTGCCCATCTGGGTCCAAGTGCCATGCCCTGCTTTATTGCCGTGCCGATGTGGAACAATGGGCCTGGCCGAGAAGCCCGGGCTGGTCGCGGCTTTCCGCCAATTTACTGCCTGGTCCCGCCTGTACTTTCGCCCCCGGTGAGTGGCGGCGCCCGTTCATCCATCCCTGGCGGAGGTGGCGGCGGCTCTAGCAATCGCGACGGCCTGGCTCGTGTTCTTGGCAGACAGTTTCGAGAGAATGTTTGACCGGTGGACATCGACCGTACGGATGCTGATCCCGAGCTTCCAGGCGATTTCCTTGCTGTGAAGCCCCGCCGCTATCTCGTCCAATATTTCCCGCTCGCGCGACGTCAGGCGCTGGAGGGCAGCGAGCTGCTTTTCGTCCATCCTGCGGTTCTGCCGGCTTCTTGCGACCTCGGCCGCTTCCTCCAACGCTTCCAGCAGCATCTTTTTCTGGAAGGGCTTGCGCAGGAAATGGATGGCGCCAGACCGGAATGCCTCGATCGTCGAGCCCACTTCGGCGTGACCCGTGAGCATGATCACCGGCCACTCCGGCCTCTTTTTTGACAGGATCTTGAGAAGCTCGATGCCGCTCATTTCGGGCATCTTGACGTCGAGGCAGACCAGCCCGGGTTCGAGGTCCTCGAGTGCGTCAAGAAACTCTGCGGGAGAGCCAAAGGTGCGAGGGTCGAAGCCGCCCGACCTCATCGTTCTCGCGATCGTTCTTGCAACGGCCGCCTCGTCGTCGACAACATAGACGATGGTCGCCGTCGACTTGCCGGCCTCCACCATCAGTGGTTCTTCGCGCCGTTGCCGTCAGGCGCGGGCTGGTCGATCGCATTGCGCACGGCGCGCCCGAGGTCCTGCTTGCGATAGGGCTTGCTCAGCAAGGCATCGCGGCGTGTCGGCTGGTCCGTCGACCGCGCAAGCTCGGTATAACCGGAAGTGAAGAGTACCTTGAGATCGGGCCGCTCCTGGCGGATCGTGTCGACAAGCTGGTAGCCGGTCATCCCGCCCGGCATCACCACGTCCGTCAGGAGCAGATCGAACTGCGCGCCCTGGCCGATGAGTTCGAGCGCAGCAGCGCCGCTGTCCGCCTCGATGCTCTCGTAGCCAAGATCGCGCAGCTGGCGGATGACGGTCTTGCGGACATTGGGATTGTCCTCGACCACGAGGATGGTTTCGCTGCCGCCCACGGTTGGAGAGTCGACCTGCGGGGCGGGCGGCGCATTCTCGGCCTCGGCTCTCGGGAGATAGAGCTTGATCGTCGTCCCGTGACCGACCTCGCTGTAGATCTTGATGTGGCCGCCTGACTGCTTCACCCAGCCGAAGACCTGGCTGAGGCCAAGGCCGGTGCCCTGGCCTTCTTCCTTGGTCGTGAAAAAGGGGTCGAAGGCGCGCGCGACGACGTCCGGCTCCATTCCGGTTCCGGTGTCGCTGACCGCGAGCATGACATAGTCACCGGGCGTCACCTCGACGTGGTGAGCCGCATAATCCTCGTCGAGATGGACATTTTGCGTCTCAATGGTGAGCGTGCCGCCGCCCGGCATCGCGTCCCGGGCATTGATCGCGAGGTTGAGCAGCGCATCATCGACCTGCGTCGGGTCGATGACCGCCGGCCATAGCCCTTCCGCCATCCTTACCTGGAGCTGGACATTCTCCCCGAGGGCACGCTGGAGGAGACCAATCACGTTCGGAACGCGTTCGCCAAGGTCAATCGAGGCAGGCTCGAGGTGCTGCATCCGGGCGAAGGCGAGCAGGCGCCTGACCAGTTCGGCTCCCCGTGCCGCGGCACCGATGACATCGTCGATCATCTCGGCAGCTTCGCTGGCATCGTCGACCTGGCCGCGGACGAGTTCGCTGTTGCCGTGAATGATGGCCAGCAGGTTGTTGAAGTCGTGCGCGACGCCGCCGGTGAGCCGGCCGATTGCATCCATCCGCTGCAGTTGGCGCAGCTGGTCCTCCCGGGCCCGCGATTCGCTGACGTCGCGCACAATCCCGAGGATCAGGGCCGTGCCGCCGTTCCCGTTGGCAATCGGCACGATGCGGGTCTCGACCGTCCGCAGCCCGCTCGAGGTGGTCATCTTCCGGTCGGTGAAGGTCCGCGGCTGGCCGCTCTCGGTTACCGAGCGGATGGCCGAGAGTATCTGGGAGGTTTCTTCCGGCGGGAAAAGTTCGCTTTCGGTCCGCCCAATGATCTCGTCCCTGGGCCTTCCAAGCATTTCCTCGCCGGCAGCGTTGATGAGGAGGTAGCGGTAGCCCTCGCCGTCCTGCTCCTTCAGGATGACCATGTCGGGAAGATTTTCGACCACGGCATTGAGCAGCACGCTGGCCCGCTTGACGTCGGCGGTCCGCTCCTGGACCCTGTCTTCAAGCTCGACATTGAGCGCCCGCAGCTCAGCCTCGAGACGGCGGCGTCGTTCGACCTCGCGGCCTCGAAGGGAGAAGAGCCAGCTGATTGCAGTGAGGAACAGGACGACGCCGACAGCCAGCGCCGTACCAGCTGCCCAGGCGTCGCGCTCCCTCTCGTGAAGCTCGCTATTATAGTTATTCTGGTGACGGGCGATGATTTCCCCGGCAACCGCCCTTAGTCGATCCATCGCCTCGTTCCCGAGGTTGATGCTTTCCCGCGCAGCGGCTGGTGAATCTCGCTGGGCCAGCAGCTTGCGGGCATGGCTGATGCGCTCGTCGGCGAGCCGGAACAGCTGCCCCAGCCGCTGGCTGGCCTCGGCATCGTCGGCCATGGCCCGAAGGCGCCTCGCCGTCTCCCTCGTCCGCGCTATTCCCGCCTGCTGGGCACGGACAAAATCCGCATCGCCGGTGACATAATAGCCGCGGCCGGCAGTCTCCACGTCCTTGATTTCCGAGAGATAGCGGTGAACCCCCACCAGGAAATTTTGCGACTGCTCGATCCTGGAACTCGAGGCGACGAGCCGCTGCATCGTGTAGACGGCCACCAGGCTGACGATGAGGACAGCGGCGGACAGGAGCCAAAGGACGATTTTCTGCTTGCGCAGCGACGGTGTCCGCAATGGCTGGTCGGGCTCGATCACGTCACCGCCCGCCCCGAGATCTGGTCGAGCACCGCAAGGAGTTCGCCCCGGCCGAAAGGTTTTTGCATCAGTTCGGAGGCACCTGCCTTGAGCGCGAGTATGGTAAGGTCGCCGGCACCCGTCATCATCACGACCGGCAGGTCGATGGAGCGATCGGCCAGAGCACGGTGCACCGCAAAGCCGTCCTTGCCCGGCATGTTGATGTCCAGCAGGACGACCCCCGACTTCAGCGTCTCGGCGGAAGCGAGAAGCTCGTCACCGGACGAATATTGGATGACTTCATACCCGCCGGACCGGAGCAGTCGGGCCAGGGTCGAACGCACACTGTCATCATCGTCAACGAGGTGGACGAGGTCCCGACTCACGCACCGGCCCCGCGAAAGACTGGGCGGTTTCCATCCGACACAAACGCAAAAACCGGCTCAACCATCAGGGCACAAACCCCCCTAAACCCTGAAACCACCGAGCAGCCGAAGTCTAACCGCAGAACCTAGTCGATTCAATGGCTAGTTAAAACTGGTCATTGAACTGCTGCATCTGTCCGCCGAGACACGGTCGTCCCGGGAAAATGATAATCCCCCTCGGAAAAATCGCGGTTTTTCGCATGATGACTTGGCCTGCTTCTCCCTCTTGTAACGATTTCGGCAGCGTACCGTTTCACTAGGCAAAAACCCGTAAGTATTATTGCCAGGTTGAGCGCATCTTGTTGATTTGGCAGTTGTTTTGCCCAGGAAGGGCACATGCTATCACCGAAATCTCCGGACGAGACAGGCGGCAGCGAACTATTGTTCAGGCTTCACCGGGCCCATGAAGAGCTGCTCGGAGCCCTGGAAGGCCTCGCATTGCTGACGCGGCAATTCGCACCTGATCCCAGCCTTCTTGGAACGGCGCGCTGGAACCTCAGCAAGGCAAACATGCACCGGCGGCTGGTGGGGGCCGAGATATTGTCTCATCTGCTGGCGCGCGCCAGTGGCGCGGACCGGGTGGAATTGCTTCGGCTGCAGGATGGAGATGCCGATCTCCTCGCACTCTGGACCGATCATGTCAGGCGCTGGAGCCCCGAGGAAATCTCGGCGGACTGGGAGGAATATTGCGGGGCCGCCCGCGCCATGCGCCTTGGACTGGTCGCCCGAATGACGGACGAACGGCGCATCTTCCACCCCTTGCTTCGCGCCGGAATGAGCCATGCGCCCTGGCTCACACCGTCTCCGTGGGAGGCCCGGCAAAGCGCCTGACGCCCGAAAGGAGCGATAAGTCGCGCCGCGTCGCGGGCGCCATCCATGCCCCCGCTATTCCCGCGTCATTGCTCGACCGGCGGTATGCCGTTGGCGGGTCGGACCGCCTGGCCTTCGACACAGGCGCGGCTCGATCAGCGGACCCTGGCACCCGCCCCCTACGAGGGCTGGTGCCAGGGCCGCCCGGCTAGAAGCGAATACCGGCACTGAAGCGCAGGCCATAATCATCCTGGCTCGTCGAGAGCCTGGTTTCGAACCCCGCCCCGAGACGGACCGAGCCGCGCTCATAGTCAAGGCCGGCATCGATCCGTGCACTGTCCCTCGCGCGCCTCGCACCGAGGATGGTGAAGTTGTCGCTGCTCTCGAACGACGCCGTCATGACGCCGAGGCGATCGCCCATGAGATGCTGCCAGCCTACCGAGAGACGCGGGGTCAGCCGGCCGCCAGCGAGGGTGCCGTTCGCCTCGATGCGCATGCCGAGTTCGCTGGCAGTCGACCGGTGAAGCGACGAGTCGATTTCCAGCGCGGCAATTCCGCCGTCCTCGCTCGTCGCGTGAAGCCTCGTCCTCTGGTGGGTGAGCCTTGCAAAAGGCTCGACCGAGATTGACCGGATCGGGTTCAACGGCATCGCGAGCTCGCCATAGAAGTGGCGACTATGTCCCTTGCGCTCAGACGAGGCGGTTTCCGAGAGGCCCGGGAACATGATCGACCGGTCGGTCTCGATGGAATGCCAGGCAAGGCTCGCGCCGACATTGGCCCGGAACATCGCTCCGCGATAGCCGATCTGGGCGCCGACAGACTGGGTGTCGATCTCGGCATCGCCGCCATCGAGGTTGAGGCGGATGGCATTGGACGCCGTACCGACGCCGATCGAGGCGTCGAACGCCTGGCCGCGCCACTGGATGCCGCCGAACAGGGCGCGGTCCCGGGTCTTGCCGCCGCTGCTTCCCCGGAGAGGAGAGCCATCAAATGTGCCCTGGCCCGCCTTGGCGTCGGCCCAGCCGGAAAAGCCCTCCGGAGAATCCCTGCCGGACCGCAGCATGGCGTCGCGCATGCGATTGCCGGTTTCGGCGACGATCGCTGGCGCCGTTGCATGGATTTGGCCGGCGAGGGCGTCATAGGCTGACCGGGCGCCAGACTCGGACTGGAGGAGGATGAGATCGAAAAACTCGCCTGGATCCATCGATTGCAGCGCCGTCGCGACGCTGGCCTGGTTGAAGTTGACCGCGACATTGGCAAAATCGATGTCGTTGCGCCGCATCGAGAGGATGACCTGGTCGGACGTATAGGTCAGCGCCGGATCGAGGAAGGCCAGGTTGGAAGTCACCTCGTCGAACGTGCCGGTCACGGCGCCGCCCGCCTCCAGGATGAGATAGTTGGTGACAGGCTGGTAGAGACCGGGGGCTGCAAGCACAGCGACGGTCCCGCCCTCGATGACGATATCGCCGGTCGCGGTGGTAAGGTCCGAGGCCGTTGGAGTGATTTCCACCTCGTAGATGGATCCATCGCCAAAGGTCAGGTCTCCATCGACGGTCAGGTGACCGATTGAATTGCCCGGAGCTAGCGTTCCGCCGGCATTGACGACGAGGCCAGCGATAGAGCCATTGCCTCCGAGGTAGCCGCCTTCGTTGACGATTACCGCCGAAAGAAGCGAACCGTTGACCGAGAGAAGCCCGCCGTTGACGTGGGTCTCGCCGGCAAAGCTGCTGTCGCCCGTGAGATAAAGTGCGCCCGCACCATCCTTGATGAGACCGCCGCTTTCGCCTTCCAGGCTGTCAATCACCGAGCCCGCGAAGAGCGAGTCGACAGCCTGGTCGACGGTCAACCAGCCGCCGGCGAGTTCGACGCTGCCTTCGCCTTCCAGGCCGCCGATGGCCTGGTCGAAGCCGGCGAGGTCAAACAGCCCGGCCGAGCCGATCGATACGAAGGTTGACGAGGAGAGCGCGCCCGAGGCGCCGAGAGCGATGCTGCCGGCGTCGATATAGGTGATGCCGGTATATTCATTCGCGCCGGTCAGGGTGAAGGTGCCGGTGCCGAACTTTGCAAGACCGCCCGAGCCGGAAATGACGCCCGAGAAAGTCGTGCTGTCATTGCCGGCAAGCCCAAGCATCTTGTCGCCGAGATCGACCTGGCCGCTCCCGGTCAGCGCCCTGATGGCCTCGCTGTCATCGAGCCTTAGGGTAGCGCCTTCCGCGACATCGACGGCGGCTGCGTCGTTGAGGGCGGCGCCGCCGGAAAGCGCAAGCGTGCCCCCAATGACCGCAAAGTCGATCGTCATTGCGTCAACGCCCGTCAATGTGAGCGTTCCAGCGCCCTCCTTGCTTCGGGATTCAAAGCCCGTGAGCTGGTCCGCTCCGAACGCGGCGTCCGACGCCATGTCGAACAGCAGCGTATCGATACCTTCGCCCCCGTCGGCAGGGCCGGCGAGGGTGCCGCCAGCGATCGTCAAGGCGTCGTCGCCCGCTCCGAGCAGCGCACCGCCAAGCGACCCGGTTTCACCCAGCCTCAGCATGTCGATGCCCGTACCCGCCGATCCGTCGAACAGCCCGTTCACTGTACCCTCGACATCGAGGAGGTGGGAGCCCGCGCCTACCGTCACGATATCCCCATTGACGGTCGAGTCCGCCTCGAGTCCGATGATGACGGTGCCATCGCCAGCGAGGAGTATCGCGCCGGCTTCGCCGGCGAGGGTTCCGCCCGCCTGGTTGGTCACGACAAAGTCGCCCCCGGCAAGATGAAGCCCAAAGCCGGAGGCGGCGTCGCTTCCACCGGTGATCGTCCCTGCATTGACGATGGTGCCTCCACCGCTTGCAGCAATGCCGGCGCGCACCTCTGATGATATCAGCGCCCCGGCAGCGTTGGTGGCATTGATCGCGCCAAGGGCGGTGACGCCATTGCCGGCGTCGCCGGATATCGCCCCTTCATTTTCCAGCACCAGTGGTGCGCCCTCGGAATGAATGCCGCTCTCGCTGCCGCTTATCGCGCCATTGGCAAGATTGGTGACGGTTCCGCCGCCCGCAAGAACTATCCCGTTACCTTCATTCCCGATGATGGCGCCATCGTTGCTCACCGTGCTGGCCGCCCCAAGAGCGATGCCCGTCGCCCCCTCGATGACCCCGGGGGCATGATTGGTAACCTCGCCGCCCGCGTAGAGGTAAACGCCCCGGCCATTCTCGGCGAGGCTTTCGATCGTCCCGCTGTTGGTGATTATGGCACCTGCGGCATTGGCATAGATGCCGCTCCCGACAAGATTGACGGTACCTCCAAGCGCCCTGATCACGCCAGCGTTGGAAACAACGAGATTGGTTCCGTCGCCATAGACAGCGGCGTTGCCGCCGGTCAGTGTTCCGCCGGCAAGGTTGATGACGCTGTTGTCGCTGCCGCTTCCTGCGTAGACGGCATTATAGACCCCGCCCGTGATCGAGCCGCTGTTGGTCACTGACAGGCTGCCGTCCGAACCGCTGAACAGAACGCCCCAGCCAGATCCGGTGATCGAGCCGCTGTTGGCAACAGTGGCGTTTCCGCCCGAGAGATAGACTGACGCGAGCACGCCATCGGCTGCGCTGATCGACCCGGCGTTGGTCAGCGTCACGTTGCCATAGGCCTGGATCGCGTTGGCATGGAGCAAGCCGGCGATGACACCATTTGCATTATTGGTGATCGTCGCACCGTTCCACGCGTAGACCGCGCCATAGGCATTGCCGCTGATGAGCCCGTCATTGGTAAGATCGAGGCTCGATCCGGAATAGATCCCGATGCGCTGAGCGATGATCGACCCGCCAGCGAGATTCTCGACGCTCGCAGTTCCGGTGAACTGTACCGCGTCGGACCCGGTCGACTGGATGGTCCCGCCATTCACCAGGGTGGTTGGCCCATGTGCAACAAGAGCATTGCCATAGCTCTGGACGAGACCGCCCGCCTGGTTTTCGAGCGAGCCACCTGCTTCAAGATAGATGGCGACGCCATAACTGCCCAGGGTGATGGTGTCGCCGCTGATCGTTCCCGATGCGATCCTTCCCGAGTTCACGATGCTGTCACCGGCATTCCGACCGATGACGCCCCAGCTTGAACCGACGATATCGCCGGCATTGGTGAGTTCCAGCCGGCCACCGCCATTGAGAAGGATAGCGGATCCGATAGCTTCCCCGATGATGTTGCCACTGGCCTCGTTGGTGATGTTGAGATCGCCGCCGCTGAGCGAACTTACGCCGCCGATCAAGTCGCCGCCGTTGGTCAGCGTGGTGGCTGCCGTCCCGGTCGACGTGATTGCGCTGTTCATGCCGGTTATGGTGCCAGCGGCTTCATTGATAATCGTCCCGCCCGCGCCGGTGCTGATGCCGAAGCTGCCACCAAGGATTGCGCCGCTGTTTGAAAGGTCGAGCGCGCCACTATCGGCAACCACGATACCAATGTTCCCGCCGGTAATGATCCCGCCGGGCGAATTGGCAACGGTGATCGGCCCGAAGGCGCCTATCCCGTAATTATTGCCCTCGATCCGACCGGCATTGATGACGCTCGCGGAACTGTCTTCAAGCAAAATGCCGTTCTGCGATCCGGCTATTACGCCGCCGGAAAGATTGTTCACCGTGCCGCCGGCGAAGGAAATTCCATTGCCGCCTTCGGAGTGGATGAGCCCCGCATTGGTAAGGTCCAGCGCACCGATGGTGACGATCGCGCTTCCGCCGCTCGAAATGACCGCGCCGGCCGAATTTGTCACGGTCAGAAGGCTGTCGGTGCTGGTGCCGAGCAGTCCATAGCCGCTGAGCGCATCCGAATGGATGAGGCCTTGGTTGCCAATGGAAAGATCGGAATCCGCGCGGATGGCGGCCACATTGGCGCTGCCAAGTGCCCGGATCGTTCCGCTGTTGGAAATCGTCCCGCTCTCGGCTGCAAGGACCGCACCGACAATATCGGTAAGTGCGTTGCTGGCGCCGTCGATCGAGGCCCCCTCGATCAGCCCCGCATTGTCGAGAATCGCGCCCGAGCCAACCAGCTCGACCGCGGTGCCCGGGGCCGAAATGACACCCGTTTCGGTAAGCTCGAGAGTCGCTCCATCGACGGTAAATCCGCCGGCGATCGTGCTTTCCCCGGAAAGCTCGACCGTCCCGCCACCAGAGACCGCAATCGTCGCGCCAGCGCCGGTCCCGGCGCCGCCGACCTCTCCGGTCAGGCTGTGCGCGCTATCGTCGGCAATGCTCCCCGAAAGGATGATGCGATTGCCTTCGCCTGGCGAAAAGCCTGTCGTCGTTCCCGACATGAGGAACAGGTCGGAGCCCGCCCCGGCGCCGCCCGTCGCCGCCGTCCCGCCGGCAGCACCGCCCTCGGCGCTGCTGCCCTCAAAGGTGACATTGTTGCCGATGACGAGAGATGCACCGCTGTTGACGAAAATGGCCCCGCCAAGCCCTGCGCCGCCACCACCGCCAGCGGTCGCGCCGTTTATTCCGGACGAACCGGTACCGGCACCCGCGCCACCGACGTTCGCGGTCGAAAAGACACTGCCGCCGCTTCCGCCGCCAAAGCCACCAGCGCCACCCAGGCCGTAGACGCTTCCGCCGCCGCCGCCGCCAAATCCTCCGGCGCCGGCATGGCCATAGGCGCCGCCGCCGCCGCCGAACGTGCCGCCCGCGCCACCGGCTGACATGCTGGAACCGCCGCCGCCGCCCGCGCCATAGGCACCGCTACCGCCTGCGCCGCCCGCAGTTCCGCCGGACCCGCCGGCCTCCCCAAGTCCGCTGCCGCCACCTCCGCCGCCCGGCATATTGAAGCCGCCATGGCCGCCGCTGCCGCCGCCG
>JAJJPO010000165.1:0-2975 GCA_032907585.1 Sphingomonas sp. | reverse complement strand
GGTCCTAGATGCAGCTTTCGCTTCGGGCGGCCTCGAACTTCACCAGCTCGTAACCTGCAAGGGCACCAACCATATCCTCGCCCTCGTAAGCGACGAGGGCAATGAACTTGGGGTCCAGCAGGAGCCGCTCGAGATGGGCCCGGCTCGCCCGCGGACCCTTGTAGGCGTCCTCGCCGAAAACCTCGTCAAATAGCCGGTTGGCGGCCTCCATGGCCGCGACCTCGCCTGCAATGATGCGCTGGAATTTCGCCACGCGAACCTCCTCGATCCGGAGAAATGATGCGCGAGGCATTAGGCCCGGGCAAGCTTCCCGGGGGGACTCTTAACGAAGGGACGCGCGGATATTGGCTAGCGCCGCGTGGAGCGCGTCGCTTGCGTCTGGGGGGCAAGGCATGGGGGGATCTGCGGCCGCGGCAGGAAACCGCTGGGCCTCGCCGAGAAAATCGGAAATGCGGGTAACCAGTTCGCCCGGTGTCGGCTCCTGCCGCTCGAACAGGCGCACGACCCGTGCATCTTCCTCGACCATCGGGAGCGGGTCATTGAGCTCGAGCAGCACGTCGCTCGGCTGGAGGATGAGCTCATCAAGGCCAGGCTGCGGCGAATCCAGCGTCGCGGGCTGGAACTGCGGCAGGCGCCAGCGGGGGCCGCCACCTGCAACCTTCATCACTGCAAAGCCGGCAGTGAGCAGGGTGACCGCGGCTGCCGCAGCCTCGACCATGGAAAATCCGAACAGGCGCCCTGCCCAGAAAGCCGCTGCCGCCAGGGGAAGCGGGGCAACCCACTCGACCAGCGTTTCGACCGGATGTTGCCTTCCTGCCCAATCCATGAACGGCTCAATAGCCGGCAAATGCTTGCCAAGCGGTTTAACGCTGCTCGATTGCCTCAACCAGCGCCTCGGTAAAGGCCGGGACGTCGCCCGGTTCGCGACTGGTGATGATGTTCTCGTCGGTAACCGCGGCCTCGTCGACGACCGTCGCCCCGGCATTTCGAAGGTCCGTGCGGATCGACGGCCAGGAGGTCGCCTTCCGGCCGCGCAACAGATCGGCTTCGACAAGCAGCCATGGGCCGTGGCAGATGGCGGCGACGGGCTTCCCGGCTGCCGCGAACTCCCGGATGATCTCGATCGCGCGCCGGTTCATGCGCAGCTGGTCAGGGTTACCGACCCCGCCGGGAAGCAGGAGGGCGTCAAATTCGCCTGGATCGACCTCGTCGATCTTGAGATCGGGCTTGATGCGCCGGCCCGGCTCGTCATGGACGGTCGCCATGATTTCCTCGCGGGTCGGCGAGGCAAGGCTTACCCGCGCGCCCTTTTCACCGAGTATCCGGCGCGGGCCGAACAGCTCGCTCTCCTCGAACCGGTCGGTCGCCATGATCAGGACATGGGCCTTGCTGATTGCGGGCAATGGTCATCCTCCAGGCGATCGCGGGGGAACCGCAAAGCGCTCCCGCATTTATGCTGCGCACGTATGAACGAACAGACCCAAAGGCTGTGCCACAGCAGCGATTCCGAGCCGGGCTACACGCGAAAGCGCATCGGCCGCGCCTGGGCCTATTTCGACGAGGCAGGAAAGAGGGTCACTGACCGCGATGAAATCGACCGGCTGAACGCCATCGGCCTTCCACCTGCCTATGGCGACGCCTGGTTCTGCAAGAAGCCCAACGGCCACCTCCAGGCAACCGGCAGGGACGCCCGGGGCCGTAAGCAATACCGCTACCATCCGCGCTTCCGGAGCCGGCGCGACAAGAGCAAATACGCCGACTGCCTGCTGTTTGGCGAAGCACTGCCAAGGCTGCGCGCCCGTGTCGAAAAGGACCTCAAGAAACGAAAGCTCGATCGCGACACGGTTGTCGCCGCCGTGGTCCGGCTGCTCGACACCGAATATATCAGGGTCGGCAACGAGGAATATGCCCGCTCGAACCGCAGCTTCGGGGCCACCACGCTTCGAACCCACCACCTGCGCCACCGGGGCGGCAGGCTCAAGATGCGCTTTCCAGGGAAACACGGGATCGTTCGCGAGGTGACGATCACCGACCGCAACCTGAAGCGCATCGTTTCGAGGTGCCAGGACCTGCCGGGCCAGCAGCTGTTCCAATATGTTAACGGCTCCGGCGAGCCGCAGGGCATCAGCTCGGCCGACGTCAATGATTATATCCGCGAGGCAAGCGGCGGCGACTTCACCGCGAAGCATTTCCGTACCTGGGCAGCGAGCGTGATCGCGTTCGAGCAGCTGCTCGATGCCAGCCGGGGCGAAAAGAACATAAGCATCTCGTCAATGGTCGAGCCCGTAGCCGAGGCGCTCGGCAACACGGTCGCGATCAGCCGCAAGGCCTATGTCCACCCTGCCCTGCTGGAAGCAGCGAAAAATCGCCGGTCGAATCCGCTCGACGGCTTTGAAGTGCCCCGGGCCCGCAAGTGGCTTTCGTCCGCCGAAGTCGGCCTTTGCCGCTACCTTGGCGCAAAGGCAGGGGCGCGCCGCCCATAATCCACAGTCATAGTTGAAAGACTGCGAGCATCCGGCCATGTCGTAGCCATGGATCCTGCCGACAATGCCGCTGAAGCCCTGGACAAGGGAGTGGGCACCATCCAGACGATGATCGACTGGTTCGTTGCAAACCAGGCTCATCTCCCGCTTGGTCTCGCTGCAGCCGGTGCCATCATATTTCTCATGTACGGCCTGCGCCTAGTCGGCGCGTGGCTGAGGTCCGGCGATCCCAATTGCCTGCACTGGCGCGGGATCATCGGCCGGATGCTCTCGAAGACCGGCCTGTTTTTCATGATCGCAGCGGCGCTCGCGATCGTGACCAACTATACCAACGTCCCGCCGCGGATCACCCGGCTGGTCGAGATACTGTTCATCATTGCCTGGGCCTTCCAGGCGGCGATCTGGGCTCGCGAGCTAATCATCGGCGCACTCACACGCAGGGTCGGCGATGACCCGGGCGAGACGACCCTCGGCCATGCCGCGGGGATCGTG
>JAJJPO010000164.1:0-43580 GCA_032907585.1 Sphingomonas sp. | reverse complement strand
CCGGAACGGACGGTCCGCTTCCGGCCACACTCAGCCGAGTTAGTCGTCTTGGCCTTGAGTTCGAAATTTGGTATTTCCGAATGCGACTGCGGGGTAACGGGTTTAACGTTGTCCAGCGCGAGCAATAGCTCCCGACAAAGGGGCGTGCTGTTTCCGGCCGTCGCGCATCCGCTTTGACCAACTGTCAACGTGAGATGAGATGACAACCAGACTCCAGTGGATCAGGTGCCTCAAGGCCATCGAGCAGCAGGGACGCTGCTTCTATTGTGACCATACGACATGGTCTTGCCAGCCAATCAGATTTGCAGCCCGCCACAATATGTCGATCCGCGAGGCAATGCGTTTCCAGCAGACCGCAGAGCACCTCCATCCGGTGTCTGAAGGCGGGAGCGATGATGCCATGAACATCGTCATGGCTTGCCGGTATTGCAACTCGCTACGGCATCGTCGGCGCGTTCCAATATCGCCTCAAGCCCACAAAGCGAGAGTGCAGGCCCGGCTTCGAAAGGGGCGTTGGCATGGTCGTCGTCCAGAAAATTCGGTGGCGACGCCGAGCCGCCCGAAGTGTCCGCTCTCCGAAGTTTAAGCCGATTAGCTGACGGTCTCCTTTCGGCCAATTTCAGCCGCTGCGATACCAGTGCGATACCAGCTGACTGTCGCCGGACTTGCTGGGGCGGCCAAGCATTATCTAAAGCATTGATTTTATTGACAGCGGGCTGGTGGAGCTGAGGGGAATCGAACCCCTGACCTCTGCAGTGCGATTGCAGCGCTCTCCCATCTGAGCTACAGCCCCGCGCCCTACGGTGAGGCGGCTCATTAGCGGGCGTTTTCTCCTCTGGCAACGCCCTTGCCTGCCCCTTTTTCGCTCCAGCGCCTGCCGTCTTCATTTCGGCCTCCACCGCCGGAACGCGATGCCTTTCCCTTCGTTGCTTTAAGCAGGGTTACCCGGCGGGCGGGATCGTCTGATTAAGGAGGAATTTCCATGGCTTATGACCGTTATGAAGGCCGGCGCGGCTGGCGCGAACCCCGCTCGCGCTTTTCCCATGACCAGGACGACCGTTTCGAGCAGCGAGGCCGCAGCTGGGACCGCGACGACGACGATCGCGAACGCGGCTTTTTCGAGCGCGCCGGCGACGAGGTGGCCAGCTGGTTCGGCGACGAGGAGGCTGAACGCCGCCGCCGAGAAGATGCGCGCATGCGCGGCGACGATGACAGCTGGCGCCGCCCGCGTTCGTCCTTCGGCGATGACGAATATTCACGTTACGACCGCCAGGCGCGGTTCCGCGACGAGGGATACAGGCGCCCCTACACCGGCCGGTTCAGCGGCCGCCGCGGCTTTGGCGGCGACGAGGGCCGTTTTGACCGCAACTATCCGCCCGAGCGTGGATGGTCGGAACGCTGGGACCGCTCGCCTTCGCGCGATTTCACCGGGACCGCCTCTGGTATCCACGATCCTCATTACAGCGAATGGCGCCGCCGCCAGATCGAGGCGCTCGACCGCGACTATGACGAGTATCGCCGCGAGAACCAGAGCCGCTTCGAGAGCGAGTTCGGCAACTGGCGGACGACCCGCGAAGGAAAGCGGCGGATGCTCGACCAGGTACGCGAGCATATGACCGTCGTCGGCTCTGACGAGGAACATGTCGGAACCGTCGATTGCGTTCGCGGCGACCGCATCATCCTGACCAAGGGTGACAGCGAGGATAGTCGCCATCACGCGCTGAGCTGCTCGATGGTCGACCGGATCGAGGGCGACCGGGTAATCCTCGACCAGCCTGCCAGCGAAGCCATGCGCAGGTTCGAGAATGAAACTCGGACGGGCGGCTTCTTCCGTGACGAGCGCGAAGACGAGCGTGGCCCGCACATCCTCAATCGAAGCTTTTCCGGCACCTACGAACGATAGGTTAGCCGAATGGCAATATTGGCCCGGGCGCGGGGATCCGCGCCCGGGCCTTTTGTTTGCTGCCCGTTGGGCCTAGGCCCGCTCCTGACGCAATTCGGGAGGAACCCATCATGGCCCGTGCCTGGCATCTCATGCGGCGACCGGAAGGCTTGCCGGCACCCGCGGATTTCGAGCTGAAGGCCTTTGAGCTTCCCGAGCTTGGCGACGGGATGGTTCACGTCGCCAATCGCTGGCTCTCGGTCGATCCCTACATGCGCGGCCGGATGAACGACGTGAAAAGCTATGTTCCGCCGTTCGCGCTCGATGCGCCGCTCGAGGGAGGCGCGATCGGCGAGGTCGTCGAGAGCCGTGACCCTGGCTTCCAGCCGGGCGACCTCGTCATCCACATGGCGCGACGAGACGGTTGCCCCGGCTTCATCGCTCAGCAAGCTGCCGGCCATCCCCGGCGTCGACCCTGAAGCCTTTCTCGGCAACCTCGGGCTTACCGGCGGCACCGCCTATTTCGGGCTGCTCGATGCCGCGTCGGGGAAGGAAGGCGACCGCGTCTTCGTCTCGGCAGCAGCCGGGGCGGTCGGATCGGCGGTCGTCCAGATCGCCAAGGCGAAAGGCATGACCGTGATCGGGTCGGCAGGCGGCGCGCAGAAATGCGAATATGTGCGCTCCCTCGGCGCCGATGCCGTCGTCGATTACAAGGAAGGTTCGCTCTTGAGGCAGCTGGCAAAGGCAGCCCCCGAGGGGATCGACGTCTATTTCGACAATGTCGGCGGGGACCATCTCGATGCCGCGCTGGCGCTCGCCCGGATGAACGCGAGATTTGCCATTTGCGGGATGATCGAGGGGTATAACGAGGCCAAGCCGACCTGCCTCAAATATCTGATGCGGGTCATCGCCATGCGCATTCGGCTGCAGGGCTTCATTTACACCGACTATATGGACCGGCTCGGCGAATTCTATCGCGACATGGGGGGCTGGGTCGCCAGCGGCGAGGTCAAGTCGCGCGAGACGGTCGTCGATGGTCTCGACCAGACGCTCGAGGCCTTTCTCGGCCTTTTCAGCGGTGCGAACACCGGGAAAATGCTGGTCCGGCTCTAGCCTCCAAAGCTAGCGGGCGTAATTGCAGCTCGCCGGGTCGCCGGATGAAAGGCCCCTGCGGAGCGCCTCCATGCGCTGGGCCGAACTGCCGTGGGTGAAGCTTTCCGGCACGACCCGTCCCTGGGTCTGGCGCTGGAGCGTATCGTCGCCGATCGCCTCGGCCGCACGCATGCCTTCTTCTATGTCGCCCTGCTCCAGGAGCCCCGAGCGGTTCGCCCAGACCCCCGCGTAGCAATCCGCCTGCAGCTCGACTCCGACCTGGACCTGGTTACCCTCGGCCTGCCCCAGCCGGGCCTGCGCGGCCTGGGCCCGGTCGAGCGTTCCCTCGAGGTTCTGGATATGATGCCCGACCTCATGGGCGATGACATAGGCCTGCGCAAAATCGCCCGGAGCGCCAAAGCGCCGGGAAAGCTCGTTGAAGAAGGTCGGGTCGATGTAGATGCGCTGGTCCGACGGGCAGTAAAATGGGCCCATCGCCGCCTGTGCGGCGCCGCATCCCGACTGGTCCTGGTTGCTGTAGGCGACCAGCGTCGTCGGCTGGTAGCGTGAGCCGGCCTGCTGGAAAACCTGCCCCCAGACCTGCTCGGTGGAGCCGAGGACCCCGGTCAGCAACTGGCGCGATTCCGGGGTCAGGGTCGACTCGCCCTTCGATCCCCCGCTGCCCGGCAGGATGCCGCCGCCGCCGCCCAGCTGGTTGAGGACGCAATAGCCAAGCAGCAGCACCGCGATCCCGGCAAAGCCGAAGCGGGAGGCAACGAGCGGCAAGATCATTCCCAGGCCGCCACCGAGGTTGAGACCTCCTCCGCCACCGCCTGTGCGGTCTTCGAAATTTTCGCTTTCGGGCGCGTCGCCAAGCCGCATGGGATTCTCCTGCTGGGGTTCCAATGCTTGATCATTGTTACGGTTGCAATTGGAAGCTTGGACCGCAACAGGATCGGGCAAAGGAGATTCGCGCGCCATGCAGCTTGAGGGAAAGACCGCACTCGTTACCGGATCCACGTCCGGCATCGGACTTGCCATCGCGCGGGCATTCGCCTTCGAAGGCGCGAGCCTGATGATCAACGGCTTCGGGGACGCGGAAGAAATCGAGGAAATCCGCAAGGAGCTGGAGACTTCGTCGGGAACCCAGGTGCTCTATGACGGCGCGGATCTTGGCGACCCGGCCGCCATCGAGGCGATGGTCAGGCGCTGCACCCATGAGCTTCGCGCGCCGGACATCCTCGTCAACAACGCTGGCATCCAGTTCGTGTCGCCGGTCGAAAGCTTTCCCCAGGAAAAATGGGACGCGATCCTCAAGATCAACCTGACAGCGGTGTTCCACACCATACGGCTGTGCCTTCCTGCCATGCGCGAGCGCGGCTGGGGCAGGATCATCAACACTGCAAGCGCGCACAGCCTCGTCGCGAGCCCCAACAAGTCTGCCTATGTCGCTGCAAAGCACGGGGTGGCCGGGCTGACCAAGACGGTCGCGCTCGAGGCCGCGAGGGACGGGGTGACGGTGAACTGCATATCGCCCGGATATGTCTGGACCCCGCTCGTCGAAAAGCAGATCCCCGATACGATGCGGACCCGCAATCTCACCCGGGAAGAGGTGATGAACGACGTGCTGCTTGCAGCCCAGCCAACCAAGCGTTTCGTCACGGTGGACGAGGTTGCCAGCATGGCGCTTTACCTCACGAGCGACGGCGCGGCCTCGATCACCGGCGCCAACATGACCATGGACGGGGGCTGGACTGCCGCCTAGGCGCGGATCCGCCTCGCCCGCCGCGCGGGGATGTCCAGGACCACTTGCGCTGGGCTGCAACGCCCCTAGGCT
Organism: Sphingomonas sp.; assembly: GCA_032907585.1. Taxonomy (GTDB): domain Bacteria; phylum Pseudomonadota; class Alphaproteobacteria; order Sphingomonadales; family Sphingomonadaceae; genus Sphingomicrobium. The sequence goes on along the minus strand of JAJJPO010000164.1, from coordinate 38,769 downwards.
GTAGCCATGCGGATGCCGCTTGCCCTTGCCGCGCTGGCCATTGCCGGATGCTCGACGACCCCGGACGCACCGGTTCGAGAAGGCTGGCAGCGGGTTGCAACCGAGACCGACAGGGAACGGCTTCGCGAATGGCGAACGGCCTTCACCCATGCCCTTGCCCAGGCGCGGGCAGCTGGACATGGCGACGATATCGCCCGCGAGGGAAGGCTGCTCGAACCTGATGCGGCGCTTGGCGGTGGCCCAGTTCCCGACGGCAATTACCATTGCCGCGTCATCAAGGTCGGCGCCAAGAGCGAGGCAATGCTCGACTATATCGCCTATCCCCGGTTCCGGTGCCGGGTCGAGCCCGGCGAGGTTCAGCGCTTCACCAAGCTCACCGGCTCGCAGCGCCATGTCGGTTTCATCTACCCGGCCGACCAGCTTCGCCAGGTCTTCCTTGGAACGCTCGTGCTCGGCGACGAGACCCGGGCTTATGAATATGGGGTCGACCGCGAGCGCGACGTTGCCGGGTGGGTGGAAAGGATCGGGCCCGGCCGCTGGCGAATGGTCCTTCCCTATCCCCATTATGAATCAACTCTCGACGTGGTCGAGCTAGTCCCGGAGCAATGAGATGATCAAAAGCGTGCTGGCCCTTGCCGCGACCTCGATGATTGCGACGGCAGCAAGCGCTGCAACGGTCGGCGAGGACGTGCGCCAGGACATGCCGCAGCTGATGACGCTCTACCGCGATCTGCACGCCAATCCCGAGCTTTCCATGCAGGAGGTCCGCACCTCCGCCAAGCTCGCGGCCGAGATGCGAAAGCTCGGGTTCACGGTGACCGAGAAGGTCGGCGAGACGGGGGTGGTCTCGGTGCTGAAGAACGGCGCCGGCCCGGTGCTCATGATCCGGGCCGACATGGACGGACTGCCGGTCGTCGAACAGACCGGCCTGCCCTTTTCCTCCAGGGTCCGGGCGACCGCGCGGTCGGGCGTCGAGACGGGAGTGATGCACGCCTGCGGCCATGACACTCACATGGCGAGCTTCATTGGCACCGCGCGCCAGCTCGTCGAACGCAAGGACCAGTGGTCGGGAACCCTGGTCATGATCCTCCAGCCGGGAGAAGAGACCGGCGAGGGTGCAAGAAAGATGCTCGAGGACGGGCTTTTCAGCCGCTTCCCCAAGCCTTCCACCGTGATCGCCTTCCACGACGCGGCCGCGCTTCCCGCCGGCGTCATCGGGATCAGCCCGGGATATGCGCTCGCCAATGTCGACAGCGTCGACATATTGGTCAGGGGAGTTGGCGGCCACGGCGCCTACCCGCAGACCACCAGGGATCCCATCGTTCTTGCCAGCCGGATCGTCACGACGCTGCAGACGCTGGTCAGCCGCGAGAACGACCCGGCCAACCCGGCGGTCGTGACCGTCGGCAGCTTCCAGGCGGGGGCCAAGCACAACATCATCTCCGACGAAGCCCGGCTGCAGCTGACGGTTCGAAGCTACAAGCCGGAGGTACGAAAGCTGCTGCTGGACGGGATCCGGCGCATCGCGCGCGGCGAAGCCATTGCCGCCGGGATCCCCGAGGATCGCATGCCAGTCGTCAACATCCGCGAAGACGAATATACGCCGGCCACCTTCAATACCGAGCAGCTGAGCAACCGCGCACTCGAGCTGTTCACCGGCAATTTCGGGCCGCAGCGGGTGATCAGGACTCCCTCGGTGATGGGCGGCGAGGATTTCAGTCGCTACTGGCTTGCCGACAACAGCATCGAGAGCCTCATCTTCTGGGTCGGCGGGACGCCGAAGAATGTGTGGGATGCCGCGGCCGGCAACCAGCAGAAACTGCCCTCGCTTCATTCGCCCTTCTGGGCTCCCGACGCCGAGGCCGTGATTTCCACGGCAACCGAGGCGATGACCCTGCTCGCGCTGGACCGGCTCAAGAAGAGCTAGGCAAAAGACGGGCGGTCCGGTTTGCGCCGCAAGCCGAACCGCGTAAAAGACGAATTGCTAGCGGCCGTGCTGCAGGGGGTGACTTATGGAATTCAGTTGCCGGTCGGCAGACGAAATCCTTGTCGCAGCAGTCAGTGGCAGGGTCGATGAAGCGAGCTGGCAGCAATTTGCAGACCAGATGAAGGAAGCTGTCGACCAGGCCGCCGAGGGGCGCCAGTCCGAGGTGATGGTCGATCTCACCTGCCTCGATTACATGTCGTCACGCGGTCTTCGCGTATTGACCATGGCCAAGCGCCAGGCCGAGGGCCTTGGGCTGACGATCACGCTTGCCTCTCCCAACGAGGTCATGCGCGAAATCCTCGCCATCAGCCGCTACGACAAGCTGTTCCACATCAGTGACTCCGTGGACACGGGCCGCTGACATGCTCGTCCGCTTCTGGGGAACAAGGGGATCGCTCCCGGTGGCAATCAAGGCCGGGGCGGTACGAGGCAAGATCGCGCGCGCCCTGGTCGCCGCGAACGAGGCCTCGATCAGGGATATCGACCAGGCCTACAAGTTCATGGACCAGGAGCTCGATTTCGCCGGAAGCGCCACCTACGGCGGCGCCACCGCCTGCGTCGAACTGGAAGCCGGCGGCAGCTTCTTCGTCTGCGACATGGGAAGCGGGCTTCGCGAGTTCGGCCTGAGCGCGATGAAGCGCTGCAATGCCGGCCATCGCCGCCGCTTCAACATCTTCCAGTCCCACATGCACTGGGACCATATCATGGGCTTTCCCTTTTTCGTCCCGGCGTTTGATCCGGGCGCCAGGATCGTCATCCACTCGGCCCATCCCGATGCAGAAGAGGCGCTGCGCCGACAGCAGGAGGAGATATCCTTTCCGGTGCCCTTCGACTTTCTGCGGGCATCGATCGAATTTGTCGCGATGACACCCGGGCAGCCGATCGAGGTCGATGGCCTTACCGTCGTTGCCGAAAAGCAGCTGCATTCCCATGACAGCTACGGCTACCGTCTCTCCGACGCCAGGGGCAGGACGGTCGTGTTCAGCACGGACAGCGAGCACAAGCCCGACAATATGGAGGACGAGGCTGCCTTCATCGATTTCTTTCGGGGAGCCGACCTCGTCATCTGCGATACGATGTACTCGCTCGCCGACAGCGTCTCGATGAAGGAGGACTGGGGCCATTCGAGCAATGTCGTCGCGGTGGACCTCTGCCGCGAGGCGGGGGCAAAGAGGCTTGCCCTGTTTCACCACGAGCCGACCTACGACGACGAGGCGATCGAGCGGATGCACCGGGAAACGATCCGCTACGAGGAGCTGACGCGCGGCGAGAGCCCACTCGAGATATTGTGCTCCTATGACGGGCTGGAAATCCAGCTCTGAGCCCTTCTTCCGCCGCCGGCGGGTCTGGGCCGGCTGGGCGCTATTTTCCTTTCTTGCTGCGCTGATATCGCTGGCAACCGGCGAGCGCACGCGCAACGAGCTGTTCGACGCCTGGCAACGGCTGGCGCCAAGGGACCTGTCGAACAGCGATGTCCGCTTCGTGATGATCGATGGCGAGAGCCTCAACTCGATCGGGCCCTGGCCATGGTCGCGTTACTATCTGGCGCGGCTTACGGAAGAGCTCCGGCAGGGCGGGGCGGCGGTCATTGGCTTCGACATCATCTTTCCCGAGCCCGACCGCCTGCAACCTGACCAGTTCGTGAAATTCTATCCCGAGCTCAGCAGCGGGGCCGCGGCCGAGATTCTCGCGCTCCAGCCAATGGACAGGCTGTTCGGCGAGGTGATCGGCCAGTCGACAACGGTGCTTGCCCGCGCCGGAAGCCCGGCAAGCGCCGCGACGCGCGGCGAAGTCTGGGTCGATGCGGCCTTCAAGGGCCAGCTTCCGCCCGGCATCTACAGCTGGCCCGGGATCATCGCTTCCGTCCCGGATATCGATGACAATGCCATCGGCCACGGTCTCATAAACGGCCAGCCTGACCGCGACGGGGTGATCCGGTCGGTACCGCTGCTGGGCCGGGCCGGGGGCAAGCTCATGCCGGGCCTCGCGCTGGAAATGGCGCGGATCCGGCTTGGAGCCGAAGAAGTCGCGGTCTTGGCGGACCGGGTGTCGCTTGGGAGCCTCGCCATTCCCATCGACGGGCGCGGCCGGATGCGGCTGCATTTCGGCGCTGTCCCGCCTGCCTCGATCGTCTCGGCGGAAGACGTCTTGCGGCGCCGGGTCGAGCCTGGCCTGTTTCGAGGCCGGGTGGTCCTCGTCGGGCTGGGCGCCGAGGGAACCGCGGACATCGTCACGACCCCGCTGGCCGCGGAAGATTACGGGCTTCTTGTCCAGGGGACGGCGATCGATTCCATCCTGTCGAACGGCTGGCTCGACCGACCCGGCTGGGCCGTCCCTGCCGAATGGGTGGTCGCCATTCTGATCGCCGGCCTCGCATTGCTGCTCGCCGCAAGGCCACGGGCGGCCAAGCTGGTTTTCCCGGCCGGGATGATCGCGCTCCCGGTCGCGGGCTGGTTCCTGTTCCGCGAGGCCTCGATCCTGCTCGACCCGGTCCGGCCCATGCTTCTCGGCGCCGGGGCCGCGGCGGGCGTCGCCGCGGGGCTCCTTGCCGAAGCGCGCCAGGACCGGCAGCAGCTGCGCGACGCGCTGGTTACCGAGCGGATTGCGGCGGCTGCAGCCGAGGGCGAGCTCGAGGCGGCGCGAAAAATCCAGCTTGGCATGGTCCCTCCACGCGCCAGCCTCGCCGACGTCGACCCCCGGCTCGACATCGATGCACTTCTCGAGCCGGCAAAGTCGGTCGGCGGAGACCTTTACGACTGCATCCGCACGGGGCCCGACACCATCGGCTTTGCGATCGGCGACGTAACCGGCAAGGGGGTTCCGGCTGCCCTTTTCATGGCCATGTCAAAGGCCCTGCTCTCGTCGGCGCTCTGCAGGGAACGCCAGCAGCTGGCCGAAGCCGTCGACGCGATCAACCGCGACCTCATGCGAAGCAACGAGGAAACGATGAGCGTGACGATGATCGTCGGGCAGATCGACCTCGCGAGTGGCGCGGCACAGCTGGTCTGCGCAGGACACGAGGACCCCTATGTCGTCGATGCGCAAGGAAATATCCGGCGCTGCGCCCTTACCGGCGGCCCGCCCCTCGGGATGGTCGAGTTCGATTACCCGGTGGATTCGATTCAACTCGCCACGGGCGAGACACTCGTCCTGGTGACCGACGGGATCACCGAGGCGCAGGACGAAAGCGCGGCCCTGTACGGGCGCGCCAGGATCATGACGGCCATCACCGGGTCCAGGCTTACGGCCCGCTCGATCTGCGAAGCCGCCCGCGACGATGTCCGCCGTTTCGAGGGTTCGACCGATCCCACCGACGACCTGACGATCATGGCGCTTCGCTACCTTGGCCCGGCGGCCTAGCGGACCACTACTTCGACCCGCCGGTTGACCGGGTTCTCGATCCCGTCGGCGGTTTGCTGGCGCAGCTCGCGTTCGCCCCGCCCGACCGCGGACATCAGCGATCGGTCGATGCCTGCCGACTCAAGCACGCCGATGATTTCCTCGGCACGGCGAAGCGAAAGCGCGTCATTGGACTCGGTGCTTCCAACCGTGTCGGTGTGGCCGGTGACCTCCACCTCTACCCCCGGTCGCCGGGCGACCTCCATGCGCAGCTCGTCGAGTACCGGCCTCGATTCCGCGGTCAGCTCGGTAGTCCCTTCCACGAAATAGAGGGTAAAGCTCCTCGGCGGCGGCGGCAGGCCGGAAAGCAGCGCGACCTCGTCCTGGCCAAGGCCTCCAGCTCCGAGCGGCCGGCTCCTCGGGGTCGCGCTTCCAAGCCGCGTGCGACTTTCCGGCTGGTCGACGACGGCCTCGACCGGTCGGCCGTTGGCCTCGAGGAGCGCGACGGCGCCATGTCCCCCGTCCTCGTTCGATAGCAGGGTCAGCGAGGAGTGGCTGCAGCCCGCCAATGCCAGGCCGAACAGCGCGATCGGCCAGGCCGGTCTCATTGCGGGACTTCGAGGATGAACCTCGTCCCCCGGACACCGAGCAGCGAGTTGGGCGTTCGAACCTTCATCGCGTCCCGTTCCGACTTGGCGATCCGGCCGGAAACCACCGCGAGCGATCCGCGGTCGACCTTGGTCAGGAACGTTCCGCGCTGGCGCGTCCGGTCATAAACGAACTGGTCGACCGCGATCCGGCTTCCGGGTCCCACCGAGAATCGCGTGTTGTCGATGAAGCTCAGGCTGATCCGCCCGTCCTTCCCGGTGACAAGGCGGTCGCCGGCGACGATCTGGAGGCCAGGGCGTGCGGGCAGGCGCTGGCCGGCGCGTTCGACCATTGCTGTTCCGCTGCTTCGCTTGATCCGCCCGATTTCCGCCATGGCCGGAGAACCGATCATGAGGGCCATGGCGAGGACAGCAGCGATTGGTCGAAGCATGGCAGCCTCCCCACTTCAATGTCGCCATGTCATAACCGTTTCGATGCCGTCACGCGACTCAGAAGATGACCTCGAAGTGCTTACGGTCGCTGGCGCCAGCCTGCTCGGCGATGCCATTGCCGGGGCAAGGCGCTTCGCCCGCGCCCACTTGCTCGGGCCCCGGGACGAAGCCCGGCTGTGCATCATCGTCGAGGAAATCGTCGCCAACCTCGTGGAACATGGCGGCCATGACCCGGCAGAGCCCGTCCGCATCAGGCTGGAACGCCTGGGCAACGCCATTTCGCTGGCAGTAGAGGACCGGGGTGCGCCGTTCGATCCGCGGCACGCCGCCGATGATCGCGAGGTCCCTGACCGGGGCGGCGGCGCTGGCCTTCGCCTCGTCAGGGCCTGGTCGACGATCACCGGCTATGAGACTTCAGGCGGCGGCAATCGCCTGAGCCTCTCGCTTCCCGTCAGCGGCGGGTGATGAACCTATTCCGCGGCCCAGAGCTTAGACTTCTCGACGATCGTCAGTTCGCGGAGCAGCGCATCCACGCTTCCGGACAGGTCATCGAGAAAGGTGATCTGGTGCCTTGCACCCCGGTAGCTCTCGACCAGCAGGATGGCATCGAGAAGGATCGGAACGACCAGGCCTTCAGGGTCGTCCATCTCCGCAATGCCCTTCAGCTTCTCGAGCGCTTTTTGCCGGGAGCCTTCCGGATCCGACATGGCAGCCGCCCTCCCTATCAGCCAACCCATCTTCGATTCTCCTCTTGTGCCCAGACTATTCCAAGACCGGGCGCAGTGCAGTTCGGCCGGGCGCAGGTTCGGCGCGGCTGGGCGATAACCCGCCGGGCTGTTGCCCCTGCAACCGCTCCTCCTCCTGCTGCCGGTCGAACCAGCTGGCGGCTTCCCTCACCCGCTGGGCATCCTCGGGCCTCATCACCAGCACCGCCTCGGCAGTGGCGATGATGACCAGCCCTTCGACGCCGATCGCTGCCACCTTTGGTCCACTGGACCGGACCAGCAGGTTCCTGCAGCCAAGTGCCAGCACGCCCGCATCGAGAGCGTTGCCGTCATCGTCCTTCCGACAGGCCTGGACGAGCGCTTCCCAGCTGCCGATGTCCGACCATCCAATGTCCACCGGGACCACCGAGACACGGTCGCAATGTTCCATCACGGCATAGTCGATGGACTTGGCAGGCGAACGGGCGAAAGCCTCTTCATCGACCCTGATGACCGCCCCGTCGAGCACGGCCCTGCCCATTGCTTCACGGCAAGCGGCCAGGATTTCCGGCGCATGGCGCTCAAGTTCCTCGCGCCAGCACCTCGCCGTTGCGAGGAAAATGCCGGCGTTCCAGTAATATCCGCCTTCCTCGACCATCTGGCGGGCCTGCTCCAGCGGCGGCTTCTCGACGAACCGGCTCACGGGACGAACTCCCTCTCCCGCCATTGCCGCAATGTAGCCAAAGCCGGTGGCGGGATGGTCGGGCTCGATTCCGAAGGTGACGATCCTGCCTGCCTCGGCGTCCTGCCGCGCCGCCTCGATGGCTGCCCTGAACGCTTCGAGATCCTCGATATGATGGTCGCTCGGGCTGACGAGCAGCAGGTCGTCGGGCTCGGCAAGACAGGCCGCGAGGGCGATGGCGGGAGCGCTGTCGCGCTTGCAGGGCTCCAGGACGAGTGTCGCGATGCCTCCGGCGAGCAGGCGCAGTTCCTCTTCCTGCGCCTTGTTGGCGATGATGATCGGGCTGGAAAACTCCCCGTCAAAGCGCTCGAGCGTCTGTTCGAACAGCGACTTCTCGCCGACCAGCGGGAGCAGGTGCTTGGGACGATTGGTGGTCGAAAGCGGCCAGAGTCGCGTTCCAGCGCCGCCTGCCAGGATAACGGGGCGTATCGTCCGCCGCCGCCGCACATTCTGCATAAACACCTCCGGATGGATAACGGAGGTCGGGCGCTGGCGTTCACAATTCCTTTGTAAAATTTTGCGACACCTCCTCCCATGTCGGTGAATTTGACAGTGGAACGGCAGTGGCGGCGCTGATCGCCTTCTGGACGCACGCGCTCGCTGCCGCGCTGTTCGCCTCGCTCACGCTGTGGGAACTGCGACGCGGCCTTGGCGAAAGCGAGCAGCGAATGCTGCTTGCCGCATTCGCGCTCACTGCCTGCTGGGCATGGGTCACCGCCATTGCTCCAACGACCATGCTCGCCGCCTATTCCGAGACGGCCCGGAACCTCGTCTGGGTCGGGGTGCTCTATCGCCTCGCCGGGATCGACAGCAGCGAGGAGCAGCGCGGGGTCAAGCCGGTATATGCCGCGGTCGCGGCGGTGCTCGGGCTCCAGCTGGTGGTGGATGCGCTCGCGCTTGTCGTCAACACCGAGACGATCAGCAGCGGCCACGCGCTGATCGTCACGGCGATCATCCTGAGGCTTACCGCGGCAGCCGGGGCCCTCGTCCTCGTCCACAACCTTTACGGCCAGGCAGCGCCGTCGAGCCGGGGCAATATCCGCCTGGCGATGATGGCGCTCGCCGCCATGTGGGCCTACGACCTCAATCTCTACACCATCGCCTATTTCGACCCGGGATCGGCACGCGGCCTGTTCGACTGGCGCGGCATGGCGATGGCCATCGTGGCGCCGCTGTTCGCGATCGGCAGCCCGGCGGACGACCGCTGGCGGATCCGCCTTTCGCGGGCCGCCACTTTCCAGAGCCTCTCGCTCCTCGCGATCACCGCCTATTTCGCGGTCATGGCGGTCGTCGTGACGGCGCTGAGGGGGTCGGGGTTCGACTGGACCCGGGCGCTTCTCATCGCCCTGCTCGCCGCGATGACCGTCGGCGCGATGGTGCTGCTACCCTCGAGCCGCGCCCGGGGCTGGGCGAAGGTCAAGATCGCCAAGCATTTCTTCGAGCATCGCTACGACTATCGCACCGAATGGCTGCGCTTCACCCAGACCATCGGCGCCACCGGGCCACGGGCCGCGCCGCTCGGCCAGCGCGTCATCAAGGCTTTCGCAGATATTCTCGACGCCCCGGGCGGACTGCTCCTGGTTGCCGACGAGAATGGTTCGATCGAGCCCGCGGCGGCATGGAACTGGTCGGGCAGCACCAATCCCGGCGCAGCGATCCCGAGCGCCGAGGCATTGGCCTTCTGGCTGTCGGTGGGCGCCGAGGGCCGGATCATCGACTTTGACGCTCTGGGCGGCGGCTGGGCGGATTCGAGGGACCGGGAACTGGACATCCCGGCGCCGCTGCTCGGCGAGGAACAGGCCTGGACCGGGGTGCCGCTCATCCACGAGGGCCGGCTGGTTGGCCTCGTGCTTCTGGCAGCGCCGGACTATCGCCGGCCGCTCGACTGGGAGGATTTTGACCTGCTGCGCACCGCCGGTCGCCAGGCGGCCTCGTCGCTGGCCGAGGCGAACGCCCAGCAGACATTGATGAACGCCCAGCGGTTCGAGGATTTCAATCGCCGCTTCGCCTTCATCCTTCACGACATCAAGAACCTGGTCAGCCAGCTCTCGCTCCTGTCCCGCAATGCCGAGCGGCATTCGGACAATGCCGAGTTCAGGGCCGACATGGTCGCGACGCTCAAGGGATCGGTGGGCAAGATGAACGACCTGCTTGCGCGCCTCGCGCCAACCCCGGACCAGCGCCCGGCAAGACCCGAGCCGACGCCGCTGCGCTCGCTGGTCGCCTCGGCCATTGCTGCCAAGCGCGGCGACCATGATGTGCACCTGCTGGGCGATGGGGGCCTCTGGGTAATGGCCGACCCCTTGCTTCTCGAGCAGGCGATTGGCCATCTCGTCCAGAACGCCGTGGACGCGAGCACGCCGCTTCAGCCGGTCAGCGTCCGGATGGCGGGCGATGGCAAGCATGTCACCCTCACCATCAGCGACTGCGGCACCGGCATGGACGCGGAATTTGTCCGGACCCGCCTTTTCCAGCCTTTCGCCTCCACCAAGAAGGGCGGCTTCGGGGTTGGAGCTTTCGAGGCACGAAGCCTCGTCTCGGCGATGGGCGGGCGGCTCACCGTCGAAAGCCGCCCCGGGGAGGGCAGTACCTTCACCATCACGCTTCCGGCTGCCGAGGCTGCCGGCGAACAACGGAAACGGGCATGACCGACCAGAACCAGCTTCCAGTCCTGCTGATCGTGGAAGACGACGAAGGCCTCCAGCGCCAGCTCAAATGGGCCTATGAGGGCTATCGGGTCATCGGCGCGGGCAACCGCGCGGAGGCGATCGAAATGGTCCGCCTCCACGAGCCGAACGTGGTAACGCTCGACCTCGGCCTGCCGCCCGATCCCGACGGGACCAGCGAGGGCTTTGCGACGCTGACCGAGATCCACGCGCTCAAGCCCGATGCGAAGATCATCGTCGCCTCGGGCCACGGTGCAAGGGAAAGCGCGCTGAAGGCAATCGCCCTTGGTGCCTATGATTTCTACCACAAGCCCGTCGATATCGATGAACTCGGCCTCATCGTCGGCCGCGCCTTCCACCTCCACGAGATCGAGGAGGAGAACCGGCGGCTCGAGGCGAGCGCTGGCGGAGCAACCGCGCTTGGCTCGCTGCTCACCGCGAGCCCGGAGATGGTCAAGGTGGTTCGCACCATCGAGCGCGTCGCCAGCGCCAATGTCTCGGTCATGCTCCTCGGGGCGTCGGGGACAGGCAAGGAGCTGCTCGCAAGGGCGGTCCATGAAAGGTCGCCGAGGGCCGATGGGCAGTTCGTCGCGATCAACTGCGCTGCAATACCGGAGAACCTGCTCGAAGCCGAACTGTTCGGCTACGAGCGGGGCGCCTTTACCGGGGCGGTGAAGGCGACGCCCGGGAAGATCGAGCTCGCCCAGGGCGGAACCCTGTTCCTCGACGAGGTCGGCGACATCCCGCTCCCGCTCCAGGTGAAGCTGCTTCGTTTCCTCCAGGAACGGGTTATCGAGCGGATCGGAGGCCGCTCACCGATCCCCGTGGACACGCGGATCGTCTGCGCAACGCACCGTGACCTTGACGCGATGATTGCCGAGGGGAGCTTCCGGGACGATCTTTATTACCGCCTTGCGGAAATGGTGGTGAAGATCCCCTCGCTGGCGGAGCGGTCGGGGGACGCGGTGCTGCTCGCGCGTACCTTTGTCGGCCGGTTCGCGCGGGAAATGAACCCCAAGGTCCAGGGGCTAGCTCCCGACGCGGCCGAACTGGTCGATTCCTATGCCTGGCCGGGCAATGTCCGAGAGCTTGAAAACCGGGTGAAGCGCGCGGTCATCATGGCCGACGGCAAGCTCGTCACCGCGGCCGACCTTGACCTACCGGCCGCGGGCACGGGGAGCGAGGAGCAATTGCCGATCAACCTGCGCGCCGCACGCGAGGTCGCCGACCGCCGGGCGATCCGCAAGGCGTTGAGCCGGACCGAGAATAATATTTCCGGGGCGGCCAAGCTGCTCGGCATCAGCCGGCCGACGCTCTACGACCTGATGAAGCAATATCGTCTGCAAGCGTAGGGCCCCCTTCGACGAAGGAGGTTGCGGGCCCGCCTCCTGACCCTATCGTTCCTTCCCGAGACCAGGGCAGCGGAAGGACAGGTGATGGACCGTCGGCAATTTCTCTTGACGGGCAGCGCGGCGCTTTGCGGGCCAATGCTGATGGGCGCGCCTGCAAGCGCGCTTGCGCCAAAGGGCAGCGGCGGTGACGCGACCCTCAACGCGCTGTTCGAGAATATCTTCCAGGAACAGGTTCGAACGTCGCCGTTCACCGCGACCTTCCTCGGATTGGACAAGGGCGAACTTGCCCCGCTCCGCTCGAGGCTCGACACGCGGCCGGTCGCCGAGGCGCGCCGCGAGGAAGCCCTGCGAACGCAGAAGTTCATCGGCTGGCTCGAGAATGTCCCCGAGGCAGGCCTGTCGGAAGCGGCGGCGCTCAACCGCGAGGTCGTGCTGTGGGATCTTCGCACGAGCAATGTCGGTCCAACCAGATTTGGCATCTCGAACCCGCAGAGCCCTTACCAGGTGAGCCAGCAGGACGGCGCCTATTTCTCCATTCCCGATTTCCTGCACAGCGCCCACACCATCGCCAATGCCGGTGACGCCGAAGCCTATCTGGCCCGGCTCGAGCAGTTCCCGACCGTTCTCGACAACGAGACGGCCGAGGTCCGCCGCCAGGCTGGCATTGGCCTCCTTGCCCCGGGATGGTCGCTCGACCTTGCGCTGAAGCAGCTTGCCGAGCTGCGGGCCCCGGCTCCCGGGGAGAGCAGCATGGCCAGTTCGGTTGCCGAGCGGGCCGCGGCTGCCAATGTCCCGGGTGACTGGCGCTCCAGGGCGGCCAGGATCATCGCCGACAAGGTCTATCCCGCGCTCGACCGCGAGATCGCCGCGATCAGGAGCCTGAGGCCGACCACCGCCCCGGGCGACGGCATCTGGCGGATACCTAACGGCGATGCCATCTATTCGGCCGCGCTCGCGGAAGCGACCACCACCAGCTATTCTGCCGACGAAATCCACCAGATCGGGCTCCAGCAGGTCGCCGAGATCAGCGCCGACCTCGACCGGATCCTTCGCTCGGCCGGGCTTACCAGCGGAACCGTCGGCGAACGGCTGACGCAGCTCAACGCCAGGCCCGACCAGCTCTACCCCAATGACGACGCCGGGAGAGAGCGGCTGATCGCCGATCTCAACGAGGGGGTGAAGGCAATGGCCGCCAGGCTTCCCCGCGCCTTTGCGACCGAGGTCAGGCAGCCGCTGGAGATCAGGCGGGTCCCGCCGGAGATCGAGGATGGTGCCTCGAACGGCTATTACCGCCAGGCGACGCTCGATGGTTCGCGCCCGGCGATCTATTTCATCAACCTCAAGTCCACCGCCGACTGGCCGCGCTATTCCCTGCCGTCGCTTACCTATCACGAGGGCGTCCCAGGCCACCATCTCCAGCTGAGCATTGCCCAGCTCGCGGGCGAACTGCCGATGCTCCGGCGGATCGCCTTCTATTCGGCCTATGGCGAGGGCTGGGCTCTTTATGCCGAGCAGCTCGCCGACGAGCTTGGCGGCTACACGGCCCTCGAACGGGCAGGCTATCTCCAGTCCTTCCTGTTCAGGGCCGAGCGGCTGGTGGTCGATACGGGGCTCAACCACAAGCGCTGGACCCGTGAGCAGGCCATCGAGCACATGGTCGCAACCACCGGGTTCGCCCGTGGCCGGGTGCAGCGGGAAATCGAGCGCTACTGCGCTTCGCCAGGACAGGCTTGCAGCTACAAGATCGGGCACAACGCCTGGCTGCGTGCCCGCGACAAGGCCCGCGCCGCGCTGGGCGACCGGTTCGACCTTCGCGAGTTCCACGAGATACTTCGCGAGGGCGCCATGCCGCTTACCATATTGGAACGGCGCATCGATGAACGCATCAGGGCGAAGCTCGCCGCCTAGCCCTGGCCGGCGAGCGCTTCGGCAAGCTCGGCTACCTCGAGCCAGCGCAGCTCGGCCGCCTCGATCTCCGCCCGGTGGCGGGCGATACGCTCGCTAAGCTCGGCGAAGCGCTCGGGCCGGCTTGAAAACAGGTCGGGGTCGCCCAGCGCCTCCTCGTCGGCGGCGATGGCGGCCTCGAGGCGCTCGATTTCCGCCGGCAGCCGGTCGAGATCGCGCTGGTCCTTGTAGCTTAGCTTGGAACTGGCTTTCGGCTGCTGCTGTGCTGGCGCAGCGGCGGCCGCCCCACTGGCCTTCGCGGGCCTGCGATGGTCCTGGTAGCGCTTCTTGACCCAGTCCTCATAACCGCCGGCGACGATGTCTACCCTGCCCGAGCCGTCGAGACCGAGGGTGACGGTGACAGTCTTGTCGAGGAAGTCGCGGTCGTGGCTGACGATGAGGACGGTGCCGTCATAATCGGCGATCACCTCCTGGAGGAGGTCGAGCGTCTCGAGGTCGAGGTCGTTGGTCGGCTCGTCGAGCACGAGCAGGTTCGACGCCCTGGCGAACTCGCGGGCAAGGAGCAGCCGCGACCGCTCGCCGCCCGATAGCGAGGCCACCGGCGCCTCGGTCATCGAGGGATCGAACAGGAACTCCTTGAGATAGCCCTTGATATGCTTCTTGTGGCCGCGCACCTCGATCCAGTCCCCGCCCTCGGCAAGAACGTCGCGGACGCGCTTTTCGGGGGCCATCAGCCTGCGCTGCTGGTCGATGACGATGCCTGACAGGGTCCTGGCCAGGATCACCTTGCCGCTGTCCGGCTCCAGTTCGCCTGTCAGCAGCTTAAGAAGCGTGGTCTTGCCGGTGCCGTTGGCGCCTACCAGCCCGATCCGGTCGCCGCGCTGGATCCGGAGGCTGAAGTCGCGGATGATCGGCCGGCCGTCGAACGACTTGGAGATTCCATCGGCGTCGATGACCGTTTTCGTCTTCACATCGTCGCGGGCGAGGCCGAGTTTTGCTCCGCCCGCCGGCCCGAGCATCGCCGCGCGCTGGGCGCGAAGCTCGTTCAGCTTTGCAAGGCGTCCCTGGTTTCGCCGGCGCCTTGCCGTGACCCCGCGCTGCAGCCAGTGGAGCTCGATTGCGAGCTTGGCGTCCAGCTTCTCGGCAGCGCGCTGCTCCTCGGCATAGACCTGCTCGGTCCAGGCCTCGAACCCGCCAAAGCCGATCTCGGCTCTCCTGATCTTGCCGCGGTCCAGCCACAGGCAGCTCCTGGTAAGCCGGGCGAGGAAGGTGCGATCATGGCTGATGACGATGAAGGCTCCCTTGAAGCGGTTCAGCCAGTCCTCGAGCCAGTCGATGGCGCCAAGGTCGAGATGGTTGGTCGGCTCGTCGAGCAGCAGGACGTCAGGGTCCTGGGCGAGGGCCCGGACGATGGCGGCGCGCCGCCGCTCGCCGCCGCTCGCGCTTGCAACCTCCCGGCCAAGTTCTATTCCCAGCTGGTCGGCAATTGCCGCGGCCTCGTGCGGTGCCGGAGCATCGGCGCCGGCGAGCACCCAGTCGGCAAGGGTTGCATGGCCATCCATCGAAGGGTCCTGCTCGAGCAGCACAACGCGGGTGCCCGGAACGATCTTGCGCTGGCCCTCGTCGGTATCGATCTGGCCGGCAAGGCATTTGAGAAGGGTCGTCTTGCCAGCACCGTTGCGGCCAATCAGCGCCAGCCGGTCGCGCGGCCCGATGAAGATATCGAGGTTGCGAAAAAGCCAGCCTTCGCCCTGGATGAGGCCAAGGTCTTCATAGGACAGGATCGGTGGTGCCATCGGCCGGCCACCTAGCCCAGAGCGCGCTCCGCGTCACGGGGGGCTTGGCCCCGGGCTCGCGCGACCCTTGCCAAGCTGCTAGGCAATGCTGAACATTGTGCAACCGGGGCATTCATAGCTTGTTCAATGCATCATGCTTAGTCAGTGCAGTCGAAAGCTAAGCCCATGAGCCTGTACCGTACCCTTCTCCTTTCCCTTTGCGCCGCCACCGTCGCGGTTGCCTCGCCCGTGCCTGCCTGCCCGGCAGACGGTTCGGTCCGCCTTGCCTCGATGGATCGCCCGCGCGACCAGGACCGTGCCTTCCGCGCACAGCAGGAAGGACGCTCGATGCCGCTGCCGATGATCGAGCGCCGCGTGCTGCCCCGGATGGGCGGCGCCGACTATCTCGGCCCGGAAATGCGCGGCCGCAACAACCTTCGGCTGAAATTCCTCGACCGGGGGAAGGTCATCTGGGTCGACGTCGACCCGCGGACCGGGCGCATCCTTGGCAAGTCGGGCGACTAGGCCTCCATCCTCATTAAACGCTTGCATTTCGCTTCGTTGCGGCCAAGCAACCGTTCAGCTTCGCGCGTGTTTCATTACGCGAACGGGAATGCGAAGGATGACTGAATGCGCGTTTTGATCGTCGAGGACGAGCCGAACCTGGGGCGCCAGCTGCGTTCGACGCTGGAAGGCGCCGGCTATGCGGTGGACCTCGCCACCGATGGCGAGGACGGCCATTATCTTGGCTCGACCGAAAGCTACGACGCCGTGGTGCTCGACCTCGGCCTTCCCGAGATTGACGGCCTGACGGTCCTCGACCGGTGGCGCAAGGAAGGCCGCAAGATGCCGGTCCTGGTGCTTACCGCCCGTGACAGCTGGTCGGACAAGGTCGCCGGGCTTGATGCAGGCGCCGATGACTATCTTGCAAAGCCGTTCCAGACCGAAGAGCTGATCGCCCGCCTGCGCGCCCTCATACGCCGCGCGGCCGGGGTCGCCTCTTCCGAGCTCACCGCCGGCGACATCCGGCTGGACACGCGCTCGGGCAAGGTCACCAAGGCCGGCGAGCCGGTCAAGCTCACCGCCCAGGAATATAAGCTGCTGAGCTACCTCATGCACCACAAGGGCAAGGTCGTCAGCAGGACCGAGCTCATCGAGCATATCTACGACCAGGACTTCGACCGGGACAGCAACACGATCGAGGTGTTCGTGACCCGGATCCGCAAGAAACTCGGCGCCGACGTCATCACGACTATACGCGGGCTCGGCTACAGCCTCGAGGACCCGGGGGCTTGAGCAGGCCTGCCGCCACTCACGCGGCGGCGGCAGTAAGGGAGCGCCGCGGCGGATCGCTGACGAGGCGGATGATCGGCGTCGCCGCGATCTGGATCGGCGTCCTGCTCCTCATCGGCGGCTATGCCCTGGACCGGGTCCTTGCCCGCGGGATCGTCCAGAATTTCGACCAGCAGCTGGAAAATGTGCTGAACGGGATGATCGGCTCCTCGGAAATCGGTCCCGAGGGGGAAGTGAGGTTCAGCCGGCCGCCGGCCGACCAGCGGTTCCTCGAGCCCTATTCGGGCGCCTATTACCAGATCAGCGGCGCCGGCCGGGAGACCTTCCCGTCCCGCTCCCTGTGGGATCGCCGGCTGAAGGTCGACCAGGGGCACAATGACGTGGAGCTGCACAAGCGTGACAGCTTCGAGTTCCAAGGCGAGCCGCTTCGGATCCTCGAGAGGGACGTCATACTCCCCCGGTCCGACGTGCGCTGGCGGTTCCAGGTCGCCCAGTCGCGCGAGGCAATCGACGGCCAGATCCGCGAACTGAGGAGCACGCTGGTGCGAAGCTTCGCGGCGCTTGGCGCCGGGCTGCTCGTCCTCGCGGCGCTGCAGGCCATTTACGGTCTCTGGCCGCTTCGGAGGGTCAGGCGCGAGGTGATCGCCATCCGTTCGGGCACCCAGACAAGGATCGCCCAGGACTTTCCGCGGGAGGTCGAGCCGCTGGTTGACGAGATCAACGAGCTCCTCTCCCACAGCGAGGCCCAGGCCGAGGAGGCAAGGCGGCACGCCGGCAATCTTGCCCATGCGCTGAAGACCCCGCTTACCGTCATCACCAACGCGGCAACCGCCGATTCGGACGATCTCAATGTCACGGTGATCCGAGAAGCCGCGGTGATGCGACGGCAGGTCGACCATCATCTTGCGCGGGCGCGGGCAATTGGCCGGCGGGCATCGGCGCAGGCCCGGACCTGCGTCTGGGACAGCATCAAGGCGGTCGAGCGGGCAGTCTCGGCGCTTTATGCCGAATCGACCATCGACATCACCGGGGACAAGGAGGTCGAGGTCCGGGTGGAACGGCAGGACCTCGATGAAATGCTCGGGAACCTCGTCGAGAATGCGGCCAAATATGGAAGCGGAAGGGTGTTCGTGACGGTCGAGCCCGCGGTTGGCGGAAAGGTCGCGATCCAGATCGAGGACGATGGCCCTGGAATCCCGGGACCCCAGCGGGACCTGCTGTTCAAGCGCGGCAAGAGGCTCGACACGACTGGAAAGCCAGGCACCGGCCTTGGTCTCGCCATCGTCCGGGACGTTGCCGAGATCTATGCCGGCTCCGTCACGCTGGCCGAGAGCGAAGACCTTGGCGGGCTCCTCGTCACCCTGACCCTGCCCGAGGCCCCCCGGGCGGCCTGACCGCTTGGCCGGGGGGCTCTCGCCAACAGAGGTCGACCTCTGCGCGACGAACGCCCAGGGAAACCCGAACGGCGATCTGTCGCCCATGTGAATTGCGCCTGCGCCAGGCACACCCCGCCCGGCTGGTGGCTGAAAGGCTAGGAAAAGCCACGCGGTGCGGCTAGGGCGTCGGCCGTGACCGCAACGATCCACCAACTGGGCGGCGACGATCGTCCCGCCTCGCTCGATCCGATGATCGCGCTCACCGCGCTCGACATGAACGCCGTCAACACCGTCATCCTCGAGCGGATGCAGTCCAAGGTCGCGCTGATCCCGGAACTTGCCGGTCACCTCATCGCCGGTGGTGGCAAGCGGATGCGCCCGATGCTGACGCTCGCGAGCGCAGCACTGCTCGACTATACCGGCACGCGTCATCACAAGCTGGCCGCGGCAGTCGAATTCATCCACACCGCGACCCTGCTCCACGACGACGTGGTGGACGGCTCGGGCATGCGCCGGGGCAAGCGCACCGCGAACCTCATCTGGGGCAACCCGGCAAGCGTCCTGGTCGGTGACTTCCTGTTCTCCAGGGCCTTCGAGCTGATGGTCGAGGACGGCAGCCTCAAGGTTCTTCGGATCCTCAGCAACGCCTCGGCCGTCATCGCCGAGGGCGAAGTCGACCAGCTGACCGCCCAGCGGCAGGTCGAGACCAGCGAGGAACATTATCTTCACATCATCAACGCCAAGACGGCCGCGCTCTTTGCCGCCGCCTGCCGCATTTCACCGGTGGTGGCGGAAGCCGGCGAAGAGGCCGAGGAGGCGCTCGAGGCCTATGGTCGCCATCTTGGCATCGCCTTCCAGCTGGTCGACGACGCGATCGACTATTCGTCGGACGTCGAGACGATGGGCAAGGGCCAGGGCGACGATTTCCGGGACGGCAAGGTAACGCTCCCGGTGATCCTCGCCTATGCAAGAGGCAGTGCCGCCGACCGCGGCTTCTGGAAAGCGGCGATGCAGGGCGAGCGCAGCTCGGACGGGGACCTTGCCCACGCGACGGCGCTCATCCACTCGACCAACGCCCTCGCCGATACGCTCGAGCGTGCACGCCTTTATGGACGCCGCGCAATCGATTCGCTCGCGCCTTTCCCGGCCGGGCGGGCGAAGGCCGCCTTGATCGAGGCGGTGGAGTTCGCGGTAGCGCGGGCTTACTAGCAGCAGGACGGGCAGCCTTTTACCGCCGCCAAACGTTGCGATGGCGGAGGTGCCGAAATGCCGTCGCTGTGGAAAGCCGAGTTCGAGCCGCTGGCCTATCCGCCGCTCGACCGTGACACGGAATGCGACCTGGTGGTGATCGGCAGTGGCATTGCCGGACTTTCGTCCGCCTATGAGGCCGCCCGCTTTGGCTCCAGCGTCATTGTCATTGATCGCGGCGAGATCGCCGGCGGCATGACGTCGAGGACCACTGCCCACCTGGCGAGCGAGATCGACGACCGCTACCATCATCTCGTGGACGTGGTCGGCGAAGAGGCGGCCCGCCTTTACCATGAGAGCCAGCTTGCCGCGATCAACCGGATCGAGGCCATCTGCCGCGAGGAAGGGATCGACGCGGATTTCGTGCGACTTCCCGGCTACCTGGTGCCCGCCTCAAGCAGCGACCAGGCCGAGCTCGAACGCGAACATGGCTGCTGCACCAAGCTCGGTGTCGAGGTCAGCTGGAGCGACAGTGCCCCCCTTCCCCTTCCGGCCGGGACCCGGGCGCTGCGCTTTGCCCGGCAGGCCCGCTTTCACCCGCTCAAATATTGCGCCGGCCTTTGCCTTGCGCTGCAGAAGAGGGGCGGCGCCATTTACTCCAACACCGCCTACGCGGGCCACGAAGAAGGCGAGGACGGGATCATCCGGCTGCGGACCGGCGCAGGCCACGTAATCCGTGCGGCCGCTGCACTCTTCGCGACCAACGTCCCGGTCAATGACCGGGTCAAGGTGCACCTGAAACAGGCGCCGATGCGAACCTATGCGATTGCAGGGCTGGTTCCGTCCGGCAGCTGCGAGGACGCGCTCTCCTGGGATACCTTATCGCCCTATCATTATGTTCGGCTCCAGCCGTCCGGGGAAGGCAATGACTGGCTCATCGTCGGCGGCGAGGATCATCGCAGCGGTACCGCCAACGACATGGACGAGCGTTTTGCAAGGCTCGAGCAATGGACGAGGCAGCGCTTCCCGATGGTAAGCTCTTTTAAACACCGCTGGTCAGGCCAGGTGATGGAGCCGGTCGATTTCATGCCCTTCTCCGGCTGGGACGGGCGCGGCAACATCTTCGTCCACAGCGGCGACAGTGGCCAGGGAATGACCAATGGCGTTGCCGGAGCGCTTAATTTCATCGCTCTTCTACGCGGCGACAAGGCGAATTTTGCCGACCTGTTCGACCCGGCGCGCAAACCCAGAAGCCGCCAGTCGATCGGCGAGTTTCTGAAAGGACAGGGACCGGTCGCCTCGAACCTCGGTGAATATCTGGGCCCGGGAGAAGTGAAGAGCGCCGAGGAGATCGAGCCGGGCGAAGGCGCCATAGTCCGGCGCGGCCTGAAGAAGCTCGCCATCCACCGGACAATGGACGGGTCGCTTGTCGAACGGAGCGCCACCTGCACCCATGCCGGCTGCATCGTCCACTGGAACAGCTTTGAAAAATGCTGGGACTGCCCGTGTCACGGCTCGCAGTTCCTGCCCGACGGGACGGTGATCAACGGACCCGCGGTAAAGCCCCTCGCTGCTCTCGATGAAACATCCGGCCGGCAGGCGGAGCTGGACAAGGCCCACTGATGCCCCGGCTCAAGGTATTTTGCACGACCAGCGGCTTTTACGACTCGCTCGTCGCGGCCCCAAGCAGGAAAGCCGCGCTCGAGGCCTGGGGCGCGAAGACCGATCTTTTCTCGATGGGGGCGGCCGGGCTCGTGACGGACAGCAAGCTCGCCGAGAAAGCGCTGAAGCGGCCGGGCGAGGTCATCAGGTTCAAGCGGACCGGCACCGGACAGAGGGAAGAAGCCCCTCCGGCCAATAGGAAGCGAACGAGCAGGGCGAAGCGCCCGAGCCGGGCACGGCTCGAGGCGGCCGAACTGGCCCTCGCGAAGCTTGGCGAAGCCTGCTCGCGGGAGACCGCGGCAATCGAAAGGGAGCTGGAGAAGCTGAAAGACAGGCGCGACAAGCTCGAGGCCCGCCGCGCCAGGAAGAGGAAAGCAGCGGAGCAGAAGGTGGAGCGCGCACGGGAGGCATATGAAACAGCCCTCGCCCGCTGGGACGAATAGCGGGAACTGGCCGGGCCTGTCGCCGGCGGGGATCATCTGACATAGGGCGTGGCGATGAGCCGAGCGCCCCTTCCGATCGACGATGCCCTTCCTGGCCTGCTTGATGCGCTTCGCGAAGGACCGCGGGCCCTCCTCATTGCCCCGCCCGGAGCCGGCAAGACCACCCGGGTCGCACCGGCGCTGCTCGACGAGCCCTGGGTGAAAGGCAGGAAGCTGCTGCTCCTCGTACCGCGCCGGCTGGCGGCGCGCAGCGCGGCCGAATTCATCGCCCGCGAAAGGGGCGAGGAACCGGGTGAGACCATCGGCTATGCCACCCGCCTGGACAGCAGGCTGGGGACGTCGACCCGCGTCATCGCCAGGACTCACGGCGGCTATCTCTGGCGGATCCAGTCGGGCCCCGAGCGCGGCGACGTCGGGGCAGTGCTGTTCGACGAAGTGCATGAACGCAGCCTCGACAGCGATCTTGCGCTGGCGCTGACGCTCGATGCCGCGGCCGGGCTTCGGCCGGACCTTCGAATAGTCCCGATGTCGGCGACGCTCGACGGGGAACGTTTCGGCCGGCTGCTTGGTGACCCGCCTCTCGTTGAAAGCGAGGGCCGCAGCTTTCCGCTTGTCCTGGTCCACGAGGGACGCGACCCAGCCGCCCGCATCGAGCCCCAGATGGCGGCAGCGATCCGCGATGCGCTCGGCGAATATCCCGGTTCGCTCCTCGCTTTCCTCCCGGGCGTCGCCGAGATCGAGCGAACGGCGGAAGCGCTCGGCAAATTGCCTGAGGATGTCCAGCTGTTCAGGCTGCACGGCCAGGTCGAGCCGGCCCAGCAGCGCGCAGCCCTCGCCCCGCCCCCTCCCGGGAAACGAAAACTGGTACTTGCAAGCTCCATCGCCGAAACCAGCCTCACGCTCGATGACGTGAGGATCGTCGTCGACAGCGGCCTTGCGAGACGCCCTCGCTATGATCGCGGTGCCGGGCTGACCCGGCTGGTTACCGAGCGAGCGAGCCGTGCGGCGGTAACCCAGCGCGCAGGCCGGGCCGCGCGCCAGGCGCCCGGTGTTGCCATCCGCTTGTGGGAAGAGGCAGCGACCGCGTCCCTACCGGCACAGGACCCGCCCGAGATTCTCGAGGCGGACCTGTCGAGCCTTCTCCTCACCTGCCTCATCTGGGGAGAAAGCAGCCCGGAGCGGCTGCCCTTCCTTGACCCGCCGCCCGGAGCGGCGCTTGCCGAGGCCCGGGAGAGGCTCCAGAGGTTGCATGCGATCGACGGGGATGGCCATGTGACCGCCCATGGCAGGAAGATTGCCTCCATCCCGCTGGAGCCGCGCCTCGCCCACATGCTCATCGAGGCCAGGGAACGCGGATTTGCGAATGCTGCCGCTCAGGTGGCGGCCCTGCTGACCGAGCGGGGTCTTGGAGGCAATGACCCGGATCTCGAGGTCCGCCAGCGCCACTGGCTTCGCGACCGCTCGCGCCGGGCCGAGGCGGCGCGCCGGCTTGCGCGGCGCTGGGCGGGCAGCGAGGCCAAGGACAGCCCATCCAGCAATATCGGGATGGCCGTTGCGCTTGCCTATCCCGACCGGCTTTCCAGGCGCCGCGACCAGTCCGGCGAGCAATGGCAGTCGGTCGGAGGGCGCGGCTTCCGGCTGGATCCGGCGTCGCCGCTCGCCCGAAGCCAGTGGCTCGCGGTGGCCGAGGTCGCGGGCGCCGCCTCCGGGGCACGCATCCTTGCCGCCGCCCCCCTCGAGCAAGCCGATGTCGAGGCCCTGTTCGGGGACGAGATCGAGACCTACTCCGAGGTTCGGTTTGACCCGGCAACGGCGGTGATCAGCGCAACGCGCGGGCGTAGGCTCGGTACCATCCGGCTGACTTCCGCGCCCGACCCGCGCCCCGACCAGGCCGCGATCGAGACCGGCCTGCTGGATGCCGTGCGACGCCACGGCCTTTCAATCCTGCCGTGGGGCAAGTCGAGCCTTGCTCTTCGGCAGAGGGCCTCTTTTGCCCGGAAGCACATGCCGGAACTCCCCGACCTTTCCGACGAAGCGCTGATCGACGGGCTCGACGACTGGCTGGCGCCGCTCCTGCACGGCAAGCGGCGCCTGGATTCGCTTGGCGACGGGACGCTCTGCCAGGCGCTGCAGTCCATGCTCGGCTTTGACGGCATGCGTGCAATCGACCGGCTCGCCCCGAGCCATTTCGAGTCGCCGGCAGGATCCAGCCACGCAATCGATTATTCGGCAGGAGGCGGACCGGTCGTGGAAGTTCGCGCGCAGGCGCTTTTCGGCCTCAAGGCCCACCCGATGGTCGCTGGCGGCAAGGTCCCGCTGACCCTTGCGATCACGTCGCCTGCTCACCGCCCAATCCAGACCACCAGGGATCTTCCCGCCTTCTGGACCGGCAGCTGGCGCGATGTCGCCAAGGAAATGCGGGGTCGTTACCCGAGACATCCCTGGCCTGATGACCCCGCGGCTGCAGCCCCCACGCTACGCTCGAAGCGCGCAAGCTCTTGATTCCATGCCGGGCATGGGCCAATCGGCCGAACATGACTGTCGCCCGCATCATCGAAGAGCAGCGCAAGACCACCCAGTCCGGGAAGGCCCAGCAGGGCCTCTGGACGCTGGAATTCGAGCGGCGGGAGCCGCAGCGTCCCGATCCGCTCACCGGATGGAATGGCTCGGGCGACACGCCGACGCAAATTCGGCTGCGGTTCAACAGCAAGGAAGAAGCGCTGGCCTATGCCAGGCGCAAGGGTTTCGAAGTCCACCTGGTTCCAGCTCCGCCGGTGGCGCTCAAGATCCAGGCTTACGCCGACAATTTCCGCTGATCGCGGCCGTTGACGGCTTAGCCGCTCAGCCCGTCCCGCGCTCTTTCAGGAAATCCCGGATCATCGGCTGGGCGTTGCTGTCATAGTGCGCCATGACGTTGCGGGGGCCGGCAAATTCAAAGTGGGTCAGCAGGCGCTCGCCGTTCCAGTAATGGAGCGCGAAGCCTGGCGGGTCTCCGATAATGAGTGCCCGCCCGTCGGGTCGCCTGGGATCAATATCCTCAAGGTCCAGCGCCAGCCAGGGCGCGGTCGAGCCCATAACCACGGTAATTGTGCAATCCGCTGGCAGACGCTGAGGGGCTTGCCTGCAAACTGGGTTGCAATCGGCCGGTGGACGTGGCCCGCCAGCATGGCGACGACCTGGGGGGCCGGGGCGACCACTGCCTCGAGCCGCTGGACCCAGGCCTCGCAACCGAGCGCACTCATCCAGTCAATGCCGGTGTCCACCGGCGGGTGATGGAGGACGATGACCGTCGGGACGTCGGTCCTCTCGGCCAGCCGCGCCTCGAGCCAGGCAGCCCTTTGCTCGCAGATCATCCCGCCATGCCGGCCCGCGTCGAGCGTATCGAGAACGATCCACCTGAGGCCGCCATGGTCCATTTCGTGCTGGACGAAGCCATTCTCGTCGGCCGGCACATCGGGGAGCACGCTGCGGAACGCGTCCCGCCCGTCGTGATTGCCGATCGCCCAGATTACCGGCCCCTGCCAGCGGCCGACGAGGGAGCGCATGTGCCGATAGGCATCGATATCGTCCGACCGCTCGACGAGGTCGCCGGTGACCAGCAGCAGCGAAGGCCTGGGCCGCATCTCTTGCAGCTGGTCGATGACCATGTTCAGCCGCCGGACATTGAGCTCATGCGGATTGCCTTCGTCGAATCCGATGTGGAGGTCGGTCACCTGCGCAACCAGGATGCCGTCAACCGATGGTCGTTTTGCCAAGCCCTCTCCCCTCGCCCTTGGATTGCGATAGCCATGGCCGGCTTGTCCAGCACTTTCCAAGCGCGAAACATTATCCGCTTGCCACGGGCATGACCTTTGGGGAAAGTTGCTGCGCCGAAGCTAGGGGGAAAGCTGCGCCAGTCTCGTATCGCGTTGCTGTTCGGAACGCGTCCAGAAGCGATCAAGTTAAGCCCGGTTGCGCGCGCCCTCGGGGAACTGGGCGAGCCCCCGGCGCTGATCGTCACCGGTCAGCATCCTGGGCTGGAGCTTGCCAACCACAAGCTTGAAGGCTTTCCGGCATCGTTCCTCAATAATTCCGGGCTGCCCGATCCCTCGCTTCACGCCGACCTCGTCCGGTCGGCCGCAAAGCGCCTGCTGTCATCCAATCCACCGCAGCTGCTCATTGTCGCTGGCGGCACTTCATCGGCGCTCGGCGGTGCGCTGGCCGCCAGGGAAGTCGGCGTGCCATTCGCCCACCTCGATGCGGGGCTGCGAACCTTTGATCCGAACCAGCCCTGGCCCGAGGAAGAAAACCGGGTCATCATCGACCGGCTCGCGAACATCCTGTTTGCGCCGACACGAATGAACGCGGCCAACCTCCGCCGCGACATGGTTCCCGGGCAGATCCACGTGACGGGGAGCAGCGGCATGGACGCGCTGTCGGAAATCGTCGGGAGACTGCCGGCAAGGCCGCGACGGAGGGCTCCCTGGAGGCGGTTCAGGATTCTCGTGACCTGCCATCGCCGCGATAACTGGCAGGCCGGGCTCGAGGGGCTGGCCGAAGCGCTCGGTAAGCTGTCGTCGAACGTCCGGACAAGCCTGATCCTGCCTCCCAATCCGACCATTGCCCAGCGGATGACCGCGCTTCTCGGCGACACCCGGGAAATCACACTCGTCCCGCCACTGTCACATGCGGCATTCATTGAAGCGATGCGCAGCGTCGATCTCGTGCTCAGCGATTCGGGAGGGGTCGAGGAGGAGGCACCCGCGCTTGGGGTCCCGCTGCTCGTCCTGCGCGACAAGACCGAGCGCCCCGAAGGGCTTGCAAACGGCTCGAGCGAGCTGATCGGAACGAGCGCGGAACGCATCGTCGAGAAGGTAGACCAGTTGCGCCGGAGGCCGGACCAGCTGCGGGCGATGCGCCGTTCTTCTCTGCCGTTCGGGGATGGCCGATCCGGCCCGAGGATAGCGCGCCGCGCCCTTCTATTCCTGGATGAATTGGCGAGCCCGCTGCAAAGCAGCATCGCCTGATTGACTAGAGCGACGCAAACCACCATATGCGCGCCCTTGCCGCCATGGCCATGGCCCCTTCGTCTAGCGGTCTAGGACGTCGCCCTCTCACGGCGAAAACACGGGTTCGAGTCCCGTAGGGGTCACCACCCTTTGGTAAGAAGGGTTGTTTTACAAAAAGCCATGCGGAAAAATTGTCCAATCTGAACTCCAAAAGATTCGACAATCACAAAGTCGGGACCCCACCACCCTTTCGGCCGCGCGTAGTTCGACGGAGAGGTACGTCGAAGCGTTTGGCGCGTTCTTCCGATCATTGAACCAATAGGCTAAATAGCGTGTCCTAAACACGTGTTGGGTTGGGATCACTATGAACGAATTTGGCACATCGAATTCAGGATCAAACTTGTATCAACTTCGTAATATACATATGTACCAACTCAAGCGAGCAAGGGGACGGACGATGATTATTCGTGAAGGCTTGGGCGGATAACCGCCTATGGGCTGGTTAAGTGAGACATACCAACTTTGGCATACTTACGGCTCCGACATTCAGAACGGGGCCGTAGTTTTGTCCGCTATCGCCGCGTTTTACATAATTGCCGATGCACGGAGAACAGCCAAACGCCGCGCGACCCTTGATCTGATCTTACATCAGGAATCGGACACCGATCTCATTGAAGAGCGGACAAATTTTAACAACATCAAGGCGGGCGACATCAAACCTTCGTCATTTGGCAAGCCGGACAGAAAGGGGACGCCCGAAGCCGAAACAATCCGCAAGATTCTCAATATTCATGAGCTCACGGCTGTCGCGATCCAGGAGCGCGTGATGGACGAGTGCGTGTACCGCCGCTGGTTCAACGGTACCTATATCGCCGACTACGAGGCGACGAAGGATTATATAGTTGAGGCCCGAAAGACATATTCCAATCCGAAAGTCTTTAGGGAGTTCGAGGAAACTGCGGTTCGTTGGAAAAACGATAATGACTGGGGTGCTCCTCCGGGATGGGCCAGGCGCAAATGGAATGCCGCGACTGCACTTTGGAGGGCCTAGTCGCTACAGACGCAGGCTTAGCCGCCAGCATTAGACGCAGGCTTAGCCGCCAGCATTTGGCCGAGCATTATGGCGACGAAGATCTTCGAAAATCGCCCACAAGGACTAGACTATTTTGATGGGGTTCCCATCGGCGGGAGACTCCCACCGACCGGTTAGGTTAAACAATTTTGGCGTTGAAATTGCTTACTTACTCCAGCCCGGTGAGGATCACCATTTTCAAGCGCTGAATGCTTCTTCTTGTGCCCGGCAGGAACCAGATTTGACAGCGCCCCGCCTCCCCGGCAGCTACGCGAGCACCTCCCCGATCACATGAAAGGACCAGACGGCCTGGCAAAAACCGGGCTTATCCGCACGTTATGACCGAGTTGCTTCATTTTCTCCCGTTCGCTCCGAACCGTTTGGCGCCTTCCCTGGAAACCCTTCTCGGGCTCGGCTCACTTGCCGCCGTTGCTCTTCTCGCCAACTTCATCGTCAAGAAGATCATCCTGCGGCTGGCGGCGAGGGCGCTGCCCGACACGGATCTGGATTTCGCGAAAGTGGCAGGCTTCCTCGCGAACATCGTTCCTGCAGTGATCCTGTCGCGGGGAATCGAGGCGGTTCCGTCACTTCCGGCGGCGGTCAGGGCGGTAATCGGCAACGTCGCTACGGCTTT
Organism: Sphingomonas sp.; assembly: GCA_032907585.1. Lineage (GTDB taxonomy): Bacteria > Pseudomonadota > Alphaproteobacteria > Sphingomonadales > Sphingomonadaceae > Sphingomicrobium. The sequence goes on along the minus strand of JAJJPO010000164.1, from coordinate 10,603 downwards.
CATCGTCCTCAGCATCGCGCTGGCACTGAACGCGGTGCTCAGCCTGGCCAACCAGCTTTACGAAAGGCGACCGGAATGGGCGCACCGTCCCATCAAGGGCTACGTCCAGGTCCTGAAGATCCTGGTGTTCACCGGCGCCGGCATCCTCGTCATCGCGGCGCTCATGGAACGGTCGCCACTGCTGCTCCTTTCCGGGCTTGGTGCCATGGCAGCAGTGCTCATGCTGGTGTTCAAGGACACGATCCTCTCGCTCGTGGCATCGGTCCAGCTCACTTCCAACGACATGCTGCGGGTCGGTGACTGGATAGAAATGCCCCAGCTCAACGCTGACGGCGACGTGATCGACATCGCCCTCCACACGGTGAAGGTGCAGAACTGGGACAAGACGATCACCACGATCCCGACGCATCGCCTGATCGCCGAGAGCTACAAGAACTGGCGGGGAATGTCCGAGGCCGGCGGACGGCGGATCAAGCGCACCATCGCCATAGACCAGCAAAGCATCCGCTTCATCGATGCCGACGAACAGGTGGCGCTACGTCGCTTTGCCCTCATACAGTCATACCTGGATGAAAAGGCCGGCGAGATCGGCCGCTGGAATGCCGGGTTGGCCAATTCGGGGCATGACCCCGTAAATCACCGCCGGGTTACGAACATTGGCACGTTCAGGGCCTATGTAATGGCCTATCTTCGTGCCCATCCGAAGATCGCGCGGGACATGACCATGCTGGTGCGGCATCTGCAGCCGACCGCTCACGGCCTGCCGCTGGAAATCTACTGCTTCACGCGGACCACGGCCTGGTCAGAATATGAAGCTATCCAGGCCGACATCTTTGACCATCTCCTCGCGATCATGCCGGAATTCGGGCTGAGGCTTTTCCAGGAGCCGAGCGGCATGGACGTAAGGCGGATGCTCGCTGCGTAACCGGGGAGATGGGCCGGGAACCGGCCCTCCAGCGGCTTCACGGGAAATCTCATTTAACGGATTTTTAATAGAAGTTTCACGCGATTTTCGCGCGTCAATTCACGGTCCCGCTTCAAAGGCCGCCCCTCGGAATCGCCATTGCGGCGGTCCGTTTTCAGCGGGGAGCAGGAGAATGACGAAGAGCTTCGCACTTACCTTGATCGGCCTTGGCTTCGGTGCAGGCATTGCAGCCGCCCAGCCCCCGGTCACCGTTTACGGATCGACGGCGCCAAGCGCCAGGGTCAGCTATGCCGACATCAATCTTACCTCGGCCGAGGGCATTGCGACCCTCAAGGGCCGAGTGCGCAGTGCGGCAAGCGACATCTGCCTGGAACCGGTGCGCGAGGACATTGACCTGAACATGGCTCGCAAGATGTGCTATCGCACGGCGATCAGGGACGGCTTCTCGCAGGTTGACCGGCTGGTTTCCGACAGGCTCGCGGGCAAGACGTCCCTGACGACCGCAATCCTCATCAGCGCCCGATAAGTTTCCATCTTGTTTGGGGAGGTCCGGTCCGGGGCCTCCCCCTTCGCATGCTCGGGAGCGAACAGGTGGGGGCGACCATCTATATTTCGGAATTTCGCGGCCTCCGCAGGTCGCGCCAGTTCCGTTTTGCGTCGGAAATCCCGGGCAAAGCGGACTCGCCGCGCCGCCGAGTTAATGATAAGTATACGAAGGACTTACGCTCTGACGGATGCAAGGGGGGGTCGGCGCCTGCAGCTCGGGGAGACGACATGGGCCTTGCGAATCCACTTGCGCCGAGTGGGATCGCACTGTGGACCCTCAAGGTTGCCGGCAGTTTCGCCGTTTCGGATTCGCAAGGCGGAAAGGACGCAACGCCGCGGGGCAGGAAGGCCAGGGCCATCATCGCCTATCTGGCGGCACGACCGGATGCCCGGGTTTCGAGAGAAAAGATTACCGAGCTCCTGTGGGGCGACCGTGGCGAGGAGCAGGCAAGGGCCAGCCTGCGCCAGGCACTGCTGGAAATCCGCCATGCCGCACCGGGACTGATCTGCAGCGACCGGGGCCATGTCTGGCTCGACGAGAAGATGGTCGAAATCGACGCGATCTCGCTGGCCGAGGGCGAAGGCGAGTTCACGCCGTTCGAAGACCTCGATCATATCAGCCAGGAATTTGACGACTGGCTCGAAATCGAGCGTTCCCGCCGCAAGCGTGACGCCTCGGCAATACTTCGGACGATGGTCGAACAGCATCTGGCCGACGGCCGCGGGGCGTCGGCGCTTCACCTGGTCGAGGCCATGTGGCGGATCGACCCCTATAGCGAGGACGCGCTGAGGCTCGCTCTGCAGGCCGAGTACCAGGCAGGCCATCCAGCGGCCATCGAACAGCGTTTCCAGGCGATGGAGACCCTGCTTCGCGATGACCTTGGCGTCGAGCCCGCCGCCGAAACCCGCGCGCTCCATCACAGGCTCCTCGCGGATCTCAGGCAGCGCAAGTCGCTGAAGACGTCGCTGCCCCGGGAACAGGATGCCACGAGCAGGACGGGGTGGGACTGGCGAAGGTGGCTGGCAGCGCTGCTCATCCCCCTTGCCGTCCTCGCTGTTATCATCGGCTGGCAGCAGATCATGGGCGGACAATCGCAAAAGCGTATCGCCGTCCTTCCGTTCAAGGCTTCCGAGGGCGTCGATGAGCTGGTGGCCGAGGGCATGGCGGAGGAACTGCGTGTCCAGCTATCGCGGCACGATGGCATCGAAACGATCGGTCGCGCCTCGTCCGGGATTTTCAAGGACAGCGCCGAGGACGTGCGGCGCGTGGGCCAGCAACTTGGCGCCGATCTCATCGTCGGAGGGAAAATCCACCAGACGAAGGGCGGCATGCAGGCCACGATCGAGCTTGTCGACGCGAAGGATGCCACGATCATCTGGTCACAGCGATTCCTGTCCCCGTCGAACAACATCCAGCGGATCGAAACCGCCGCACTTGACTCGATAATCCGTACACTCGGCCTCAGGCCCGCGCATTTGGTCACGCAGACCGACCCCGTGGCCTTTGCCAACTATATGCGCGCCAAGGCCATGATCCGCGACCGCGACTGGACCAAGATGCTCGAAGCGCGCGAGCTGCTTCGCCAGGCGGTCAGGATCGATCCGAACTTCGCCCCGGCCTGGGCCCAGCTGGGCGGAGTCACAAATTTCATCGGGCCCGAGGCGAGCCCGGACGCGGGTGGCCCGGAAAATCGCTGGCATGACGAGGCCCTGGCGATGGCCCGGCGGTCAATCGCCCTCGACCCGAAACTTGCCGAGGGCCACGCGATGCTTGCATTCATCCAGGGGTTCGATACCGAAGAAGGCCGGGCACATTTGCGCCAGGCATTGGCTCTCGGTCCAAACAATGCCCAGATCATCTATTGGCATGGGCTCGCAGCCGGTTACGCCGGCGACGTCGCGACAAGCCGGAAGGCCATTCGCCGCGCGCTCGAGATCGACCCGCTCTGGCGAAGGCCGATCGAGAGCGCGGGTCAATGGGCGATCTGGGAGGGTCAGCGAGAGGAAGCCTATCGCTATGTCGGCAGGCTTCGCGGGGCAGACCCCAGCGCGGCAGTCGAAATCGAGATGGCCTTCGCCCGCGAAGAAGGAGACTTGTCACGGGTCGTCGAAATCGGCCGACGGGAGCCAATGATCGTCGGGACGACATCGGCGAAAATGACGCTGTCCTGGTCGCTCATCGAGCTCGGTTACGTGCAGGAAGGCCTGCTCCTCGGCGAAGCCGACCCGTTCGATCGCCTGCTTCACCACGGGAGGCTTCCAAGTCGGCAGGCGATCCTCGACCATGTACGCCCGTTCATCGGCTATAGCGAAGAGCTGTTCATGGTCCGGCCCATCCTGATGGAACTGGCCCGCACCAATCGCTGCGCAGATGTCGCGGCCCTCTATGACCAGCCGGCGAGCCGCCTGCGGGAGCTGGGAAAGGTCAAGGCGGGCAACTGGCAGTCCCGCATGAGCCTCGGCGGCTTGATGGGATGGTGCCTCGCCAAGGCAGGCCGAAGGGTTGAAGCCGCGCAACTGTATCGCGCGGCCGACGATGCCGGGCGCATCGACCTGCCCGACAAGATGATGGGTCCGGCTGACCTCGTCTCGATAGCGACCAATGACGCGATACTGGGGCGACGCGAGCGGGCACTGGGGCGCCTTGAAAGGGCAGTGGCCATGGGTTGGCTCGCCTATGAGGGCCTGAACTTCAGGCTGTGTGACATGCCCTGGTTCGCCTCGCTCCAGGCCGAGCCACGCTTCCACCGGCTGTGCCGGGTCACCGAGGCCAAGCTGCAGCGGGAGAGGCTCGAGACAGCAGCGCTCGGGGTGATCTAGGGTTGTGGCTGGAAGAACGGCCAGGCCGCATCGTCCCGGCAAATCGCCGTGCCGGGCCAGATGCTATCGAATTCCATTGGCTCGACCGGGAGCTCTACGGTCCGCGCCATCATGCCTTGTGCAGCCGCCTGGTGGCAAATGTCCCCGCTTACGCCTATTTCTCGGCACTGAAGTGCTGGCGGCGCATGGACGCCCGCCCGGCTCGATCAATGGCTGAGCGGCACTCTGCACATGGCGCCGGGAAGCAGGGCGTATCTGGAGATGGACGACCCGGCGGAGTGGAGCGCCATCATCGCCTGTCTCAGTCCGTGCCAAAGGCGTCGAGTTGAGCGACCGCAGGCGTTTTCCGGCGCCGGCAGCGAGAAAGGTCTAGCCAAGGAGAAGATGATGGCCGCCTATCAGAAAAGCCAGGAAGCGATCGACAGGCTGTCGCCCGAGGAATTTCGAGTGACGCAGCAGAGCGGAACCGAGCGCCCCGGCACCGGAGCCTATCTCCACAACAAGGAGCCGGGCATCTACGTCGATATCGTTTCGGGCGAACCGCTGTTCGCGTCTTCGGACAAATTTGAATCCGGTTGCGGCTGGCCAAGCTTCACCAAGCCGATCGAGCCTGCGCATATCAAGGAGGTGCACGACACCAGCCACAACATGGTCCGGACGGAAGTGCGCTCGGCGCACGGCGACAGCCACCTTGGTCATGTGTTTCCCGATGGGCCCAGGGATCGCGGCGGCCTTCGTTATTGCATCAACTCCGCATCACTGCGGTTCATCCCGCGTGCCGAGATGGAAGCCGAGGGCTATGGTGCCTACCTAGACCAGGTGGAGGATGTCGAATGACCACCGAACGCGCAGTGTTCGCCGGCGGATGCTTCTGGGGAATGCAGGAACTCGTCCGCAAGTTGCCGGGCGTTGTATCGACGCGAGTAGGATATACTGGTGGCGACGTCGCCAACGCGACTTACCACAATCATGGCGCACATGCCGAGGCGATCGAGATCATCTTTGATCCGGCCCGCACGAGCTATCGCCGGCTCCTAGAATTCTTCTTCCAGATCCATGACCCGACAACGCGCGATCGCCAGGGCAACGATCGAGGCTCGAGCTACCGCTCCGCAATCTACTTTACCAGCGACGAACAGAAGGCGATCGCCGAGGATACGATCAGGGATGTCGACGCCTCGGGTCTCTGGCCGGGCAAGGTGGTAACCCAAGTGGAACCTGCAGGCGATTTCTGGGAAGCCGAGCCGGAACATCAGGATTATCTCCAGCGGATACCGCATGGCTACACATGCCATTTCGTGCGTCCCGACTGGGTCCTTCCACGGCGTGCCGAGCCGGTCGCCTGAACAACGGCGACTTGGTGGTCGTTAGAAAGGCTGTTGGGAAATGCATGCTGGAATTTCCGGCCTGACCGCGCCGCCGCTCCGCGATGTCCGCTGGGCGGACGGTGGCGGCATGGAGCGCAAGGAGTTTTTCCTTGATGAGCTGGGAAGCGGCTTCAAGATCCTTTTCTTCTTTCAGCACGCATGTCCAGGCTGTCACTCGCACGGGTTCCCAACGCTCGTTCGACTGGTGGACCGGCTCGCGAACGCCGGCGTCGGCTTTGCAGCGATCCAGACAATTTTCGAAGACTTCAGCGCAAACAGTCTTGAACGGGTCTTCGAGAACCGGAAGCGCTACGGGCTTAATATTCCCTTCGGTCACGCCGCTCCCGAGCCCGGCACCTCTTTCCCGAGGATCATGGCAGATTACAAGACTGGCGGAACGCCATGGTTCGTCGGCATCGGCCCCGACAATCAAGTGGTCTTCAATGATTTCCATGTGGATGACGAAGCGCTAGTCAGCGCCTTGCGGCCGCTCCTTGGTGCGGTCGACTGAGCCTTTCGAATGCGGCAGGTCGAGGACGGCCGCGACGCTCTCCACCACGCCAAGCTCCGACTGGCTGGAAACGACCGGGGCCATGGACAACATCTCCCGCACGCCTTGATTGAATCGGCTGCAAACGCCCCCTCCCTACTGCCCTACCCGAAGAATGAGGTGGGGTAACAGGGTCGGCCCATCGTCCACTTCCTCGACAGCCGGCAGCGCCGGACGGGGGAGAGAGACATGGGGAAGATTCAATCACGGACGATAATTTCCGCACTTGCACTGGCGGCGGCTGCGCCTGCCATTGCCACTCAGGCGGCGCCTTCGGAAAGGATCGCCTTCGACCTGCCTGCCGAGCCATTGAGTCAATCGCTAAAAGCTGTTGCCGATCGTGCCGGGCGCAGCCTGATAGCGCCCGAGGAACTGCTGCGTGGACGCGTGGCCCCGCCGCTGTCGGGCAGTTTCACCGCGAAAGAAGCGATCCAGCGCCTTCTCGAGGGCAGCGGGTTGCAACATAGGTTGGACGGCGGCACGCTGGTTATCGAGCAAGCGCCTACCTCGCCCCGCACCCCTTCGATGAAGGGCGACACCGCCGAGAAAATCATCACTGTAACGGGCACGCGTATTCGTGGAGCTGGATCCGCTTCGCCGATGGTCGTCACGACCCGCAGCAGCCTTGAAGAGCAAGGCGTGACCGACCTTGCGGCGTTCACGCGCGTCCTCCCGCAAAATTATGCCGGGGGCCAGAACCCCGGGGTTGCAGGCGGGGGCCAGCAAGGCGGCCAGTCCAACGTGAACAACTCCGCCGCCCTCAACCTTCGCGGGCTCGGGCCAGATGCAACCCTGACCCTGCTCAATGGTCATCGCCTGGCCTATGACGCCCTGAGCCAGGGCATCGACATTTCAGCGATTCCGCTTGCGGCAATTGAGCGCGTTGAAGTGATCGCCGACGGGTCTTCGGCGCTTTACGGCTCCGACGCGGTGGGCGGTGTCGCAAACATCGTTCTGCGTCGGGACTATGACGGACTGGAAACGAGCGCACGCCTCGGTGCCTCCACAGAAGGCGGTAATTTTCAGCAGCAATATAGCGCCGTCGGAGGCCATCGATGGTCATCTGGCGGGGCAATGATTGCCATCGACGCAAGCCGCGCCACTCCGATCTATGCCAGCCAGCGGGACTATACCGGTGCGGTTGACCCTTCCCTCACCTTGACGCTGCGAAACTCACAACTCAGCGGAGTGGTGGCCGCCCATCAGCGGCTCGGACCCGGCGCGACCCTCGAGATTGACGCCAGCTTCATGGACCGACGTTCTCGCAAGCAAACGCCATTTTTTCCTGACCAGGACGTCCTTGCGAACGGCCTCGTAAACCGTCCTCAGGTTCGGTCCTTTTCGCTGGCTCCGACCGCACGTTTCGATCTCGGCAGCTGGCTGTTATCGGCGAGTGCGACATATGCAGCGAGCCGGACCCGGCTTGAAACCAGTCGCTACTTCAATTCAGAGCCGCTAGATTCGCGCCTCACTTACGAGAACAGCCTGAGCGGGGTCGAGTTGACGGCGGAAGGGCCGCTGTTTGCCCTTCCGGCAGGCGAGGCTCGGCTTGCAGTCGGCGGCGGGCTCCGACGGGTCGTGCTGGACTATGATATCGTCGACTTAATTGACGGCACACCGGTGCCGTTCCGCAGCTTCATAGAAAGGCGGCACGTCCAGTTCGCCTATGGAGAGCTCTCGCTCCCCTTGGTTAGTCCAGACAATCAGTTTCCATTCATCAACCAGCTGCAGTTGAGCGGCGCTATCCGCTATGAGCGCTGGAAGGGCATTGACGCGGTTGCAACACCGAGGCTGGGACTCGTCTATCGGCCATTACCCGATCTCACCCTTAGCGGAACCTGGGGAAAATCGTTCAAGGCTCCGACACTGTTTCAGGTCAATCAGCCGCTGCAAGGCTCGCTGCTGCCCGGCTTCATCTTTTCTCCGGCGCCGCAGCCAGCTGGATCCACTGTTCTCCTTCTGGGTGGCGGAAATCCCGGCCTTCGGTCCGAGCGCGCGACGACCTGGTCAGCGACTGTGAATTTCCGGCCCAGATCAATCGAGGGGCTAAGTCTCCAGGCCAGCTATTTCCACATCGACTATCAGGATCGCATCGGGTCGCCGCTGAGCGGGACATTGACCGCCCTTGGCAACCCGTTGTTCAGCGATCTCGTCACTTTCAACCCCACCGCCGCCGAGGTGGAGGCATTGATTGCCAACTTCCCCCAGGGTCTCGTCAACCAGACCGGGCAGCCATTTGACCCCGGAAATGTAGGGGCAATCATCGACAGTGCCCTGCGCAATACGTCTCGCCAACGAATTCGCGGCGTCGATCTTGAAGCAGGCTATCGCTACGCGTGGAACGACCACAACCGATTGGTGGTCAGGGCTGCGGCGAACTACCTCAGAAGCGACCAGCAACTGGCTCCAGCCCAGCCGATAGTCCCGCTGGCCGGCACCATCTTCAATCCGCCGCATTGGCGATCGCGCATCGGCGTCACTTGGGAGAACCCGATCGGGGCGCTATCCGCATTCGCCAACTATGTGGGCCCGACCCACGACACTCGCTTCCCGACAAGGGATCGTGTTGGGTCCTTCAAGACTCTTGATCTCAGCGGCAGCCTGATGATCCGACAGTCAAGCGGACCACTGAACAATATCGAACTTCGTCTGTCGGCACTCAACCTGCTCAACGAAAAGCCGGACGTGATACGCAATGCACAGCCGGAGGCCCCGCCCTATGATTCCACAAATCATAGCCCGGTGGGCCGCTTCTTGAGCATCTCGATCCGAAAGCATTGGTGATGCGGCTGGCCAGGATGTCCGTCGCCGCGACCTTTGCTGCTGCGGCGGCGGGCGGCGCGATTGCAGGTCCTTTGGCCGAAAAGGACTGCCAACAAATCCTCCCGTCGCAGGGCCTCGCTCCCCAGGCAAGGCGGCTCGAAGCAGAAGATCTGGTGAGGATGCGTGACATCGGCCCGGTGGATCCCCATCCCTGGGCTGCCCCCTTCTTCACCATCTCGCCCGACGGCAGCAAGGCGGCTTTCCAGCTTCGCCAGGCTCGGCCTGCGACCAACAGATATTGCCTTGCAATGATCGTGGTTGAACTGAATGAAAAGCCTTCCCCCAGGATCGCGGACCTGGGCGGCCAGCTTCTCCTCCTCACCATCGATAATCGGGGAATTTCGGGTTATCCGACCGGCATCACCAGCGTGGTGACGCCCCGGTGGTCCACTGACGGTCGCTGGATTGCATTTCTCAAGAAAAGCTCCGGGACGACGCAGGTCTGGCGGGCCATGGTGGACGGGAGCGGCAGCAATCCGCTGACGAACTCTGCGTCCGACATTGTGGACTTTCGGCTCGGCGGCGACGGGACAACCCTCATCTATGCAACCAAGCCTGGCTTGGAAAAGGCGCGGAGCGAACGAGAAGAAGAGGCTCGCAAAGGTTTCCATTTCGACGGCCGGTTCTGGCCATTCGCAAGCAACCTTCCATTTCCAAGGGCGCCGGTAGCTCGCGAAGTCAAAGTCCTCGAACTCAGCACCGGGAATGTCCGTGCAGCGAATAAGGCGGAAGCGGCCCTTATCGGAGCCGGGCAGGGACTGATTGCGACTGCCGGAGCAGTGCCCGACGGGCAGGACGACCTATGGATATCAGCGACCGATCTTTCAGGTGGGGCACTCCCTGCCAGCCTTCACGCGAGAATGCCGGGTGGTCGAACGGTCGTATGCGATCGGCCCGAATGCAAGGGTGCTCTCAACCCGTGGTGGATGCCCGGAAAGCAACGGGTGCGCTTTATTCGCCGGACCGGATGGGCGCGCAGTTCCACTGCAATCTATGAATGGATTCCGGCCAGGAAAGAGGCGCGCCAAATTTACATCACCGATGATGTGCTCGCCTCCTGCACTCCAGCCGGCAAGGCCCTCGCTTGCTTGCGAGAGTCGTCGCTTCAGCCGCGCCGTCTCGAGCTGCTCGACCCGACAACCGGCAAGCGACAGACGATTTTCGACCCCAATCCTGAATTTGCGCGGCTGACGCTCGGCTCGGTGCGACGTCTCCGATGGCGCAACTCGTTCGGCGTGGAGACGGTCGGCGATCTCGTCCTGCCTGTCGGGTACCGGAGCGGCCAGCAATACCCCCTCATTGTCGTCCAGTACGATACCCGCGGATTCCTGCGCGGGGGCACCGGCGATGAATATCCCGTCCAGGTCTTCGCCAACCGAGGCTATGCGGTACTCAGCTTCAGCAGGCCCGAGGCAATAGGCGATATCCGCGGCAGCAAGGACTTCACCGAGGCGCGCCGCCAGAACCTCAAGGCGTTTGCCGATCGCCGGAACGTCCATTCCTCCCTTGAACGCGGAATCCAGCTTGCAATCGAACTTGGAATTGTCGACCCGAAGCGGATCGGCATAACCG
>JAJJPO010000163.1:0-12948 GCA_032907585.1 Sphingomonas sp. | reverse complement strand
CGATGTCGAAGTCCGGCATCGACACGCGCTCGGGATTGAGGAAGCGCTCGAACAGGAGGTTGAGCTCGATCGGGTCGAGGTCGGTGATGGTAAGCGCCCAGGCGACGGCGCTGCCGGCGCCGGAGCCACGCCCGGGACCGACCGGAATGTCGTTGGCCTTGGCCCATTTGATGAAGTCGGCGACGATGAGAAAATATCCGGCGAAACCCATGCGGATGATGACGTCGAGCTCGAAGTCGAGACGTTCGCGATATGGCCCCCTCAGCTCTTCGGGCCGGCCCTCGAGCCGGCGGTCGAGACCGGCGTGGGCCTCTCGCCGGAGAGTCTCGTCCTCGTCATCGGAAAGCCGGGGCAGGATCGGCCGGCGCTTGGGGGCGGCGACCGCACAGCGCTGCGCGACGACCGACGTGTTGCTGATCGCCTCGGGAAGATCGGAGAATAATTCTTCCATGACCGGGCCGGGTTTCAACCAGGCTTCAGGCGAGCTCTTCGGCCGCTCCTTGTTTTCGACATAGGTCGATCCCGCGATGCAGAGCATGGCGTCATGGGCGGCATGGAAGTCGGGCTCGGCATATTGGGCGGGATTGGTTGCAACCAGCGGAAGGCCCAGCAGGTAGGCAAGGTCGACCAGCTTTTGTTCGGCCGCTTCCTCGATCGGATCGCCGCGCCGGGTCAGTTCCACGTAGAGGCGTTCCGGGAACAGCGCCTTCAGCCTGCCCGCATAAGCGGCAGCCTTGTCGCCCTGCCCGTCGGCGTAAAGCCGTGCCAGGGCGCCCTCGCCTCCCGCGGTCAGGCAAATGAGCCCGTCAGTTGCCCCCTGGAGCGCTTCCAACGGCACATGCGGGTCCTCGCAGATCGGCCGGTCAAGGTGGGCCGAAGACACGTGGCGACAGAGATTATCGTAACCGGTCTCGTCCTGGGCGAGGAGGACCAGCCAGTCGATCGCCCCCGCGGGCCCGATGTCCTGGGGCCTGGCGACTCCAAGCAGCGCACCGATGACCGGCTGGATCCCCGCTGCCATGCAGGCCTCGCCAAAGGCCATCGCGGCGTAGAGGCCGTTGCGATCGTTGATAGCGACGGCCGGAAAGCCGAGCTTTGCTGCCTGTTTGGCGATGGCCTTGGGTTCGATCGCGCCTTCGAGCATGGTGAACGAGGAAAAGACGCGAAGCGGAACATAGGGCAGCGACATGGAAGCCACTATGGGCAATTGAGCGGCTCTTCGCCAGCGCCGGGAAGCGACTTATCCCCAATTTTGGCGATGAGGGGGCCATATCTGCCGGCTCGGCGGGATCGGACTAAAGGAGCGCCTCGATGTCCCCGGCAATTTCCTCGGGCTTGGCCTGGGGCGCATAGCGTTTCACCACCCTGCCCGCACGGTCGACCAGGAACTTGGTGAAGTTCCACTTGATCGCCTTGCTCCCGAAAAGCCCGGGGGCAGCCCCTTTAAGCTGCTTGTAGATTGGCGCGGCATTGGGGCCGTTGACGTCGATCTTGGCGTGGACCGGGAAGCTGACGTCATAGTTGAGCTTGCAGAAGCGGGCGATTTCCTCGGCATCCCCTGGCTCCTGCGCTCCGAACTGGTTGCAGGGAAAGCCGATCACCGAAAAGCCGCGGTCCCCAAAACGCCGCTGGAGCCTCTCCAGTCCTTCATATTGCGGTGTGAAGCCGCATTTCGAAGCGACGTTGACGATGAGCAGGACCTGGCCGCGGTGGGAACCAAGGTCGGTGTCGGAACCGTCGGCAGCCTTGATCGGGATGGCGGTAAGATCGGTCATTCCAGCAAGCCCTCGTGGAGGCGGACAACCCGGTCCATCTTCGCAGCAAGCCGCTCGTTATGCGTGGCGACGAGCGCTGCGCTGCCCTCTCCACGGACCAGCTTCAGGAACTCGCCGAGAACCCGGTCGGAGGTAGCCTCATCGAGGTTCCCCGTCGGTTCGTCGGCCAGCACCAGGGGCGGCTGGTTGGCGAGTGCCCGGGCAACGGCGACCCTTTGCTGCTCGCCACCCGACAGCTTGGACGGGCGGTGGTCGAGCCGCTCGGAAAGGCCGAGCTTTCCAAGCAGTTCCTCGGCTCGTGCGCGCGCGGCCTCGGGCTCGGCGCCATGGATGACCTGCGGGAGCAGGACATTCTCCAGCGCGTCGAAGTCGGGCAGCAGGTGGTGGAACTGGTAGACGAACCCCAGAGCGTCGCGGCGAAGCGCGGTGCGGGCGTCATCGTCCAGCGCCGATGCCTCCTGGCCGGCAATCCGGATCGATCCCTCGAACCCGCCTTCGAGCAAGCCAACCGCCTGGAGGAGGGTCGACTTGCCCGAGCCCGACGGGCCGAGCAGCGCGACAATCTCGCCGGGCTGGACCGAAAGGTCGACGCCCCGCAGCACCTCGATGGTGACGCCGCCCTGCGTAAAGCTGCGCTTCAGCCCGCGCGTCTGGAGAACCGGCTCACTCATAACGAAGCACCTGCACGGGGTCGGTATTGGCGGCATTTCGCGCCGGGAAAAGGGTCGCGAGGTAAGTGAGAACCAGCGTCACCGTTACGATCGCGGCGACCTCGAACGGGTCGGTGCGTGATGGAAGCTCGGTGAGGAAGCGGACCGAGGGATCCCAGAGATTCTGGCCGGTAACAAGCTGGATGAAGTTCACCACCTGCTGGCGGAAGAAGAGGAAGATCGCCCCGAGGATCGCGCCGAGGACGATCCCGATCATCCCGATCGACAGCCCCACGGTCATGAAGATCTTCAGGAGCGACCGCCGGCTTGCTCCCATCGTTCGAAGGATCGCGATGTCGCGGGTCTTGGCCCGGACCAGCATGATGAGGGACGAGGCGATGTTGAATGCCGCCACCAGGATGATGATGCACAGCACGACGAACATGGCGATGCGCTCGACCTCGAGGGCCTCGAACAGGGCCGAGTTCATCTGCTTCCAGTCGACGATGATGCCCCGCCCCTGGAGAAGCGGCTGAAGCGGGGCGAGGATTTCGCCGACGCGGTCGGGATCGTCGACCTGGACCTCGACCATGCCGACCTGGTCGCCGAGCAGCAGCAGGGTCTGGGCGTCCTGCATCGGCATGATGACGAACGCCTTGTCATATTCAAAGATGCCCACCTCGAAGATGGCGCCGACATTGTAGGTGACGATGCGCGGGACCGTCCCGACCGGCGTCGACCGGCCATCCGGGCTGATGAGCGAGATTTCCGAGCCCGGAAAGGCACCGAGTGTTTCGGCAAGTCGCGAGCCGATCGCCACCCTCCCGCTTCCAGGGGTGATCGACTTCAGGTCACCCGACACGACCTTGCCGTTGAGGATGGGGTTGGTGCGGATGTCCTCGAGCGTGTTGCCGCGGACCAGCACTCCTTCGACACGGCCGTTGGCAGAGGCCATCAAGGGCTGCTCGATGAGCGGCGTTGCCGATTGCACGCCGGGACTTGCGCGGGCGGCCTTCGCGACCTCTTCCCAGTTGACCAGCCTTCCATCATAGCCCTGGATGATCGCGTGGCCATTCAGGCCCACTATCTTGTCGAACAGCTCTGCTCGAAAGCCGTTCATCACGCTCATGACGATGATCAGCGCCGCAACGCCCAGCGCGACTGCGCCGACCGAGAAGCCCGCGACGACGAAAATGAAGCGCTCGCCCTTGACCGGGACCAGGTAGCGCTTGGCGATCATCTTCTCATAAGCGTTGAGGATCATGCGCTTAGGCGCTCCATTGCAGATTCGATTGCAAGTTCCTCCTTGACCCCTGTCTGCCGGTTCTTGAGCTCGACGACGCCATTGGCCAGCCCGCGGGGACCGATGATGAGCTGCCAGGGAATGCCCATGAGGTCCATCGAGCCGAGCTTGACCCCGCCGCGCTCGTCGCGGTCGTCATAGAGCACCTCGACGCCCGCTCCGGTCAGCCTTGCGTAGATCTCGTTGGCCGCCTTCACCGACGCCTCGTCGTCGCCACGCATGGTGACCAGCCCGACCTTCCACGGCGCAACGGCCTCGGGCCAGATGATCCCGTTTTCGTCGTGGCTTGCCTCGATGATGGCACCGACCAGCCGCGAAACGCCGATCCCGTAGCTTCCCATCTCGGGGGTCACCATCGACCCGTCGGGACCCGAAACCTTGAAGCCCATCGCCGCGGAATATTTGGTGCCGAAGTTGAAAATGTGGCCGACCTCAATGCCCCTTCCCTGCCTACGGCGGTCAGAAGGAACCTCTTCCCACCGACTTTCGTCATGGGTCTCGTCGGTTGCCGAGTAAGTGGAGCTGACCTTGTTGAACAGGGCCTCCAGCCCTTCCGCATCGTCGTAATCCAGCGCGGCCTGCGCCCAGTCGAACTCCTCGAACGCGGCATCGTAGAAGACTTCGCTCTCGCCGGTCGGCGCAAGCACGATGAACTCGTGACTGAGGTCGCCGCCGATCGGGCCGGAAGCCGCCTTCATGGGCACGGCGCGGATCCCCATCCGCTGGAAGGTCCGAAGATAGGCCAGGAGCTGGCGATAATAGCTCTGCCTCGCCCCTGCCTCGTCGAGGTCGAAGCTGTATGCGTCCTTCATCAGGAATTCGCGGCCGCGCATCACGCCAAAGCGCGGGCGGACCTCGTCACGGAACTTCCACTGGATATGGTAGAGGGTCCGGGGAAGGTCTCGATAGCTCCTGGCTTCGTCGCGGAAGATTGCAGTGATCATCTCCTCGTTGGTCGGGCCGTAGAGCATCTCGCGATCGTGCCTGTCCCGGATCCGGAGCATTTCCGGGCCATATGCCTCGTAGCGCTTCGACTGGCGCCACAGGTCCGCCGACTGCAGGGTCGGCATCAACAGCTCGATGGCTCCTGCCTTGTCCTGCTCTTCGCGGACGATCTGCTCGATCTTCTTCAGGACCCGGAAGCCCAGCGGCAACCATGCATAGATACCTGCCGCGGTCTGGCGAACGAGACCGGCGCGAAGCATCAGCTTGTGGCTGACGATCTGCGCGTCCGCGGGGCTTTCCTTGAGTACGGGGAGGAACGAGCGGGAGAGGCGCAAGGTAAAAAATTCCTGTCAGACGGGAGTTGAATGGCGGTTGTCCTAGTGAGCGACCCCGCCCAACGCAATCGCCGGACTGCTGTGGCGGGTTGGTCACAGCTTGTTTGCTTTTATGTCGCGCGTTCCAGTTTTGACGTGACAAGAGCTCGGTCACTCGCCTAGCGAATGGGCTCGGACGAGGCGTCAGGCCGGAGGTCCGGGGAGGATGCCAAGCGCCAGTCAGGGGGCGCACGGCGCTTTTTGAACTTCCAAGGGGGCTGACGAGCAATCGTCACGCAAGGACGCCCGGGACATGTGCCCGGGCGTTTTGCTTTTCTGCCGGGGGGAGCCATGCATCGTCGGACCGATCCGCGCTCACCGGTCCAGGGTCAGCGTGACTGGTCGCTGCTGCCGATCATCGCCGCCGTGCTCGCGGGGCTTGGATATTTTGGCTGGCAGAACCGCGATGCGGCCATCGACTGGTGGGACGGCGAACCCCTGGCGGGAGCAACCGGGCCGGCATCGGCCAGCATCGATTTTGTGACCATATTTTCCACCGACGATTATCCGCAACGAGCGGTCATCAACGAGGAACAGGGAACAACCGGTTTTCGGGTGGAGGTCAGCCGTCGAGGCAGGGTCACCAAATGCGAGATTGTGCAAACGAGCGGCAGCGAAGCGCTGGACAGGCAGACGTGCAGGATCGTCTCGAGGCGCGCTCGCTTTTCGCCGGCAAGGGACCCGGGAGGCCGGCGGATAGGAGGAAGCTTTTCCGGCCGGGTCCGTTGGGAGCTGCCCCCCGACTGACAGAGCCTGCTGCCCTGGCAGCGGGGGCAGCGAAAAGGGTTGGAAAAGCAGCTAGTCCGGCAAGCGCTCCGCCGGAAGCTCGCGGCCGCCCTGGTGAATTACCAGCTGCTTCACAGCGCTGCCCTCGAGATGGAACACGATTCTCGCGTCCACTCCCTCGGCCAGGAACTCGGTTTCGCTGATCGGCCTGATCGGCACCGGCTGCTGGCCGCCAAGTTGGAGCGTCATCGGACCGCTTTCGCCCAGCGCGACCCTGGCGATGCCCATGACTGCCTTGTAGCTTCCTACATAACGGCCGAGCGTCGTGCGCGGCAGGTCGACGGTCCTCGGTTCAGCCGGCAATGGCCCGGTTCGAAGCGAAATATCGGCCTTGCTGGCGCCCTGCTGGTGCATCGCCATTTGCGGCGCTCCAGTCCTGTCTTTTGACAGCTCGAACCAGCTCAGGCTTCCCGGATAGAAGAACTTGCCCTCGCCGGCATGATAGACTTCGAGCGGCGGACCGCCGCTACGCTGCGTGAACAGCTTTCCATCCCGCGCGAAGAAGCGGCGTTCACCGTCTTCGACGGCATAGACACCGTAAAAGGCGTCATAGCTCGCCGGGTCCAGTTCCGTCTTCTGAAAGCTTGGAAATGGGTCGCCTACTGCCAATGCCGCCAGCTTCATCATCACCATGCCCGGCTCGGCCGCCGGGGAATCGCTGTTGGCAAAAACGGCGACGAAAATATCTTCGTCGGGGAGATAGATGCTGTCGGTGTTGAAGCCGAAGATTCCGCCGCCATGCCCGAGCGCCCGGCGCCCCTTCAGCTCCCGCCTCGCGATCCCGAAGCCATATTCCTCGGTTTGCCCGCCAGGCAGCGCGGTTGGGGCCGTCATCCTGGCATAGAGCTCCAGGGGAATGACCTTTCCGGCATTCAGGGCCTCGTTCCACCTTGCAAGGTCCTCGACGGTCCCGATCAATGCCCCGGCGGCATGGGGCACGCTCATGTGGATCTTCTTGGCCGGGACCACCGTTTCGCCGTCCCTGCTATAGCCCTTGGCCATGTTGGCGGTGTCCGCCTCCATGACGCCATAGCGGATCGATTTGAGCCCGAGCGGCCTTGATATCCGCTCCTCGACGTTGACGTGCCAGGGCTTGCCCGTGACCTTCTCGATCACGGCGCCAACGAGGACATATCCGCTGTTGTTGTATTGCCAGCGCTCGCCGGGCTTCGAGGGCGACGGGAGCTCCTTGAACAGGGCAATCATCTGCTCGGTGGTATAGGGCTTGTTGGTATGAGCCTCGTCCATGAATCCCGGGATCCCGGTGTAACTCTGGACGCCGACTGTGTGGTTGAGCAGCTGCGCGATGGTCGCATTTGCACCCGGCTCGGGATAGTCAGGCAGGAACTTGGAAAGCCTGTCGTCGAGCGAGACTTTTCCTTCGGCAACCAGCTGCAGCATGACGGCTGCCGAAAACTGCTTGGTGATGGAGCCGAGCCTGAAAACCGTGTCCGGCGTAATGCTACGCTTCGTCTCGACGTCGGCGAGGCCCTGGCCGGCGGTGAATACCGCTTTTCCATCTTCCACGACAATCACCGCGGCCCCCGGACCGGTGGCGGGATAGGCATCCTTGATCAGGGCCTCCGCCCTTGCACCGAAGTCGGCCGGCACCGCGGACGCCGGAAACGGAACCGCGGTGATCAGCGCCACGCCCGCAAGCAAGCCAAGTTTCATAATGCCCTCCCGTTTATCGTGGGTGTATTATGCGACTAAGACGCTCGTAGTCAATGGGATGTATGGGGTGGCGCTGGCGAGCCCCTTTGGTCAATCTGGTCGCATTGTCCACGCGAACGACCGGGGAGCCGATCCAAATGGCCAAGCAATTTTTCCCAGCCCTTCCGCTCGCCTTGCTGGCGACCTTGCCGGTTGTGCAATTGCCAGCCGCCGCTGCTTTGGCCGCCGAGGCCCCTGCCCAGCGCGATGGCCAGCATGATTTCGACTGGGAGTTCGGCAGCTGGAACACCAGCGTCCGCGTCCTGCGCAACCCGCTGACCGGCGAGGCGCCCGACTGGGTCACTTTCGAGGGGACCAGCGTCGTCAAGCCATTGCTGGGCGGGCGCGCGAACTTTGTCGAACTCTCCGTGAAGAACGCATCGGGTTCGATCGAAGGTGGCGCGCTTCGGCTCTACAAACCCAGGACCGGGCATTGGAACGTCAACTACGCCAGCCTCTCGAACGGTGTGTTGACCGCGCCGGTGTTTGGGAGCTTCGATGGAAATGGCCGCGGCGAGTTCGTCGGCCAGGACCAGCTCGACGGCAGGACGATACTGGTCCGGTTCGTGATGACCCGTGTTTCCCCGACGGAGGCCAGGTTCGAGCAATTCTATTCAGTCGACGGCGGCAAGGCCTGGGAACTGAACTGGCTGGCTATCGACCAGCGCCCCTAGTCTCATCGACTGCCGGCCATTGGCCTTGAAGGAATAACCGGGGCGCACGGACCTCGTAGTCCGTCTTTCGGTCACAGTACCGAGAAGTCGAAGATGCGAGCGGTCAGCGCGCCGCCTGCACCGCCCCCGGTGATCGACTGGATGAAGCCATATTCACCGGCTTCGAGCGGCTGCTTTGGCGATACCTTGTGCACTCCGGGCCGCACCATCTCGTAATCGAAGGCAATACGGTCGCTGTCCATGACCCCGGTCTTGGCACCGGCGATGTTCATGCTGCCAACCCGCGCTTCGCGCCGCCCCTTTTTCCTGGTGAGCTTGACCAGCGTGAACTCGCTCGGAGAGGTCGCGACCTGGGTGCTGCCCGAAAGCCAGCCGCTCGCCAGTTGCGTGCCAGGATTGGATTCATCGAAGAAGAAGTAAAAGACGGGCTGCTTGCTGGATGCCTTCGTCTTGGCTGTATCATTCTGGATGGCAGCCTTGACACTCATGGAAGCTATCCCGCCGGTCAGCGCATATCCGAAAATACCGCCCGTCTTGGCCTGATTTGAAACGGTGGCATCGATCCGTTTCATGCGCTCTTCCGCCCCCGCCTGAGTGAGAAGGTAGAGACCGGCTGGATGAGGCACCATCGGGTCAGGGGAATCCATCGACATCGCCGCCGGTTTGCTGGCGGGATTTGAGGCCTCGAGCATGGCGGCGATCACCGGCCCGGACACGCCCCTCTCCTTCAGCGCGATCAACTGGTCCGTCGAAAGTTCGAACTTGACGTCGGAGCTCTTGATCTTGGCAATGACCGCTTCGTCGCCGATGCCCGCTTCGGACAAGGTTACGACACTGTCGTTGGTCAGCGTCTCCGCCATGACCGGCGCAGCAAGAAAAAGGGCCGTCGCGGCCACAACGAGTTTCATGATTATACCCCCCTTTGGAAGCATCGCTTCTGCTCGCGGATTAATCGGCCGCGGCGCCATCGGCAAGCGGACACTGCAAGGAGCGGGCCAAGCTTCTCCAGCTGCATTTGATGAGCTCTCAGACCGATATCGGCCAGTCCGGCGCGGACATGCTGGGAGTAAGCAATCTTAGCGGTTATCCCATGCATCAGCGCCCTGCATGCAGACCCGGTGCTGGCGCTCCGCGCAAGGGCTGGGAGGCGCCTATATTCATAACGCTCCTGATCGATCAGGCATTGCCGGGTTGGACTGATGCTGTCGAAACCGCATAGAGCTCGACCGAACGTAACTCCCGAGCTTGGACCCAGATGGAGACCCTGACCTATGCTGGACCGCCGCCAATTCATGCTAGCGGCCTGCTTGACCTCGATCGGCACAATTGCTGGTCGCGCGCGGGCATTCTCTTTCGACGGGGGCCTTACAGGCCTGCTCGATCGAAGCATGAATCAGGCGTTGTTCGTCTCGCCCCAGCTGATGACGATGACCGGTCTGGACGTTGGCGCCAATGCCGACGCTCGGCACCGCCTCGATGATCATTCGCCCGCCGGGCTGGCCCGGATGCAGGCGGTGTTCAAGGACCTCGGCCGGGAGCTCGCTCGCTTCGAGCCGGAAACACTCACGGCAACGGACCTCATCAATTACCGCACCGCCGATTATCTGGTGGAGACGACCCTCAAAAGCTACACTTTTCCTTATGGTGAGCCAGGGGTCGGATCGCTCCCCTATGTGCTCTCGCAGCTCAATGGCAGCTACCGCAGCACGCCGTCCTTCCTGGCCAACCAGCACCCAGTGGAAACGCGCGAAGACGCCGAGGCATATCTCAGTCGATTGGCTGCCTTCGACACTGCTCTCGACCAGGAGAGCGAACGCGCGCGAGGTGACTTCGCGAACGGTGCGTCGCCGCCCGATTTCATTCTCCGTCGAACTATCGAGCAGCTGGGCAATATGCTGGCACCCGCCGCGGAAGAGTCCGAACTGGTGTCGGCTCTCTCGGAAAGGGCCATATCGAAGAACATCGCGGGCGATTGGACGGCGCGCGCCGCACGGATCGTCGAAGGCGAGGTCTATCCCGCCATGCGCCGGCAGCTGGCGCTGCTGGAGGAGGCAATTCCATCAGCTCCGCACGAGGCCGGCTGCTGGAGGCTCCCGGATGGTGAGAGCTATTACCGCTTCGCCGTCCGTTCTTTCACGACCACCGACATGACCGGCCCGCAGATACATGCGCTAGGGCTTGACCTGGTAGGCAAGCTGACCGGTGAGGCCGATACCATCCTGACAGCCCAGGGCATGACGAGGGGGAGCGTAGCTGAGCGGCTTGCCGCGCTGAGGCGAGATC
The DNA here is from genome assembly GCA_032907585.1 of Sphingomonas sp. Classification (GTDB taxonomy): domain Bacteria; phylum Pseudomonadota; class Alphaproteobacteria; order Sphingomonadales; family Sphingomonadaceae; genus Sphingomicrobium. Next base: position 2,445 of record JAJJPO010000163.1, on the reverse strand, counting down.
CGCGCCAGCTATATCCGAATGACGATGCCGGAAGAGCACGGCTCATCGACGATGCCAATGCAATGGCCAAGTCAATGCAGGCACGGCTGTCCGATTATTTCGGGACCCTCCCGCGGGCCCCGGTTATCATTCAGCGAGTTCCGCCAGCGATCGAAGCCGGCGCGCCTGGCGGCTATTATGAGCCGCCTACTCTCGACGGCCAGCGCCCTGGTCGGTTCTACATCAACCTGCGTGACATGGGCGAGATGGCGAAGTTCGATCTCCCGACCCTTGTTTATCACGAGGTTGTTCCCGGCCATCACCTGCAAAATGCCCTCAACCTGGAAGCCAAGGGCGTGCCCCTGATGCGCCAGATGCCGCCCTTTTCAAGCTTCAGCGAAGGCTGGGCGCTTTATGCCGAACAGCGAGCAGACGAGAGGGGCGTCTATGCCGCTGATCCGCTGGGACGCCTTGGCTACGTGGCCTCGCTCCTGTTCCGCGCCGCTCGACTGGTGCTGGATTCAGGTCTGCATTACCAGCGCTGGAGCCGAGAGAAGGCCGTGCGATACATGGTCGATACGCTGGGCGAAGACGAGGCGACCGCGATCACGGAAGTCGAACGCTCTTGCGTTGAGCCTGTACCGCCCTCCAGCTATATGTTGGGGCAACAGGTCTGGACCAGGGCTCGAGAGGCAGCCCAGCGTCGCCTGGGTTCGCGCTTCGACCTTAGGTCATTCCACGACGCGGGATTGCTGGCCGGCTCTATGCCGCTCGCTGTGCTCGAGACGCACCTGGCCAACTGGGCGAGTTCCCGATGAGACGTGCGGGATACCGATAAAATTCTTGCGGCGAGCGGGTAGTACCGCCGACCGGGTCGCTCGCATCAAATTGTGAAGATGGGCTCATGGTCGGGAACGGGACTAGCCGGCAATATCGAGGTGAAGTCTCATGAAGATCGTGCCTGGCGGCGTAGGTCCATAATATGGCCCGATGCGCTCGAACCCCAGAGACTCGTAAAGCGCAGCTGCCGCCGCCATTGTGGGCAGCGTGTCGAGCAACAGCTGTGAATAGCCTCGTTCTCGCGCAGCATGGATAACCGCGCCGGCGAGCGCCCTGCCGAGTCCAAGTGATCGCGCATTGGTGCTCACATAAAGCCGCTTCATCTCGCCACTCTTGCCTTGGTCCAGCGGGCGCAGCCCGACGCACCCGATTGCACTGCCAGATGTGCTCCAGGCCACCAGCAGCTCACCTGCCGGCGGTGCGTATTTCCCCGGCAGATCCGCTAGCTCGGATGAGAAGTCCTGGTACATGAGATCGACCGGTAGGGAGGCCGCATAGGCCGCGAAGAGCCGTTTCGCGGCTTTGAGCTCTTTTTCTGACCGGACGGGTTGGATTGAAAACATTGACATATTGGCGCGACCTCAGCTCGGCGACACCCGCAGCGCGGCAAGACCGTCATTGGAGGGCGGTCGGATGGATGTCACTTTGAAAGCAGGTCTTCTTCTACCCAAAGCCTCGTCTGCTCGAATTCAAGGACCCCGGGCAAAGGGTCGGCGGCCGAGCGCCTGGCAAACGTCCGGTCACGATGCTCCTCGCTTGGCCATCGGGCGAAGGCGATGAAGTCACCGGAGGCGTCTCGCGAGAGACACGAGCCCAAGGCTCCAAACTGTTCGCGAAGTTCCACCGTGACCGCTCGCCAGCGATCAAGAAAGGCATCCTGATGGTCAGGATCAACTCTCCAACGGTAGATCACGGCGAATGGCTTTTGAGACCGACAAACCTCCTCTTGTGAGGATTGCAGAGCCAACGGTTCCGTTCCTGAATGCATCCGAGGTTCGACACTCACGAATCACTCTCCTTGTCGCGATTCAGTATCAGGGATGTCGTGACCCGGGCCACGCTAGCCAAGCTCGCGATCCGGTCCCTGGCATCGTTTAACTCTCGGACATCTCCAGCCGCAAGCTCGACCAGGAGGTCAATTTCCCCCGCCAGTGAGAGGCATCGCCTCACCTCCGGCATCTGAACGAGGGCTGCCACGGTCGCCGGATCGGGCGTCTGCCGAAGCGAAACGCATAAGACCGCTCCGACCACCGGCGGGATGTTGGCCACGCGAGCGCTATATCCACGGATCACACCCATGGCTTCCAATCGGTCGATACGGGCTCCGCACGGAACTGCGCGCCAGTCCTACCTTGCCCGCGATCGTCTTGAGCGGGAGGCGCGCGTCCTCGCGCATGATCTGGATGATCTGCAGATCGACAGCGTCCATCAGGCCTTACCGGCAAATGGGCGGTGTGATCGCCACATCGACGGCTGTGTCCACGCGAGCAGCCGAATAGAGTCGGGAAACGTCTGGCGGGCGACAATAGGCGGCAGCGCCGATGGTATCCGAAGCGGTAGGGGGACATATGCAGGCCAGAGCCATCAGTCCCATTTCCACCAATTCCTTTGCGAGCGCCTTCGAGG
>JAJJPO010000162.1:0-2981 GCA_032907585.1 Sphingomonas sp. | reverse complement strand
ACGACGATGTCACGGCTGGTGTCTACCGGTTCACCCGTCGCGGATACGTCCGGGATGGGCGCAGCCTCGACCGGACCGGTCGGGGTCTGTGCCGCGGGATTGGTTGCCGGCGCTTCTTGCGCGAAGGCGGGCGTTGCAAGCACGCCGGCGCCGACCAGCAGGGTCGTGCCAAGCAGCCGCTGACGGAAATCGAGCTTCATAATGATGTCTTCCCCTTTTAGGCCGCCGGCGAGACGGCCACGCGAGTTGGGCGGTGAAAAGCCGCCCGACTGTGGGGTTGAATAAATGCAACGCTCGACACATGGCAACGTACCGAGGCGGGTCGGTGTCGAGTTGTCGACGTTCTGTAGTGTTTCTGCAACAGTCAGCTTCTTGCCCGATATGCGAAGCTGAGCCACAGTCGTCACGGCAAATCACGTCGGAGGAAGTGCATGTCCAACTGTCGGCCGGCAGGGCTGATTTTTCTGGTGGGGGCTCTGGCTCTTGCACCATCCTCGGCCGGGGCCCAGGCGCAGGCAAGCCCGCCGCCCGCACAGATTCGCAGCCTACTGGACTGCCGTGGCATCAGTGACGCCGCCGAACGGCTCGCCTGCTATGACAAGGCAGCAACCGTGATCGGCGAAGCGATTTCGAGGAACGACCTGGTCGCGTTTGACCGGGAGGCCGTTCGCAAGACCAAGCGCGGCCTGTTTGGTCTCGCCATTCCCGACCTGGGCATTTTCGGTGACGACGACGACGCGGTAGAAATCAAGGAGATCGACGGGGAGATCGTCTCGACCGCCTATAATGGCGATGGCGGCTATATATTCCGCCTGGCGGACGGGAGCCGCTGGAGCCAGACCGACGGAAAGCCGATCGCGATTCCGCCGGAAGCCGGCGACAAGGTGGTGGTCAAGAAAGGCGTGCTGGGAAGTTATATATTGAGCGTCGCACGCCAGCCGGGCGTCAAGGTCCGACGCATCAACTAGGAAATCAGATCTTTCCTGCTCTCCGGTCGGCCTCGAGGCTCGCGGCTGCATCGACATAGGCTTCCTGGCGCTCGACCGACCAGTAACGCAGTTCGTCAAGCGGGATGATTGCGCCGGTGATTGCGCAGCGAACATGATCACCCGCAGCCAGCAGACGGAAGGTTCCGTCAAGATAGTGGAGCTTGGCTTCGCGATTCCCGCTGCCCATCAACATTGTTCATTCCTCGTCGTCAAACAGTCCCCGCTGGCCTGGCGGATAGGATGAAGCGTCCTTTCGCTCAACCCGCCTAGCCGGCCGGAAGGGGACAGGTCCTGTCCCATCGCCTATATGGGCAGCGACCCGGCCATCTGCAAAGTGGAGGTCCACTCGCGCCGCCGCCCGGGCGTCGGCAGCGTGGACGATGGTCTTGCCGGCCCGGTCCGTGACCCGGACGAAGCCTCGCTTGAGCGGCCGTTCCGGATGGGCAAGTTCAGCCAGTCGCCAGAGGGAGGCAAGCTTGTCCCGTGCCCTTGCTACCCGCTCGTCGAGCAGCCTCGACTGGAGCCGCGGAGCAATGGCGGCGAGGTCTGCCCTCGCATGGACGGTCCGTTGACCGAGTGCCCTTGGCAGGCGGTCGGCGGCATCATCCAGTCTCTGCGCGACCGGCGCCAGCAGGCCCGATGGTTCCGGCCAGCGCTGGGCGACCTGGTCCAGCCTCTCAAAGGCCCGGGCAGCGCCGCGCGTGACGCATGCCGACTGCCGATGGCCAAGCTCCGCAAGGAGGGCGGCTAGCTCTGCCTTCACCGGCACCGCCATCTCGGCTGCGGCGGTCGGGGTCGGCGCGCGGCGATCGGCCGCAAAATCGATGAGCGTCGTGTCGGTCTCGTGTCCAACCGCGGAAATGAGGGGAATTGGCGAGGCGGCCGCGGCGCGTACCACTTCCTCTTCATTGAATGGCCACAGGTCTTCGATCGAGCCGCCCCCGCGGGCGACGATCAGCAAGTCGGGACGCGGTTCCGACTTGGCGAAGCCGCTTATTGCAGCGGCGATCTTGGCGGCGGCGCCCTCGCCCTGGACCGGAACCGGCCAGAGGATGACATGGGTCGGGCAGCGATCCTCCAGCCGGTGGAGAATGTCGCGGATGACCGCTCCGGTCGGGGAGGTCACGACCCCGATAACCCGGGGCAGGAAGGGCAGCCTGCGCTTTCTCTGGTCGTCAAACAGCCCCTCGGCAGCCAGGGCGCGCCGGCGGCGGTCGAGGAGCGCCATCAGCGCTCCCTCCCCCGCCAGTTCCATCCGGTTCACGACGATCTGGTATTTTGACCGGCCGGCATAGGTCGTCAGCCGTCCGGTCGCGATCACCTCGGCTCCGTCTTCAGGCCGGAATGCGAGGGCTCCCGCCTGTCCCTTCCAGATCACCGCGTCGATGCAGGCGCCCTCGTCCTTCAGCGTGAAATAACAATGGCCCGAGGCATGACGCTTCCAGCCGGAGATCTCGCCGCGTACCCTCACCAGCCCGAAAGCGGACTCGATGGTACGCTTCAATGCGCCGGAGAGTTCGCTGACCGACAAAGCTGGCGCGTTGTCGCCGCTTCTGTGCTCGGCTAGGAGGCCTTGTGGATCGTCATCGGGGAGAGGCATGAACATCCTGCTGCTTGGCTCGGGCGGGCGCGAAGATGCGCTGGCATGGCGACTGAAGCAATCGCCAAGCTGCGAATTGCTGATCGCGGCTCCCGGCAACCCCGGGATTGCCCGCTGGGCGCAATGCGTCGAAATTGATCCTGCCGACCCCGTTGCAGTGGTCCAGCTCGCAAGGGAGCACAAGATCGATCTCATCGTGGTTGGACCCGAGGCGCCGCTCGTCGCCGGCGTTGCCGATTCTGCCCGGGCCGAGGGGATTGCGGTGTTCGGGCCCGGGGCTGCCGCAGCCAGGCTCGAGGGCTCCAAGGGATTTACCAAGGACCTCTGCTCCCGGGCGGGAATCCCGACAGCAGCCTATGCGCGCGTCGACACCATGGTCGAGGCAATCGCCG
>JAJJPO010000161.1:0-2991 GCA_032907585.1 Sphingomonas sp. | reverse complement strand
CGCGAGATGAGGGGGGTCTTTGCCGGAAGAGAAAGAGCAGCAATAAACTGGGGCGCGAAGGAAAATGCCGGCACTCAAAAACGCAAGGCATGAGCGGTTCGCACAGGAGCTGGCGAAGGGCAAGAGCGCAACCGACGCGCTGAAGGCTGCCGGATACTCCGACCCGCGCAATTCTACTCGGCTGACGAAGAAAGACGAAATCCGCCGCCGTGTTGACGAATTGCAGGCAAAGGTCGCGAAAAAGGTGGAGGTGACGGTCGAAAGCCTGTCGGCCGAGCTAGACGAAGCCCGCACCATCGCCAAGGGAGAGAAGCAGTCCGGCGCCATGGTGCAGGCCACCATGGGCAAGGCGAAGCTGTTCGGCCTCATCATCGACAAAACCCGCCACTCGGGAGCCGTCGCCGTCATCACGCTCAAGCCCCAGGATCTGGACAAGCTGACCGCCGATGAACTTGTCGCTCTTGAAGCAGCCTACCCAGTTCTCGAAAAGCTCGGGATTGTGGGAGGCACTGCAGCAGCAGAAGCAGCGGCGTGAGGTCGAGGCCGAGCGCGGCGGCTGGGAGCGCGAACTCGACCGCTGCCGATCCGACATCCTCTATTGGTTCGACCACCACGTATGGACCTACGATCCGCGCCTCGTCGGCAAGCCCGGTGGGGCGTTCGTACAGTTCAAGCTCTGGCCAAAGCAGCGCGAGGGCATCCTGTGGCTCCGGGATCGCGTAGAGGCGGCCGAAGAGGGGCTGCTGGAGAAGAGCCGCGACGTCGGCGCTACCTATCTGACAGCCGGGTTCGCGCTGCACCAATGGCTGTTCACGCCGGGCTTCAAGGCGACCTTCGGCTCGCGCACCGTCGATGAGGTCGACAAGAAGGACAACCCGGACTCGATCTTCGCCAAGCTGAGGATCATGCTGCGCCGGCTGCCGCCGGAAATGCTGCCGAAAGGCTTCTCGTTTCCGCAGCACGACAATTACATGCGCCTGGTCAACCCGTCGAACGGCGCGGTCATCTCCGGCGACGGCGGCGAGGACATGGGCCGCGGCGGCCGCTCGACGATGTACGTGCTCGACGAGGCGGCGCACGTGAAGAATGCCGAGACCGTCGAGAAGGCGCTGTCCGGCAACACCGATTGCGTGATCTGGGTTTCGTCGGTCAACGGCATGGGCAACCTGTTTGCCCGCAAGCGCCATTCGATCCTGAAGCCGCACCAGATATTCCGCCTGCACTGGCGCGACGATCCGCGCAAGACGGAGGAATGGGCGGCAGAAAAGCAGGCCAGCTTCTCCGACCCGACGACATGGGCTTCTGAGTACGACATCGACTATTCGGCCTCGGTCGAGGGCATCTGCATCCCGGCTTTGTGGGTCGAGAGCGCGAAGCGCCTGGCGAAGATCGAGCCGCGTCTGGTTCCGTCCAATCAATGCGTTCTCGGCGGCGACGTCGGGGCGGGCAAGGCGAAGTCGATCACGGTGCCCCGGCGCGGGCCTGTCGTTGGAGTGCCCCGTTCGCGCGGAGAGCCCGACACCACGCAGACGGCGCACTGGATGCTCGATGTTGCGCGCGAGACTGGCGCGAGCCGGCTGAACTTCGATGCGCCCGGCGTCGGTGCCGGCGTATCGTCGACATTGATGCACAATCCTGTCGGCGGGCTGGCTGTTTTCCCGGTCAACACCGGCAACCCTCCGACGGATCGCAAATGGCCGGACGGCCGGACGTCGGAAGAGATGTTCGGCAATTCCAAGGCGGAAATCTGGTGGCTGTGCCGCACGGCACTGCAGCGGACGCACGAGCACGTGCTGTTCCTCGAGGGCAGGGGCGGCAAGGAGCACCCGGTCACGGACCTTCTGGCGCTGCCGAGCGGCGACAAGGAGAGCGATGCGCTCTGCCTGCAACTCTCGCTGGTGAAGTGGTTCAGGAACGAGCGGGGCAAGATCGTGATCGAGAAGAAGGAAGCGCTGGCCCGCCGCGGCATTTCCAGCCCGGACTATGCCGACGCCCTGATGCTGACGTTCGCTGATCCGCCCCGGGTGGCGGAAACCAAGACCTCAACCGTGAGGGGCCTGATCTGACCATGGCTGAGGCAGTAAGCACGAAGCACCCGGACTACGACGACCGGGCAGGCGAGTGGCGCCTGATGCGCGACACGATCCGCGGCGAGACGGCGGTCAAGGACGGGACGACGGCATACCTGCCCATGCCCACCGGGTTTGCCGAGCAGAAGGACGGCGGCAAGGCGCTTTATGCGCAATACCAGAGCCGTGCGCAGTTCCAGGAGATCGTGCAGCCAGCCATCCAGGCCATGGTGGGTGTGATCCACCAGTCGGAAATCAACATACAGATGCCGGACTCCATGCAGGGCATCTGGGAGCAGGCGACGGCGGACGGGTTGCCGCTTGAGGCATTTCACCGCCGCATCACGGCGGAGGTGCTTTCGACCGGGCGATACGCCATTCTGGCGGACGCGCCGTCGGCGGGCGGCGACATGCCGAGGCTTGTGGGCTATCAGGCCGAGTCGCTGATCAACTGGTCCGACGAGCGCGATATGTTCGTGCTCGACGAAAGCGGGCTGGTGCGCAACGGGTTCTCGTGGGAGCGTCGGGAGCAATATCTGGCTCTGCTGATCGAGGGCGGGCGCTATGTGGGCCAGCGCTACGATGCCGCCGGGAACCTCGTCGACGGGCAGCAGGCCGAGCCAGTGACGGCTCGCCGCGAGACGCTGGCGGAGATCCCGTTGGTCGTCATCGGCCCGCGCGATCTGTCGCTCAAGCCGGAGACGCCGCCGCTGATCGGCATCGCGCGCTCGGCGCTTGCCATGTACCAGCTATCGGCGGACTACCGCTGGCAGTTGTTCATGACCGGGCAGGAAACGCTGGTCGTGATCAACGGCGACGCACCGGAAGCCGTCGGCGCCGGCGTCGTCATCACGCTCAAGGGTGGCGGGGACGGAAATCCGCCGGACGCCAAGTATGTCGGCCCGTCCGGAACCGGCATCGT
>JAJJPO010000160.1:0-13122 GCA_032907585.1 Sphingomonas sp. | reverse complement strand
CCCCAGGGAAGCACATAGCCCATGAAGGCGGTCGCCATCATCAGCAGGTAGATGACCAGGCCGAGCATCCACACCAGCTCGCGCGGCGCCTTGTAGGAGCCGTAATAGAGGCCGCGGAAGATGTGGATGTAGACGACGATGAAGAAGAAGCTCGCGCCATTGGCGTGCGCGTAGCGCATCATCCAGCCGCCGTTCACGTCGCGCATGATGTGCTCGATCGAGTTGAACGCTCCGTCGGCCGAGGCAAAGTACCACATTGCGAGGACGATGCCGGTGATGATCTGGATCGTCAGGAAGATCCCGCTGAGGACACCGAAGTTCCAGCCATAGTTGAGGTTGCGCGGCACCGGATAGCCGCCGCCGACCGCATTATAGACCAACCGCGGGAGCGGAAGCCGGTCATCCATCCAGCGGCCAAGTTCGGTCTTGGGTTCATAGGGCTTGGCCCAGGCAAAGCTCATGACTTGTCTTTCCCCTGTTAGCCGATGGACACGACGGTATCGGACGTGAATTCATAATCCGGCACCTGGAGGTTGAGAGGCGCCGGGCCTTTGCGAATGCGCGCGGCGGTGTCGTAGTGCGAGCCGTGGCAGGGGCAGAAATAGCCGCCGAACTCGCCGCGGTTCTCACCCTCGCCGACTCCCAGCGGCACGCAGCCAAGGTGGGTGCAGACGCCAAGCGTGATCAGCCAGTTTTCCTTGCCGGGCTTGGTGCGCTCGGCCAGCGTCTGGGGATCGCGAAGATCGCTCACCGGGACCGCGTTGGCCTCGGCGATTTCCTTGGGCGTCAGGTTACGGACGAAAACCGGCTGCTTGCGCCAGCTCGTCTTGATCGCCTGCCCCGGGGCGATCTTGGAAATATCGACTTCCGTTGATGCCAGCGCCAGCACGTCGGCTGGCGGGTTCATCTGGTTGACCAGCGGAATTGCCACGGCAACCGCGCCGACCCCGGCGAAGCTGACTGCGGCGATGTTGATAAAGTCGCGGCGGCGCAGGCTATGATCTGCTTCCACTAATGCTGCGTTGGTTTCTTCCAGCGTGGCCATGCTCACCCTTAAGACCGAAATTTCGCGCGATGCCGAACGGCATTTTGAATACGAGCCCGCCTCCGGACCGGCGCCAGGCCGACCCGTTTTCAGGATCATTGGCGGGTGGCGTTCCGTCGGATGCGGTTGGCGGGCCTGATAGCGAGTCCCCCCAAAGATGCAAATGGTCAAATTGCCCTGCTTGTAAGCCGAACCGTTGGCGGACTATCTCGCGGGCCATGCGCTTGTGCCTGTTTCAGCCCGAAATCGCCGGCAATGTCGGCGCCGTGATGCGGCTTGGCGCCTGTCTTGGAGTCCCGGTGGATCTCATCGAGCCGATGGGCTTCGAATGGGAGGATCGGCGGGTCCGGCGAACCGCCATGGATTATATCGACCACGTCGAAGTATCGCGGCATTCCTCCTTCGATGAGTGGCGTGCGATCACGCCGGGGCGGATGATCTTGTTCACCACAAAGGCTGAACGGTCCCCTTATCAATTCTCGTTCCAGCCAGGCGACCTGTTGCTGTTTGGCCGTGAAAGCGGCGGCGTTCCGCCGCAAGTCGCCGAGGCGAGCGATGCGCGACTGAGGATCCCGATCCGGCCCGAGGTCCGTTCGTTCAACCTTGCCACGTCCGCAGCGATCGCGCTCGGCGAGGCACTTCGTCAAACCGGAGGATTGCCCCGATGAAGCCGCTCGATGACCAGCAGCAGGCCGCACGCACCTGGTTCGAGCAGCTTCGAACCCGCATCTGCGAGGAGTTCGAGGGAATCGAGCGCGAGGCGGGTAGCGACGCCCGGTTCGAGTTCATCCCGTGGGACAGGCTGGACGAGGACGGGACCCCGGGCGGCGGCGGCGTCCGCGGGCAGATGGCGGGCCGAGTATTCGAGAAGGTCGGCGTCAACGTCTCGACCGTGGGTGGGCGCTTTTCGGACGAATTCGCAAGGCAGATCCCGGGGGCGGAGGAAGACCCGCAGTTCTTCGCGACGGGGATCAGCCTCGTTGCCCACATGGCAAATCCCCACGTCCCGGCTGTCCACATGAACACGCGCTTCCTGGTCACGACCAGGCGCTGGTTCGGTGGCGGCGCGGACCTGAACCCGGCGATCCCCTACCAGGAGGACACCGATGCCTTCCATGCCCGAATGCGCGCCGCCTGCGCGGCGCATGACCCGACTTTCTACACGCGCTTTTCCAAGTGGGCCGATGAATATTTCTGGCTGCCGCACCGCAACTGCGCCCGCGGCGTCGGCGGCATTTTCTACGACCGGCTGGAAGGCCATTTTGACGAACATTTTGCCTTCACCCGCGACGTCGGCGAGGCGTTTCTCGACATCTTTCCAAAGATCGTCCGCAAGAGGATGAACCTCCCCTATTCGAAGGAGGACATGGAAACCCTGCTCGAGTTTCGCGGTCGCTACGTCGAGTTCAACCTCCTCTACGACCGGGGAACGCTGTTCGGGCTCAAGACTGGCGGCAACATCGACGCCATCCTGATGAGCCTGCCGCCACTGGCACGATGGAAGTGAGACGGGCCCGGCCGCGCGAGGCGGCCCGGCCGGTTCTCGATTCCTAGCCTTCCCGCTCGACCTCTGGAACGCTTGCCGTCGGTGCGGCCAGCTGGGCATAGATGCGGGCCAGCATCCCGGTGTAGACGAGCACGAATGCCGCCTGCACCAGGCCCCCCGTAAGCGCAATGAGCAGGAGCGAAAGCGACCAGGGCCGCGGCTCGCCGGCAAGCAGGGTCACCAGAGAGCCCACGACAGCGCCGATTGTCGCGGCGACAATCGCGAAGGCGATCACCAGCAGCAGAATGAAGGCAAAGAGGCGCCAGAAATGGCCGGACGAGAGCGCAAAGCTTCGCTTCAGCGAGTCGATCGGACCCAGCGTCTCGCAGGCCGCGACGACGAGGAGCAGCATCAAGCGGACCGAAAAGTAGATCATCGCCAGCAGAGCGAGCAGCATCAGTAGCCAGCCCGCTCCCGAGAAATTGGTCCAGTCCACCTGCCCGCTCTCTCCGGGGCTGGCGCCCGAGGCAACGAGCACTGCCGAGAACACCACCACCAGCGGGAGGACAAAGCACAGGGCCGCAAGGATGAAGACAGGAGTTCGCCGGGCGGCCTTGGAAATTGCGCTGCCGACGCTCCCCCGCCAGCCGTTAACCAGAAGGACGATGGCAAGCTCGCCAATGATCATCACGACGATCATTATCAGCGCAACCACCATCCACGGGCCTGCGGGCGGCTGCTGGCCGGTCGCTGCCTGTGGCTCGACCATCGACATGATGCCCGCTGGCAGCAGGACCAGTCCGAGGGCGATCGGGACCAGCAGCCGGCGACCTGCAACCAGGGCGGCCTTGGCCTCCTCCCACGCCCTGCCGATCGACAATGAACTCATCAGCAACCCCCTTTTTTTCCTTGCCGGCCCCTTATGGGAAGGAGCAGCGCCGCTGGCAATCACCCTTGCCGATCGTGCGGTGGGAGGCCATCTGGCGAGGGATGGATGGCGAGATTGAATGGAGGGTAAGCGAGGGCCTGGTTCCCTACGAGGTGGCACTCGCCGAAATGGAATCGCGGGCTGCGGCCGTTCGCTCGGGTGAAGCCCGTGAACTGGTCTGGCTGCTCGAGCATCCGCCGCTGTTCACCGCGGGAACCAGCGCCGATCCGTCGGAGCTCAGCAATCCCCTTGGCTTTCCAGTCTTCAACGCCGGTCGCGGCGGCCGCTACACCTATCACGGTCCCGGCCAGCGAGTCGGCTACCTGGTCCTCGACCTCGACCGGCGTGGGCGGGACGTTCGAAACTTCGTCCATTCGCTGGAGGGATGGATGATCGACGCGCTGCGCGAACTTGGCATTGTGGCGAGGCGCGAGCCGGGCCGTATCGGCATCTGGACCGGCCAAGGCGCCGAGGAAGCCAAGATCGGGGCAATCGGCGTCCGGGTGAGGCGCTGGGTGACCATGCACGGCTTTTCGATCAACGTCGCCCCGGACCTTTCCCATTTCGGCGGAATCGTGCCCTGCGGGATCACGGAATATGGCGTGACCAGCCTGGAAAGACTGGGCCTCGATGCCTCGATGAATCGGCTCGACAAGGCACTATCGGATAGTTTTCCAGCATTTCTCAATAGCTTATCCGATATATCACAAGCAGCTTGAGGCACTCGTTTCTCCCGACTATTGTCCGGTGCGATTTGCGAGGCGGGGCAGCCGTCGAAGCAGATCTGACAATCAAGGGAGTTTTTGAATGCGTGCTCTGATCTTGGTCGCTGGCGCGGCCTTGGCGGTTTCGGCTTGCAGCAGCAACGAAGCCGCTGAAAACACCACCAACGTTGATGAAACGCTGACGACCGAGAACGTCGTCGCCAACGACACGACCGCGATCGACGCGACCACTGCGACCGACGCCAACATGACGATGGACGCCAACGCCGTTGACGCCAACGCCGTCGACACCACCGAGACCAACGCTCTCTAAGGCGGGCGGAGCCTCAAGGCTCCCAAAGTTTCGGTAAAGGGGCTGCCGGGTCATCCAGCGGCCCCTTTTTCTATTTCAGGCCGACGACCTTGTGCGCCTGCAGGCTGAGGCGCCACCGCGGCCGGTCCATCGCCAGCGCGATCGCGGCGTCATTGGCACATTGGCCGTCCCTCCTGTCCAGCGGCTGGACCAGGAAATGGGCGAACTTCCAGGTTTCAAGCTCGGCTGGGTCGATGCCCTCTTGGGGCCAGACCAGTTTCAGTTCGTCGCCGGTCCGCTGGATGACATTGGTCCCTGCCTTGGGGCTGATGCAAAGCCAGTCGATGCCTGGGGTCGCTTCCAGCGTGCCGTTGCTCTCGACGGCGATCCGGAACTGCCGGTCGTGGAGTGCCCCCACAAGCGCCTCGTCCAGTTGAAGCATCGGCTCCCCGCCGGTAATTACCACCAGGCGCCGTTCCAACCCTTCGCCCCACAGGCTCTCGATCCTGTCCGCAAGCGCCTGCGCGCTATCGAACTTGCCCCCGCCAGGCCCGTCGGTCCCGACGAAATCCGTGTCGCAGAAATTGCACTGGGCAGTTGCCCTGTCCTGCTCCCTGCCGCTCCAAAGGTTGCACCCCGCAAAGCGCAGGAAAACCGCCCGGCTGCCGGCCTGGACACCCTCGCCCTGGAGAGTGAGGAAGGCCTCCTTGACGGCATAGGTCATGTGCCGACGTAGCGGGTTGGGTCGGGAAGGCCCGCGTCCGCAAATCCCTTGGCGCGCAGGCGGCACGCATCGCAAAGGCCGCATGCTGCACCATCGCTCGCCGGGTCATAGCAGCTGTGGCTCATGCCGGCGTCGAGCCCGAGCCTTGCCGCTTCGCGCGCGATGTCGGCCTTGCCGAGGTGGAGCAGCGGCGCGTGGACCTTGAAGCCGTCGCCTTCGACACCCGCCTTGGTTGCCTTGTTCGCGAGTTCCTCGAAGGCCGAAACGAACTCCGGCCGGCAATCCGGGTAACCCGAATAATCAAGTGCGTTGACCCCGACGAAGAGGTCACGCGCGCCGGCGGCCTCGGCCCAGGCGAGTGCAAGGCTCAAGAATACCGTATTGCGCGCCGGCACGTAGGTGACTGGTATCCCCTCGCCCAGCCCGTCCTTGGGGACTTCAAGGTCGCTGGTCAGGGCTGAGCCTCCGAATGCGCTGAGGTCGAGCGGCAGGATGATGTGCCGGTGGGCAAGCTCGCGGGCGATTAGCCGCGCGGCTTCGAGCTCGACCCGGTGGCGCTGGTTATAGTCGACCGTCAGCGCGAGGACCGAAAAGCCCGCTTCGCGCGCCAGCGCTGCGCAGACCATCGAATCCAGACCGCCCGAGAGCAGGACGACCGCCTGTTTCCTGTTTGACCCAACATTCATATCGCGGGCCATCTAGTGTCGGAGCGCCCAAAAAAATAGGGCCGTCACAAATGGACGGCCCAGGATCGGGCCAGGCCCGAAAGGGAGGAAAGCGTGCCGAAGAAGGGCACGCCAGCATCAATAGCCGAGTCATGGTTAAAGCCGGCTTAACGGGAGCAGTCGCCAACCCGTCGGGCATGAAGCTGGTAATGGAACGGCAGGTTGTCCGAAATGCCCTGGGTTTCGATCCTCAACGTCCTTGGCGTGATGAGGGTCATCTTCGACTGGCCAAAGCCGCCGCCCGGGCAATGATAGCTTATCAGGGTCTCGCTGCCACGATCGCTGACAATGTCGCGCGAGCAGCGAAGCTGGCGGTGCTCGAACTGCGCAAGGAGATCAGGCGAGGCAACGCAGATGCGCGTCGGGTTACGGCCTGTCGCGCTTCGGCTGACTTCCCACAACCCGCCCGACGCCGGCGCGAGGGCGCGCGGAAGCGATGCCGCGGCGAGAATGCCGGCGGAGCAGGTCACCAGGGCCAGAAGGCCGATCCTGAAGTTCCTTTTCATCACCCAACATTTAACATGATAGGGTTAACGTAAAGCAACTGCCCTCACGCAGCCTGGGCCGCAATCGGGAAACTGGTGGCGCAGAAGGCGCAATCAACCCGGATCAAGCCGTCGTCGCCGACCATCGCGGCCTGTTCGTCCGGCGGAAAACGGGCAATCACCGAGGCGATGTAATCGGCGCTGCACCGGCAACCCCGCTTCAGCGGGACCGGCGCCAGGGTACGGACCTCCGGCTCCTCGTGGAGCAGTCGCCAGACCAGGTCGTCGAGGGGCAGTTCCCGGTCAATCAGCTCGCCAGGCGTAATCGAACCCACCAGGGTCGCGATATGCGGCCACTCGGGATGGTCGAGCCTCGTATGGAGGCGCTCGCGACCCTCCTCGCCCTCGGGGAGATGCTGGAACATCAGCCCGCCAGCAACCCATCCATCGGAGTCCTTATGGGCTGCAAGGCGCACGATCGAGGGGATCTGCTCGGACTGGCAGAAATAGCTTTGCGCCGCCTCGGCAAGACTCTCGCCCTCGAGCGGGACAATTCCCTGGTATCGCTCGTTGCTCGCCGGCTGGTCGAAGGTGATGGCAAGATAGCCCCGGCCGAACAGCCCGAACAGCGACGGGTTCGGCCCTGCATCAGCGAGCCTCTCCTTGTCGTGCCGGACATAGCCCCTGAGCTCGCCACCAAGATAGTCGCAGACGAGGAGGTCGATGATGCCGCTGTCGGTCTGGGCCTGGATGGTCAGCTGCCCGCCCGGGTCCTTGAGGAGCGAGCCGAAAAGGGCGGTCAGCACCAGTGCCTCCGCGAGCAGCCGCTCGATGACCGGCGGATAGCCATGGTTGGCCAGAATGGAATCGAGAGCGGGCCCGATCCGGGCGGCCCGGCCGCGCGCGTGACGAGAGGGGACGGTGACGCCGAGAGCGACGTCCTGCTTGAGTTGCACCTGGGTCATCGCGCTTCCAGATGGGCCCGGCCTCGCCAAAGCGCAACCGGGTGGGCCCCCTCCAGGGTAACCGGAAGGCCTCGCCGAACGTCCAGCGGTCAATCATGCCCGGGGCAAGGGGCTTCCCCGGCCCGCGGGTAGCTAGAGCTTGCCGAAGGCCCAGAGCAGCAGGGCCTTTTGGGCATGAAGCCTGTTTTCGGCCTCGTCCCACACGGCCGACTGGGGACCATCGATGACCTCGTCCGTCACTTCCTCGCCCCGGTGTGCCGGGAGGCAGTGAAGGAATGTCGCGCCAGGGGCCGCCTTTGCCATCATCGCGGCATCGACCTGGAACTGGGCAAATGCCTCGAGCCGATATTCGTCATGCTCCTGGCCCATGGAAGTCCAGGTATCGGTGACCACCACCTCAGCGCCCGCGACCGCCTCGAGGGGCTCTTGGGTAACGCGAACAATGCCGGACGACCGTGCCATGGCCGACATGCCAGCGTCTGGCTCGAAGCCCGGCGGCGTTGCCACGGCGAGGTTGAAGCGCATCAGCGATGCCGCCTCAATGAGCGAGTTGCAGACATTATTGCCGTCGCCGATCCAGGCCCAGCTTGTCCCGGCAAGCTTCGCCCGCTTTTCGATTACCGTCTGCATGTCGGCAAGGATCTGGCAGGGGTGGGAAAGGTCGGTCAGGCCGTTGATGACCGGCACGCTCGCATGAGCGGCTAGCTCCTCGGCCTTCTGGTGATGGTCCGTGCGAATCATGATGGCATCGGCAAAGCGCGAGAGTACCCTTGCCGTGTCGGCAATGGTCTCGCCCCGGCCGAGCTGGGATGACGAGCTTTCCAGCACCACGGCCGAGCCGCCGAGCTGGCGCATCGCGAGGTCGAAGCTTACGCGGGTGCGCGTCGAGCTCTTCTCGAACACCATCGCCAGCACCGCGCCGTCGAGTGGCCGGTCCTCGTCTGCGCGGCCCTTGGGAAGGCCGGCGCGGCGCTGCTCCCGATCCATCGCTTCACCCAGAATCGCCGCGATTGCCTCCCCGCCAGCGTCAGAGAGGTTCAGGAAATGCCTCATGCGGGTTCGGGAAGCTTGTAATCGGCCGCCGCGGCCGACAGGGCCTCGACGAACTCGTTGATGTGCTGCTCCTCGATGACGAGCGGCGGCAGGACCCGGACCACATTATCGCCGGCAGCGACGGTCAGCAGGCCACGCGTGCGAAGATAGGTGACGAAGGCGCGGCTGTCCGTCTTCATCTTCAGCCCGAGCATCAGGCCAATGCCGCGAACGCTTTCGAACAGCTGGTCATGGTTGGGGATCATCTGCTCGAGTGCCGAGCGCAGGCGATCGCCCATGGTGCGCACATGGGCGAGGAACTCGTCGTTGGCGACAATGTCGAAGACTGCCTGGCCGGCCGCCATGGCCAGCGGGTTGCCTCCATAGGTCGAACCATGGGTGCCGATGACCATTCCTGCCGCGGCCTTCTCGGTGGCAAGGCAGGCGCCCAGCGGGAAGCCGCCGCCAATACCCTTGGCGCTAGCCATGATATCCGGGGTCACACCGTAATATTGATAGGCGTAGAGGTGACCAGTCCGGGCAACGCCGCACTGGACCTCGTCAAATATGAGCAGCAGGCCATTATCGTCGCAGGCCTTGCGAAGGCCGGCGATGAATTCCCGCGAGGCGGGGCGAATGCCGCCCTCGCCCTGGATCGGCTCGACGAGGAAGCCGGCAGTGTCTTCGCCGATCGCGGCCAGAGCTGCTTCGAGATTGTCGAACTCGACGACATCGAATCCCTCGAGCAGGGGCGCGAAACCGTCACGCAGCTTGTCCTGGTTGGTCGCGCTGATCGTCGCCATTGTCCGGCCGTGGAAGGCATTGGAAAAGGTGATCAGCCGGTTGCGGTGCGGATTGCCTGCGACATGGTGATAGCGGCGCGCGGTCTTGATCGAGCACTCCACGGCCTCCGCACCGGAATTGGTGAAGAAGACGGTATCGGCGAAGGTGAGATCCACCAGGCGCTTCGCGAAAGCCTCCCCCTGCGGCGAACCATATAGATTGGACACGTGGATGAGGGTCGCAGCCTGATCCTGAAGCGCCTTCGTCAGGTGCGGATGACCATGGCCAAGGAGGTTGACGGCGATGCCGCTCGCAAAATCGAGATATTTCTCGCCCTGCTCACCGAAGAGATAGACACCCTCGCCCCTTACCGGCCGCACCGGCGAACGCGGATAAACGGGCATGAGCGGGGTGATGGCCATGGTGGCTCCTTTGTTCGATGATGCAAAAAGGCAAAAGGACGGTGATCGGTGCCGCCCTAGGCGAGCCTATAGCCATGACGCCAATCAAACGAAAGTGCCGGGCCATAAGGCGAACCGGCCAGTTTTCGGGGGCATCAGGAGCTTTTGGTTTCGCCGACTTTCGGGGCCGGACACGCAAAAGAGAAAGGGCGGCCAACCCTTGTGGTCAGCCGCCCCTTCGTTACGCGGTACCGGGGCCAATACTGACCCAACTCTGATTAGCGCCAGCGGCGACCGTCGCGCGCCTCGCGGTGGATACGCACCTCGAGGCGATGGATCGAGCGCTCGACCGAGTATCGCTCGCGGCCGTTAAGGCCGTTGCGGGCGAAATAGCGCAAGTTGCGCTCGACGCTTCGCGACTGGGACCGAAGGCGGTTCGCCTCACGGTTGCTCAGGATGTTGCGCCGATCGAGATGGTTGATCTGGCGCTGGAGCTGGTCGATCCGGGCCTGGAGACGGCGAACCTGGCCATAATTGTCGTGATAGCCGTAACCATAGCCACGGGGCTGCTCATAATATTGAGCCGACGCCGGGGCGGCTGCGAAAAGGGCGGAAGCGGCAACGGCCGCGGCAACAACAAATTTACGCATCTTGCTCTCTCCTGTGAGAAGCGACTTGATGCGTCTTTGTGGGCCAGGGCGCTTGATCAGGTGCTGAACGCGGCCGTTATCAATCGTTCACCGAGCTTAACGACTTAAGCTACTGAAACTCATCAGTTCTTTATTTTCCATCCATTCTTGAGGAGCGCGTAGCAGAGGATGAAGAGGACGATGTTGACCGCAAGGAGCACCAGTCCGCCGAGATAAATCGGCGAATCGGCCTCGCCGAGGAAGCCGTGGCGGAACCCCGAGATGACATAGAAGAAGGGGTTGCCGTGGCTGATGGCCTGGAAGACAGGTGACAATTGCTCGACCGAGTAGAATGTGCCGCTCAACAGCGAGAGCGGTGCGACGACGAAATTGGTCACCGCCGCCGCATGGTCGAATTTTTCCGCCCAGACGGACGTCAGGAGGCCGAGAAAGGCAAGCATCAGCGACCCCATGAGCCCGAACCAGAGCACCGACAGCGGGGGAATGACGCTTACGCTGACCCCCGGCCAGAATGCCATGATCACCCAGACCGCAAACCCGACCAGGAAAGCCCGGGTCACTGCGGCACCTACCAAGCCGGCAATCAGCTCGCCCGTGGAAAGCGGGGGCATCAGATAATCGACGATGGTCCCCTGGATCTTGCCGACGAGGAGCGAGAAGCTCGAATTTGCAAAGCTGTTCTGGATCATCGCCATCACGATGAGGCCGGGGGCGATGAAGTCGGCGAACGGGACACCGAGAACGGTCCTTCCCTCGCGCCCCAGCGCGACGGTAAAAATCACCAGGTAGAGCAGGGTCGTGACAGCCGGTGCCCACACGGTCTGCAGCTGCACCTTGAAGAACCGCATGACCTCCTTGATATAGAGGGTCTTAAGGCCGCCCCAATTGACGCCTTCGAGGCCTGGCTTGCCGGGTTCGCTTCGAACCCAAGAGGGAGTCTGGTCGTTCACGCCGCAATCGCCTATCGGCAGCCGTGGCGGCACGCAACAACGCTTGGAGTTATAAAATAGCATGAGCTGGACTGAAGAGCGCATCGAGCGCCTCAAGGCGATGTGGAGCAAAGGTGCCACCGCCAGCCAGATTGCCGAGGAACTGGGCGGCGTCAGCCGCAATGCGGTCATCGGCAAGGCTCACCGGCTCGGCCTCGAGTCGCGCCCATCACCGGTGAAGGCCGGCGAGGAAAAAGAGAAAAAGGCACGCAGCGCTCCTGCGCCGAAGGCAGCCAAGCCGGCCCCCGCGCCAAAGGCAGCGCCGGTTTCCGCGCCGCGCGAGACGGAAGTCCCCTCCGAACGTGCCGCGGCACCGGCGGCGCCCGCGCAGCCGCAGCGCCGGCAGCCCGATCCGCAGGCGGTCCAGTATCGCTCGGTCGGCCCGGGTGGCTTCATCCGCCAGGGGCCCGGGGACACCCAGGCCCCGATTCCGCCGGCTCCTCCGCGTCGGCTGGTCCCGGCGAAGCCAAGCCCCGAGGTTGCCGACAAGACGTCGCTGCTCGACCTCAACGACCGCGTGTGCCGTTGGCCGATGGGGCACCCTGGTGAGCCGGACTTCTACTTCTGCGGCCAACCGGCCAACCCGGGATATCCCTATTGCGTCGAGCATTGCGGCGTCGCCTACCAGGCGCAGCTGCCGCGGCGCGATCGTCGCCCGCCCCCGCCGCTTCCTTACGGCGGCCCCCGGGTTCGCTGATCCGCACGAAGGAACGGGCGATGTCCGTTCCTTCGTCACCTGGCCCGCATTTCGGGCATCGTCGGCCCCGGGGCTTGGGGTTCGTCGGCATGACTGGCGGCGATGCTCCATCCCAGCGCATTGGCCAGCAAGCGTAACGTGGCCGACACGCTGCCCTGAAAAGGCAGGCGCTGCGCGACGGGGCGGGTTGGCAGGAGCCGGCAGCCGCCCCTATAGCCGTTCCTCAAATGTCCGATCTTTTCGCTTCCGGTTCGCAGGGCCAGCCTGACAGTTACGATGCATCCGCGATCGAGGTCCTCGAGGGCCTTGAGCCTGTCCGGCGGCGGCCGGGCATGTATATCGGCGGTACCGACGCGCGCGCCCTTCATCACCTCGCCGCCGAGGTCATCGACAACAGCATGGACGAGGCCGTGGCCGGCCATGCCACCCGGATCGAGGTCACGCTCGAGCGCGGCAACCGGCTGACGGTCGTCGACAATGGCCGCGGCATCCCGGTCGACCCGCACCCCAAATATCCCGGCAAGTCCGCGCTCGAGGTGATCCTCACCACGCTCCACTCGGGCGGCAAGTTCGAAGGCAAGGCCTATTCCACCTCCGGCGGCCTGCACGGGGTCGGGGTGTCGGTTGTCAATGCCCTTTCATCCGAGACCGTCATCGAGGTTGCCCGGGAAAGGAAGCTTTTCCGCCAGCATTTCTCGAGGGGTGTTGCCAGCTCGAAGCTCGAGGAAGTTGGCGCAGCGCCGAACCGGCGGGGAACCAGCGTCTGCTTCACCCCCGACCCGGAAATCTTCGGCGCCGATGCGAAGTTCAGCGCGGAACGACTGTACAAGCTTGCACGATCGAAAGCCTATCTCTTCGCCGGCGTCGAGATACGCTGGCGCTGCGATCCTTCTTTCGTCTCGGAAGAAGTCCCGGAACAGGCAGTTTTCCAGTTCCCCGGGGGCCTCGCGGATCACCTCGGAGAGCAACTCGCGGGCCGGGAGTGCATTACCTCGCCGCCCTTCGCCGGACGCCAGGACTTTCCCGAGGGCCAGGGCTCTGCCGAATGGGCGGTTGCCTGGCCGCTATGGAGCGATGGCAGCCAGACATATTACTGCAACACCATCCCGACGCCTGATGGCGGCACGCACGAGGCGGGCCTGCGCGCTGCGCTGACCAAGGGAATCCGAACATTCGGCGAACTGGTTGGCCAAAA
>JAJJPO010000159.1:0-3047 GCA_032907585.1 Sphingomonas sp. | reverse complement strand
CTAAACTAGGTCGTCTCAATCTAGGCGGTCGCCGGTTACCCTGTGGTACCGGGATGGCGGGCCAAGCTTTTCCGCCGTTCCTTCTTTTTCTTTTCCGGACAGGCGATTAGGCGATCCATGATTACCCCCTGGGGCTATCCCGATTTCGACGCGCATGAAGCGCTGCACTTTGTTGTCGACCAGAAGAGCGGGCTTCGCGCGATCATCGCGATGCACTCGACCCACCTTGGCCCGGCCGCGGGCGGAACGCGATTCTGGCACTATTCGGATGATGCCGATGCGCTCACCGACGTGCTGCGTCTTTCAAGGGGAATGAGCTACAAGAACGCGATGGCCGGGCTGCCGCTTGGCGGGGGCAAGGCGGTAGTGCTTGCCGACAGCGACAAGACCAAGACCCCCGAGATGCTGGCGGCGTTCGGCGAGGCAGTGAACGGTCTTGGCGGCAAATATATTACGGCCGAGGACGTTGGCATGTCGGTCAAGGACATGATCGAGATTTCGAAGGCGACCCGCTTCGTTGCGGGCCTCCCCGCCGAAGGCGGCGGGGTTGGCGGAGATCCAAGCCCCCACACCGCGCTCGGTGTCTTCCTCGGCATCAAGGCTGCAGCCAAGCGCGCCCTTTCGAAGGACAGCCTCGCCGGGCTTCACGTCGCGTTGCAGGGGGCTGGAGCGGTCGCGAGCGGGGTGGGGCGCCTTGCTGCCGAGGAGGGAGCCAGGCTCTCCATCGCCGACATCGACGCGCAGCGCGCGCAAAAACTCGCGGACGAGACCGGCGGCACGGTTGTCTCGGCCGACGACATCCTCTTCCTCGAGGCCGACATCGTCAGCCCCTGTGCCCTTGGAGCAATCCTCAGCGAAACATCGATCGCCAGGCTGAACACGCCGATCGTTGCCGGCGCGGCGAACAACCAGCTTGAGAGCCCGGCCGACGGGCAGCGGCTCCAGGCCCGCGGGATCCTTTATGCACCGGACTATGTCATCAACGCCGGGGGCATCATCAACGTGTCGACCGAGTATCTCGGTGACGGTGGCCCGGAGCTGGTTCGCTCGCGTATCGACAATATCCCGGGCCGTCTCGAGCAGATCTGGGCCGAGAGCGCAGCAACCGGGGTTGACCCGGCCGCGGTCGCCGATGCGATGGCGCAGAAGCTTATCGGCCGGGCCTAGGGGAGACCCCCTAGTTCCCTTGGACGGAAGCAAACGCTAAAGCGCGCCCATTCATGCACGGCTACGCCAATCCTGCCCGCTTCCTTAAGATTGCCCGGCCGGCCACCGGCTGGCTGCTGGGCCTTGGGCTGTTGCTGGTCCTGCTGGGGTCAGCGGGAGGACTGCTCCTGACGCCCCCCGACTATCTCCAGGGGGAGACGGTCAGGATCCTTTATTTGCACGTTCCCGCCGCCTGGCTCGGCATGGCAGGCTGGTCGGGGATCGCGGCCGCATCGATCAGCCAGCTGGTATGGCGCCACCCGCTGGCCGCCATCGCCGGCAGGGCGATCGCTCCGGCCGGCGCGACCTTTGCAGCGCTCTGTCTTGCCACCGGTTCGATCTGGGGGCGGCCGACCTGGGGAACCTGGTGGGAATGGGACGGGCGCCTGACCTCGATGCTGATCCTCCTGTTTCTATACCTCGGCTATATCGCGCTGGCGGGAGCTGAACGGGAGCGTGGCGGGGAAGGCCGCATGGCAGCGCTGTTCGGCCTGGTCGGGGCAATCAACCTGCCGGTCATCCATTACTCGGTTCTCTGGTGGAGAACGCTTCACCAGGGCCAGTCGATCAGCATCAGTGGCGGTTCCTCGATCGCCCCCGAGCTGCTGTGGCCACTGCCGCTCACCATGGTCGGGTTCACCGGCATTTTCGCGGCGGTGGTGCTCATGCGGATGCGCGCCGATCTTGCCCGGCAGAAAATGGAAGCAAGGCTGTTGCGGAGGGCAGGCCAGTGAACCAGTGGGCCTTCGTTGCCGCCGCCTATGGGCTGGCAGTACTGGCCATCGCCGGGCTTGTCGCCTGGTCATGGGTATCGATGCGACGGGCCGAGCAGGCCGCCGAGGCGGTGAGGCGCGGCCGATGATGGTAAAACCAAAGCACCAGCGGCTGGTCCTCGTCGTGCTCGCGCTCGCCGCTCTCCTGGGGGCTGTCCTGCTCGCCATGTGGGGGCTCCAGGACCGCGCGGCCTATTTCGTGACGCCGACCGACATCGCCGCGGGAAAGGTGCAGCCGGACCGTCCGATGCGCCTCGGCGGCATGGTCGTCGAAGGTTCGCTGAAGCGCGATCCCGACGGGCTCACGATCCGTTTTACCGTGACCGACAGCAAGGCGGAGACGCCGGTCCTGTTCCGCGGGATCGCTCCTGACCTCTTCAAGGAGGGAAGCGGTGTCGTTGCCGAGGGGCGGCTGACGCCAGGCGGCCTCTTCATGGCCGACAATATCCTTGCCAAGCACGACGAGCGCTACATGCCGCCGCAGATGGCCAGCGAGGCTGCCCCCAGGTGATTGCCGAGGCAGGTCTCGCCGCGCTCTGGCTGGCCGCTGCGCTGGCCGCGCTCCAGCTGGCGCTTGCACTTGGACTTGGCGGCGCCGAGGGCCGGAAGATTGCGACGGTGCGCGCGCTCGCGATCGCGCAGGGCCTGCTGGCACTCGGGGCCTTCGGCGCTCTCGTGCTGCTGTTCCTCGACAGCGACATGAGCGTGAAGCTGGTCGCTGCGAACAGCCACAGCCAGAAGCCGTGGATCTACAAGTTCGCCGGTGCATGGGGAAACCATGAAGGATCGATGCTGCTATGGGTGATGGTGCTCGCTCTAGCCGGTGCGGTCGTCGCGCTGTTCGAGCGCAGGCTGGACGAGCGGACCCTTGGCGCCTCGCTCGGTGCGCAGGCGGCGCTGGCGCTCGGCTTCTTCGCTTTCCTGCTGTTCGCCTCCAACCCGTTCGAGCGGCTCGACCCGGCGCCGGCCGACGGTCGCGGGCTGAACCCGCTGCTCCAGGATCCCGGCCTCGCCTTCCACCCGCCGACGCTCTACCTTGGCTATGTCGGCCTCTCGGTGGCCTTCAGT
>JAJJPO010000158.1:0-3066 GCA_032907585.1 Sphingomonas sp. | reverse complement strand
GAAGCGCAAGGCCCCTGCAAGGAAGAAGAAGGCGCCAGCCCGAAAGAAGGCCTACGCCTTCCCGCACGCCCTGCACTGGGGATCGGCAACGATCCTCATCTGCCGCCAGCTGAGCCCAAGCCCGTCGAACAGGTGGAGCTTCCCCGAAACGTCCGGCGCGATTCCAACGATGGCGCGGATGGCCATGAGCCCCGCAAAATTGCCGACGATCGCCGGTAGCGCGCCGAGAACGCCAAGCTCGGCGCAAGTGTCGCAATCGTCCGAGTCAAACGCGTCGCCGACGAAGCAGCGGTAGCAGGGCCTCGCCCGGAACAGCGCGACCTGGCCCTGGAACTGCTGCGCGGCGGCCGAGAGGAGAGGGATCCCAAGCTCGACTGCAGCGTCGCTGACGGTAAGCCGCGTTGCGAAATTGTCGGTCCCGTCGATGACGAGGTCATGGCCCTTCAGCAGCCCGGCGGCGTTTGCGCGGTCTATGCGGGCCTTTACGGCATGAACCTCGATATTGGGGTTGCGCGACCGAACGAAGCTTGCCGCCAGCTCCGCCTTCGCCCCGCCGACGTCGCCTGTCTCGAACAGGGGTTGGCGCTGGAGGTTGCTGAGCTCGACCTCGTCATGGTCGACAATCGAGAGCTGGCCGACGCCCGCGCCGACCAGGGCAGGGATCGCGCCGCTCCCGATGCCGCCCGCGCCGATGACCGCGATCCTTGCCGCCTTGATCCTGAGCTGGCCGGCACCGCCGACCTGCGGCAGCACGATGTGCCGGGCGTAGCGGTCCAGCTCTTCGTCAGAGAGAGCCATGGCCACCGGTCGAGCCGAACCCGCCCGCGCCCCGCGCCGTCTCGCACAATTCCGCGACCTCGTCCCATTCGGCATGGGTGACGGCGGCCGGCACGAGCTGGGCGATCCTCTCTCCTCGCCGTATCGGGAACGCCTCGCTTCCATGGTTGATCATGATGATCTTGAGCTCGCCCCGATAATCGCTGTCGATCGTGCCCGGCGTGTTGGGGACGGTAATGCCGTGCTTCAGCGCAAGGCCCGAGCGAGGGCGGACCTGGATTTCATAGCCATGCGGGATGGCGACCCTGAAGCCGGTCGCGACAGCGTGGCGCTGGCCTGGCATGAGGTCGAGGTCCTCGGCCGAGACAACGTCCATTCCGGCTGCCCCTTCCGTGGCATATCCCGGTAGCGGCAGCCCCTCGCCATGGGGGAGGCGGGTCAGGCGAATTCGAATGGGCATTTAGGCTTCAGTTCCTTGAGATTGCGAGCTCTTTGGCGATGCGCTCGACCAGGTGGCTTGCGACGTCTTCCTTGATCGCCTCGGGCCAGTCCTCGACCTCCTCGCGGCTCACCAGGTGGACCTTGTTGCGGCTTCCGCCCATGACGTCGCCCGAGACGTCGTTGGCGACGATCCAGTCCGCCTTCTTGGCGGCGAGCTTGGCCTTGGCGTTGGCAACCACGTCCTGGGTCTCGGCGGCAAAGCCGATGAGCAGCTTCGGGCGCGAGGGATGGTTTCCGAGCATCGCGAGTATGTCCGGGTTTGGAGAGAAGCTCAGCCTTGGCGGGCCGTCCGACTTCTTGAGCTTCGAGCTGGCCGGCTCGACCTTCCAGTCGGCGACGGCGGCAACCATGATCGCGACATCGGCGGGGAGCGACTGCTCGACCGCGTCTGCCATCTGCTGGGCCGTCTCGACGTCGATCCTGGCGACCCCGCCCGGCGTTGGCAGGCCAACCGGCCCTGCAATGAGCGTTACCCTCGCACCGGCATTGGCTGCCGCGGCTGCGATCGCAAAGCCCTGCCGCCCCGATGAACGGTTGGCGATGACCCTGACGGGATCGATCGGCTCGTGGGTCGGCCCGGCGGTGACGAGGACGTGCCTGCCGGCCAGCGGGCCCGGCTCGAGCGCCTCGCTGCCGCCGGGCGGGCCGAGCAGCGGCCTGATCCGCTGGTAGATGTCGGAAGGTTCAGGAAGGCGCCCCGGCCCGAACTCGCCGCAGGCCATTGGTCCCTCGTCCGGCTCGAGCACGGTGATCCCGTCCGCCTCGAGCTGGGCAATGTTGCGCCTCGTTGCCGAATGTTCCCACATCCTGACGTTCATCGCCGGTGCGATGACGACCGGCTTGTCGGTTGCAAGAAGGAGGGTCGTTGCAAGGTCATCGGCATGGCCCCCGGCCATCCGCGCGACGAGATCGGCGGTAGCCGGGCAGACGAGGACCAGGTCAGCAGCCCGGCTGAGCTGGATATGGCCCATTTCCGTTTCGTCCTTGAGGTCCCAGAGCGAGGTGTAGACCGGGCTCTCGGCCAGCGCCGCGAGGCTCATCGGCGTGACGAAATGGGAACCGCCCTCGGTGAGGACCGGCGTTACCAGATGGCCTTCCTTGCGCAGGAGGCGGACCAGCTCTGCGGCCTTGTAGGCGGCAATCCCTCCGCCAATGATAAGCAGGATACGGCTCATGGCGCCCGATATGGAGCCCCGCCGGGCCTGTCCGCAAGGGCTGCCACTGCTAGGCGACCAGCCACCAGGTCAGTGCCGCGGCGGCAAGCGCCGAGCCGAGCGCGATGCCAAGCGGCGCCATCCAGCTCTTCTGCTCGATCAGCGCGACGTCGGCCAGCGGCGGCGGCGGCGGCGCCCCGCCGGGCGAAGGATAGCTCGCGTCGATCTTTCGAAGGATGGAAGGAATGAGCTTCAGCGCCCTTACCGTTTCGACGATGCGGTCGGCATAATAGGCTTCCGGCCCGAGCTCGGTCCGGATCCAGTCGCGGAGGAAAGGCTCCGCCGTCTCCCACATGTTGATGTCCGGATCGAGCGCGGTCGCGACGCCCTCTTCCATGACCATTGTCTTCTGCAACAGGAGAAGATGCGGCTGGGTCGGCATGTCGAAGTCGCGGGTGATGGAAAACAGTCCCTCGAGCATCCGCCCGATGCTCATTTCCTTCACCGGAAGGCCGCGGATGGGTTCGCCCACCGCGCGAAGGGCCGTGGCGAATTCCGCGACGTCGTGGTGCGAGGGAACATATTGCGCCTCGAAATGGATCTCGGCGACACGAAGATAATTGCCGGTAATGAG
>JAJJPO010000157.1:0-3067 GCA_032907585.1 Sphingomonas sp. | reverse complement strand
ATACTTGACCGAGAGTTCAAACAGGTCCTTCGACGTCGGCGAGAAGTCGATCTTTCCGAAATAGAGATTTTCGTTGAATGTCTCCTGGGCCGACCCGAAGAAGCCCTGGTATTCGCTCGGGAAGAAGCTCACCGGAAGGTCGAGGCCCGGGTTGACGTCGCGCGGCTCGGTCCTGCGCTTGCCTTCGTAGGTAACGAAGAAGTGCATGACGTCCTTGATGATCGGCCCGCCCAAGGCTCCGCCGAACTGGATGTCCTTGGTCCGGATCTTCTCGCCGTCGCGCTTCTCGGTCGGGGTCGCCGCGCGCAGGTCCTGGTTCGTAAAATCGATAAAGCCCTGGCCGTGGAACTCGTTCGTACCGGACTTGGTGACCGCGGTGATCGCGACGGAACTTACCTGGTCGAACTCGGCCTTATAGTTGGAGCTGATGACCCGATATTCGCCGATCGCGAGCTGCGGGAAGGGGTTGCCCTGCGTCGAGTCCTGGCCGGTAATGCCATTCTTGAGGACATAGTCCTTCTGGCCGACGCCATCGATGAACACGTTGACCGTTCGG
Source organism: Sphingomonas sp. (assembly GCA_032907585.1). Taxonomy (GTDB): domain Bacteria; phylum Pseudomonadota; class Alphaproteobacteria; order Sphingomonadales; family Sphingomonadaceae; genus Sphingomicrobium. The sequence goes on along the minus strand of JAJJPO010000157.1, from coordinate 2,511 downwards.
CTGTCCTGCGCACCGCCCTGCAGGCGCGACTGCCCGCTGTTGTTGGTGATGAACTGGACGCCAGGTGCGAGGTCGGCAAAGGCCAGGAAGTTGCGGTTGTTCTGCGGCAGCTGTTCGATCAGCCGCTGGGTGATGTTGACGCCGACTTCGCCGCCTTCCATGGAGCGGACGCGCTGTCCGACAACGACGATTTCACCTTCGCCGGCCGGCTGCCCCGGAGCAGCTTCCGGAGCAGCCGCTGTAAGGTCAATGTTGAGCAGCGCGTTCTGGGCGACCTGGAGCGTGATGTCGTCGGTGCGGCGGACGCCCGACGGCGTCGTGATCTCGAGGCGGTAGGTGCCCGGGCGCAGCGACGGGAAATTATAGCTGCCGTCTGCGCCAACCGTGCTGGTTCGGGCAATGCCGCTGTTGACGTCGATGGCCGTGACCAGGGAAGCGCCGCCTTCCGCGGTGATCTTGCCGCGAAGCGAGGCGTTGACTTCCTGGGCATGGGCCGGTGTCGCAAAGCCGGTCGGAAGCGTCAGTGAGGCAATTCCGATCGCCAGCGCGGACGCGACATCCTTGAAGCCTGGCCGACGGACAATTTTCTTCGACGAAATCCCTTTCACGCATTCCTCCCCTGGAATTATCCGCGGTCTTTGCGCCGCTCTTGAATGCAGGGAGAATGGCCTCGAGGAACCCGAGACTCATCCCCTTGTCATCCGGTTGTAACCGGTTTCATAATGCCTGTATAGCGACTTGCAAGCCAGCGCCGGCAGGAGGGGAAAAGGCCATGCGTCCGATCTATGTTTTGGTTGCCGCGGCGGCAGCGCTGGCCGGTTGCACCGCGCCGCAAACCGGCAAACTGTTGCCCGCCAGCAACGCCCCCAAGGCGCGGCCAAACATCGTCTTCATCATGTCCGATGACCATGCCTACCAGGCTATATCGGCGTACGGGTCGGAGATCTCGAAGCTCGCGCCGACTCCCAACATCGACCGCATCGCCAGGAACGGCGCAATATTTCTCAACAGCTACGTAACCAATTCGCTGTGCGGCCCGAGCCGCGGAACGATGCTCACCGGCCAGTTCAGCCACATGCATGGCTTCACCAAGAACGGCCAGCACTTCGACAATAACCGCTGGGTGTGGCCGCGGGCGCTTCGCCAGTCGGGCTACCAGACCGCGCTGTTCGGCAAGTGGCACCTCAACCGTTCGCCGGAAGGCATCGGCCTTGATGAATGGAAGGTCCTCGACGACCAGGGAGAATATTATAACCCGGACGTCATCACCCCCGAGGGAAGCAGCATCGTCGAGGGATATGCGACCGACATCATCACCGACCAGAGCCTCGACTGGCTGAAGAACCGGCGGGACCCTGACAGGCCGTTTGCGATCCTCATCCACCACAAGGCGCCGCACCGCAATTTCATGCCGGCGCTTCGCTATATCCAGAAATATCTTGGGACGCAGTTTCCGGTCCCGACCAACTATTTCGATCATTATGACGGCCGTCCTGCCGCCGCCGCGCAGGAAATGAACATCTACCGCGACATGTACGAGGGCCACGACCTCAAGATGACGGTCGACGTCGGCTCGACCAGGCTGCGCTACAATCGCTGGCCTGGCGCATTCGACCGGATGACGCCCGAGCAGCGCGCCGAATGGGACAGGCTCCACCAGGCCGACAATGATGCCATGAACTCGGCGAAGATGACCGACCGCGAAATGGCGATCTGGAAATACCAGCGCTACATGGACGAATATCTCGGGACCGTCGCTGCAGTCGACGAGGGCGTCGGCCGGGTGCTCGACTATCTCGAGGAAAGCGGTCTCGATGAGAATACCATCATCGTCTACACCAGCGACCAGGGCTTCTATCTCGGCGAGCATGGCTGGTTCGACAAGAGGTTCATGTACGAGGAGTCGCTAAGAACGCCGCTTCTCATCCAGTACCCGGGCCATATCCGGCCGGGCTCGAAAATCACCGCGCCCGTCCAGAACGTCGACTATGCGCCGACCTTCCTCGATTTTGCCGGTGTCCCGATCGAGCCGTCGATCCAGGGCCGTTCGCTCCGCGAGGTGGCAGCCGGCGCGGTCCCGGCCGATTGGCGCAAGGATATCTACTACCATTATTATGAATATCCGGGCTTCCACTCGGTGCGCGCGCACTATGGGATCCGAGGCGACCGGTACAAGCTGATCCGCTTCTACGGCGACATCGACAGCTGGGAATTTTACGACCTCAAGACCGATCCAGACGAGATGCACAACCGCATTTCCGATCCCGCGGCCCAGCCGATCATCGCCGATCTCAAGCGCCGCCTCGTCGCGCTTCGGGCCAAATACCAGGACCATGACGGGCCCGCGGTCAACTGAGCCTGCCTGCTGGAGAAGAATATGACCGGAAAAATCATGCTGGCGGCAGCGGCGGCCCTGGTTGCATCAACCGTCGAAGGGGCCGAGCGGCGCACCTACGCCAACCCCGTCGACATCGACTATCGTTACAACTGGGAGCAGACCAACCGCGGGGT
>JAJJPO010000156.1:0-13612 GCA_032907585.1 Sphingomonas sp. | reverse complement strand
CCGCGCCTGGGAGCTGGGCATCAAGTCGCTTTATTACCTGCGCTCCAAGTCGGTGCAGCGCGCCGGTTTTGCTGGCGGCGTCGAGGCCGACAACACGCCTGAACTCAAGCAGATCCAGGTCGAGGTCACCGACTACGACGAGTGCCTGGCGTGCCAATGATCCTCATCCGGAAAGCCTCCCCGTCTTCGGCCGCCATCCGGGCGGCCGCGGGTGATGGGGCGATCTCGTCTCCTGCATCCGGACGGGGAGCAGCGGGGTCGTCAAGGTGACCCTCGTCCAGACCATCGAGGTCGCGGCTGCCGTGTTCCTGATCGGCGCGGGCATCTGGCTGCAGGTTCGCAGCCGGAAGCTCGATGCACGGCACGGGAGCCAGGGAGCGGTGATCCTGATGGCTCTCGCCGGCATGCCGCTTCACGACAAGCTCGTGAATTCGTGGTTCATGGCCGTGACGCCGCGCACCGCGGGCTTCAACGGCATCGACTACGGCACGGCCGGCAATGACACGTTGGCCCTGACGATGATCCTGATGGTCATCGGCGCAATCCTCGCCGTTCATGGCCTTGGCCTTCTCGAATACCGGCCGATGGAGAGCGGGCTGTGAACGGCGCGCATCTCGCCCTTGGAAGCTGCCTCGTCGTCATCGGCGGCGCCAACCTCGGGCTGGCAGTGAAGAAGGGAAAGGGAACGAAGGCGAACAACCACCGCCTTGCCGGCGTCCTGATGATGCTGGCCGGGGCCGCCTTCCTGGCGGTCGGCTTCGTCACGGGGAGGAACTGAGCGTTGGGCGACGTCAACCTTCTGCAGGTTGCCATTGGCGCAGTCGCCTTCGTCGTCGGGATCGTCATGCTGGTTCGTGCCATGAAGGGCGATCCCGGGAAGAACCCGAAGTCGACCGCGATGCTGATCGCCGGGATGATGGTCACGGCATTCGGGATGTTGATGGCCGGCTTTGCGATCGGCTTCGCCGCCAGCGAGCCGATCCATGTTGATGGGGGGGCTTGAGGATGAAGCAATTTCGCATCTTCACCATCGCCTTGCTTGGCCTGGCTGTCTCCGCCTGCATCGCCAAGCAGGGTCCCGATGCGGTCAGCCCGGCTGGCCCGGGGTTCCTTGAAGGCGTGCTGCACGGCTTCATCTTCCCGGTCGCATGGGTCGTCTCGCTGTTCACTGACGACATCGCGATCTACGCCGTCCCTAACAATGGCGGCTGGTACAATTTCGGCTATTTCATCGGCATCTGCGTCCTTGGCGTGGGTGCTCGCAGTTCCAAGAGAAGGTAAGCATCATGCCGCTTCTGCAAGCTTCCAAGACCTACAAGCCATTCGAATATCCCTGGGCATTCGAATATTGGAAAAGGCAGCAGCAGATCCACTGGATGCCTGAAGAGGTTCCGCTGGGTGAAGATTGCCGCGACTGGGCGCAGAAGCTCACCGACGGCGAGCGCAACCTGCTGACGCAGATCTTCCGCTTCTTCACCCAGGCCGACGTCGAGGTGCAGGACTGCTATCACGACAAATATGGCCGTGTGTTCAAGCCGACCGAAATCAAGATGATGCTTACCGCCTTCTCCAACATGGAGACGGTGCACATCGCGGCATACAGCCACCTGCTCGACACGATCGGCATGCCAGAGAGCGAATATAGCGCCTTCCTCCAGTACAAGGAGATGAAGGACAAGCATGACTATCTCCAGCAGTTCGGCGTCGACACCGACGAGGATATTGCAAAGACGCTCGCCATGTTCGGCGGGTTCACCGAGGGGCTTCAGCTGTTCGCCAGCTTCGCAATGCTGATGAACTTCCCGCGCTTCAACAAGATGAAGGGCATGGGCCAGATCATCTCCTGGAGCGTCCGGGACGAAAGCCTTCATTGCGAAGGGATCATCCGCCTGTTCCACGCCTTCGTGAAGGAGCGCGACTGCCTCACCAGGAGCGTCCAGGACGAGATCATCGACGCCTGCCAGAAGACGGTGCGGCTCGAGGACGCGTTCATCGATCTTGCGTTCGAGATGGGCCGGGTCGAGGGAATGGACCCCAAGTCGATCAAGAAATATATCCGCTACATCGCCGACTGGAGGCTTGGGCAGCTTGGCTTCAAGCCGATCTACATGGTCGATGAGCACCCGCTGCCCTGGCTCACGCCGATCCTCAACGGAGTCGAGCACGCCAACTTCTTCGAGACCCGTGCGACCGAATATAGCAAGGCCGCGACGAGGGGTTCGTGGAACGACGTGTGGGAGAATTTCGACCGGCGCCAGAAGGCAAGGGCGGACGCGGCCAATGACGCGGCCGCCGGCGAGGGCGATCCCGACATGTTCAGCGCGTCGGGCGTTGCCGCCGAATAGGTTCGCCGCTCCAGCCGCCTCGACAAGGGGCGGCAGGAGCCGGCTTTCTCTCCTTCGTAAAACTCCCTATTTTCCCCGGTGCGGCCAGGACCTCTAATCCTGGTCCCTGAAAAACTTGTTGGGAGTGACGCAATGCCGAACAGCGATGTCCGCAAGCGGCTCGAAGCGCAGCTTGCCGAACTGGAAAGCCGCGCGGCGCGAATTGCCGAAGACCTTTCCGAACCGCTGAACCCGGACAGCTCCGAGCAGGCCGTCGAAATGGAAGACGATGCCTCGCTGGAAGGCCAGGGTGCGCTGGTCGAGCGGGAGATCGCGTCGGTGAAGCGAGCGCTAGCCCGCGTTGACGACGGAACCTATGGCGAATGCGTCCGCTGCGGCGAAAAGATCGCGCCCGCACGCCTCGAGGCCCGGCCCGAGGCGGCTCTGTGCATCGACTGCGCCCGGGCAGCCGAATAGCCGGCACCAGCTTTCATCGAGGCTGCTGCCGCTCTCAGGCTGGCTGTGCGCGAGGAGGAGCCCGATCGGGAACTCGCCGCCGGACATGGCCTCACCGCTCGCCATCCCCGCGCGCTTGGGGCATATCGACCGAACGATGGAAAGCACGGACCTACTCTCCCCCTCGAGCCTCGAGCTCACGAGGCTCGCCCAGATCATCCAGCTCGCAGTGGCGCCGGTTTTCCTCCTGGCGGGCCTTGGCGCATTTCTGAACGTCTGCGCCGGTCGACTGGCCCGGATCGTCGATCGCATTCGAAGGCTCGAGCCTCGCATTCTTGATAGCCGCGGCGAGGAGCATGACCGCCTGCTCGGCGAAGTCCGGCTGCTCGACCGGCGAAGCCGGGTCGTCAGCCGTGCCATCTTCACCACGGTGCTTTCCGCACTGCTGATTTCTGCAGTCGTCATCCTCCTGTTCCTCGCCTTTCTCACCGGCTATCGGTTCGGAACGGCGATCGCGCTCCTGTTCATTGCCTCGATGATCTGCACGGGCGTCGGCTTTGCGATCTTCCTCCACGAGACGAGGCTTGGCATCCGCGCGGTCCAGGTCCGCGCTCATATCCTCGAGCACCAGGCGGAGGATTGAAGCGGACCGGTTGCGAACGCTTTCCGCCGACCCTATCGGCATGGCCATTGATTCACTCTTGCCCGGGAAGCATCGCCACTCATGGTCAGCGCCAGTAACGTCCTCGATCGTGTCCTCGTCCTCGAAATGGTCCGAGTAACCGAAGCGGCTGCAATCGCCGCCTCCAAGTGGATCGGCCGGGGCGACAATGATGCAGCGGATGCCGCGGCTGTCGAGGCGATGCGCGCGGCGCTCAACGAACTGCCAATGGACGGCACCGTCGTGATCGGCGAGGGCGAGCGGGACGAGGCGCCGATGCTCTATATCGGCGAGAAGGTCGGAAGCGCCGACGGCGAGGGACCGGCGATCGACATCGCGCTCGACCCGCTGGAGGGAACCACCATTACCGCAAAGGCCGGCCCAAACGCGCTTGCGGTCCTCGCAATCGCCGAAAAGGGAGGCCTGCTCAACGCGCCCGATGTCTACATGGAAAAGATCGCGATCGGGCCGGGATATCCGGAAGGTACGGTCAGCATCGAGAAATCGGTGACCGACAATGTCCGGGCACTCGCGGCCGCAAAGAACGTACTGCCGGGCGACATCGTCGCCTGCGTGCTCGATCGGCCCCGCCACGAGGCGATCATTTCCGAGCTGCGCTCGCTCGGCTGCGGCGTCAAGCTGATCCCGGACGGGGACGTTGCGGGGGGCATCGCGACCACCGACCCTGACACCGGCGTAGATATCTACATTGGCACCGGCGGCGCTCCGGAGGGCGTGCTTGCCGCTGCGGCAATGCGCTGCGTCGGCGGCCAGATGCAGGGCCGCCTCCTGTTTCGAAATGACGACGAGCGCTCCCGCGCCCGCCGCTGGGGGATCGAGGACCTGGATCGCGTCTACGCGATGGACGACATGGCGAAAGGCGACTGTATTTTCGCGGCAACCGGAGTCACCGATGGCTCGCTCCTCGATGGCGTGAGGCGGCGCAAGGATGGCTGCGTAACCACCCAGAGCATCGTCATGCGGGCCAGCACGGGTACGGTTCGCCGGGTTTCGACCGAATATCGCAAGCAGCTTTGACCTACTTGTGAGCGCCATCAGGCGCTGTATTGTCGGGACATGACAGCCGCTGCCATCCCGGCCGACATCCAGCCGGTCGAACCAAGCTACCGCAACGCCCTTCGGGCCCGGGCGGCCCTGTTCTGGTTGCCACTGTTCGTGGCCGCGCTGGTCGTCAACCGGATGCTGCTTTCGGACACGTCGATCGCCGGCCTGTTGCCCGCGCTAGTCGGCCTGATCGGCCTGAGCGGCATCATCGTCGCGCCGGAGCGCATCTACCGGCGCCTCGGTTATGCGATCAATGGCAGGTTGCTGAGGACGGTCCGGGGCTGGATGTTCCATGTCGACACCGTCGTGCCGTTCGTCCGGGTCCAGCATATCGACGTCACCCGCGGGCCGTTCGACAAGATGTTCGGGACCGCGACGCTGGTCGTCCACACGGCAGGCACCCATAACAGCATCGTGGTCCTGCCGGGCCTTTCGCCGCAGCGTGCAGCGGAGATCCGGGATGCCATCCGTTCCGAGATCCGCGCGGGAGCCGAATGAACAGCGGCGCTTCCACTCCTTCGGACGAGGAGCTGCTTGGCCCAAGGGAGCGGCTTCACCCCCTATACCTGCTGACCGGGCTCGACCAGGCGCTGAAGGGCGCCTGGGGGCTTCTCGCCGCAGGAGCCTATTTTGCGGCGAAGGGAAACTGGATGATCGTCGCCATATCGGCGGCGCTCCTTGCACTGTTCTCGATCGGCGGCCTCTACATCAGGTGGATCAAGCTCGAGTATCGCGTAGGGCCCCACGAGATACGGATCGACAGCGGCTGGCTCAACCGGACCAGCAGGGCAATCCCGTTCGACCGGGTGACCGACGTCGACCTCGAGCAGGGCCCGCTGCACCGCCTGTTCAAGCTGGCGAGGGGCAAGCTCGAAACCGGCGGCTCGGCCAATGCCAAGGAGGAGGAAGGGGTCCTCCACACGATCGCCCTGGAACGGGCCGAAGCGCTGCGCGAACATGTCCGCGGGGCCAAGGGAATTGCGGTCGCGGCGCGGCAAGCCGAAGCCAATGTGGCAGATGCGCCGCCGATCTACGCGATGGATCACCGGCGGGTATTGACGGCAGGCCTGTTCAACTTCTCCCTGGCCGTGATTGCGGGCCTGGTCGGTGTCACCCAGACGATGGGCGATGCGCTGGGTTTCGATCCCTTCGAGCGCAGCTTCTGGCTAGAGGTGCTGGATCGCTCCGAGCCACTGCAGCAGCTGGTCATGGCCCATCGCATGGCGGCGATAAGCGCCGGGACCATCCTCCTCCTACTTCTCGGCATCGGCACCGGCCTGGTCCGCACCCTGCTTCGCGAACACGGGTTCCGGCTGGACCGCTCGGAGACGGGCTTCCGGCGGCGCCGGGGACTGCTGACGCTTACCGACGTTTCGATCCCGGCGAAGCGGGTCCAGGCCGCCATCCTCGCCAATGGCCCGATCCGACGCCATTTCGGCTGGTGGGTCCTGAAACTCCAGAGTCTCGCCCAGGACGGAGGCAAGGGAGACCATGTTGTGGCGCCGCTCGCCCGGCAGGAAGAGGCCGCGACAATCCTGCGTACGCTGGATTGGCCGACGAGCCCGGCTGGCGGCGACTGGGAGCCCGTATCGCGGGCCTTTGTCACCAGCTATGCGATGATGGTGCTTCCGCTGATGGTCATCCCGCCCGCGCTTTCCCTGCTTGTTCCGCCGGCCCCCCTCGTTGCGGAAGAGGCGCCGCTGGTCGGAGTTGCAGCTCTCCTCTGGATTGCCGCCGCCCCGGTCCTGGTGGCGGCACGGTGGCTCAACTGGCGCTGGACGCGCCATGCCATGAACGATGATGCGCTGTTCATCGCCACTGGCTGGTGGCGGCATCGCCGTTCGATCGTCCCACGGCTCAAGATCCAGAGCATCGACATCGCGGAGAGCTGGTGGGGCCGGCTATTCGGTATCTGCACTCTTCGGCTTGGTATCGCCGGGGGCAGCGGCTTTTCCGACCACCATGTCCCGGCTCTTACGCGCGCCAGGGCCCGCGCGCTTCGCGAGGAGCTTTTGGCATGAGCCCCTTTGCCTGCGGCGTCGAGCGCAGCCTGCTCGGCCAGCCATGGCGCTGGCGGCGGCCGGTGGGCGACGAGTTGGGCCGCGAACTTGTCGACCAGCTCCTCATGGCCCGGGGCATTGCCGAGTCCGACCTTCAGCGTCACCGCGCGCCGACCATCCGCGAATTCCTGCCCGATCCCTCGCAGTTCAGGGACATGGACAAGGCAGCTGGCAGGGTCGCGGATGCCGTGCTCGCCGGCGAAACAATCGCCATCTTCGGCGACTATGACGTGGACGGGGCGACTTCCGCCGCGCTCCTGACCATCCTGCTGCGAAGGCTCGGCGTTGAGCCGATCATCTATATTCCCGACCGGCTGATGGAGGGCTACGGTCCCTCGGGCGCAGCGCTGGTCGAACTGAAGCGGCGGGGCGCTGCACTCGCCATCTGCGTCGATTGCGGGGCGCAGGCGTTCGATGCGCTCGATGAAGCGGCCAAGGCCGGCCTCGACGTAATCGTCTGCGACCACCATCAATGCGCGGCGAGCCTCCCGGCAGCGCTCGCAATCATCAACCCCAACCGGCTCGACGAGAGCGAGACAGGCGCCGCCCATGGCCATGTCGCGGCCGTTGGCATGGCTTTTCTGCTCGGCGTCGCGCTTCTTCGCGAGCTCCGCCGGCGCGGCCGCTTCGAGCACGACCCCGAACCTCGCATCATCGACCTGCTCGATATTGTCGCGCTCGGAACCGTCGCCGACGTCGCGCGGCTGCAAAGCCTTAACCGGGCCTTTGTCACCCAGGGCCTCAAGGTCATGGCCGAACGAAAAAATATCGGCCTGTCGGCGCTCATCGACGCTTCGCGGCTGGTCAAACCGCCGAGCGCCAGGGACCTGGGGTTTGCGCTCGGGCCCCGAATCAACGCTGGCGGGCGGGTCGGGAAATCCGACCTTGGCGTACGGCTCCTGACCTCGACGGATCCCGAGGAGGCCCGGGCAATCGCCGCGGAGCTCGACCGGCTGAACGAGGAGCGCCGGGCTATCGAGATGCTTGTCACCGAGCAGGCGATGGAGCAGGCGGCTGCACAGGCTGGCAACCCGATCATCCTGGTCTCGGGGGCCGGCTGGCACCCGGGCGTCATCGGTATCGTCGCCAGCCGGCTGAAGGAAAGATATCGCCGACCCTCCGTCGTCATTGCCGAGGAAGAGGATGGGACCGGCAAGGGGTCGGGCCGGTCGATTAGCGGCGTAGACCTTGGCGCTGCGGTACTCGCTGCCAAGGATAGCGGTTTGCTGGTCGCCGGTGGCGGGCACGCGATGGCCGCGGGCCTGACCGTCGCGCCGGGCGGCATTGAGCCCTTGAGGGAATTTCTTTCGGAAAGGATCGCACTGGACGTCGATGCGGCGCTCGGCGAGCAGAGCCTTCTGCTAGATGCGATCCTTGCCCCCGGCGGCGTTGCAGCCAGCCTGTGCGATGCGCTCGAGAGCGCAGGACCCTACGGAGCCGGCTGGCCAGCCCCCCGGGTTGCAGTGGGACCCTCGAGGCTGCTCCGCCCCGCCATCGTTGGGAGCGGCCATGTTCGTGCCATCGCCTGCGGTGATGATGGCAAGTCTTTCAAGCTGATCGCCTTCCGTGCCGCGGAGAGCGAACTTGGCCAGGCCCTGCTCTCCTCGACGGGCGACCGTCGGTGGTGGCTGGCCGGGACGATCAAGCGAGACGAGTGGAATGGCGGAACCGCGGCTGAAATGCATCTTGAAGACGCCGCACCCGCTTGACCCGGTTCGGCTCATCGCCTAGGCGCGCCCGCACCACTTCATGTGGCCCCTTCGTCTAGCGGTCTAGGACGCGGCCCTTTCACGGCTGAAACACGGGTTCGATTCCCGTAGGGGTCACCACTATCAAGCGCTAAGTGCTTGATGACACGCCGAGTTGGCCCGAGCGAGCCTGCTCCCGCCCACGTTTAAGTGCGCTTCCGTTAGCTTTAATAAGCCAGCTTGCGACCCAGCGTGATTCCCGCTGTGGTATTGCGTCGACCACGGCCACTTCGCGGCTATGGAATGACTGGATCTGGCCGTTGGCCGACTGGCCGTGTTTGAGCCTTTGGTGCCAGCAATCGGACGTCTCTTGTGGCTGTTTCAGCCGCGCAAGAACCGCTCCTGGAGCAAGGATTGGAAGTCGCGGCTGCCGTGCGCAACGACCATGATGAAGACGTTTTTCTCCATCACGCGATAAATGATGCGGTAGGGCTTGAACTGTTTCTGGCGAAAATCTCTGATACCGAGCGCTTCAAGCTCCGGCGGCATTGAGCCTCGCTCGGGAAGCGTTTCGAGCGATCCAATCGCTTGGTCAAACCTGTCTAGCCACTCGTCGACGGCGTCGGGTCCCCGCTGTAGTTCAAGGTGGGCGCAAATGCTGTCCAAGTCGCGTTCGGCACCGGCTGTCAGCACCACACGATAATGCGCCACTGTCAGCCTGCGGTGACCCGACGACGCTTTGCAATAGCGCTTCGCGCGTCCACCGTGCGACCAGCCTCGACATCTGCCATGCCCAAGGCCAGCAGCTTGAGCAGCGCTAGCGTCTCTTGGACCCGCTCAAATGATGCGACGTCCTGTACAACCGCTTTGACCTCACCATTTTGGGTGATGGCGACCGGTTCCCTGCTTTCTTCAAGCTCGATCAGAATCTCGGCGGCATGTGCCTTGAAATAGCTGATGGGCTTTGCGGCGGACAGGCGCACAGCTTTTCTCCTCTCACCAAATTCAGTCTTTATTTAGTTTGCCGTCGGTGGAAGGTCAAGCATCCCGGTTTTCAAGGATGACGGCTACTGGCCGAAAGCGGAGCGTCCGATTAGCATGAGATTTGTAGCGATTTGGACATTCTCATGGCGCGTACCGCAGGGGCCTAGTGCAGCTGTGTTGCAAGCCGGGGTGTGCAAGCGCAAGGTGGGTTCGCATCCCGCCCGAAATCTCAGGGCGCCCAAACATTGGCTGGGAACAGGGTCCACCGGTGCCTCACGTAGATGTGTCCGATGTTTAGCAGCGGTACAGAAGCTAAGACTTTAGACAGTCCAGTGTCTGTCTGATCATTGCGTCAACGTAGCCTATCGCTGCATTCATGCTTGGACGATAAGAAAGGGGAACAGTCGTGACCGCAAGGGGTTCATTGACTGGTAACCCCGTGCAACATATATCCCTTTGCGGAGACAGCCATGTATCAAGTCAGCCAATACAGGCCGGCGGAGCGCCAAAAAGAGAAGGAGCGTTCGCGCGCTTCTGATGCGCTCAATCTGCGTCAAGGCCGCGTCTCCCAAGCGGATCTGCGTGCTCAAAACGGCTTCTTGTCGTCACTAGAGATCATTGACTCGGAGATCATCTGCCAAGAGGTCTTCGCCTGAACGAAGGCGTACTCGACCCAAAGATCGTCTACGATCTCGCGGGTATTCTCAAACTTAGCGACAAAGCCTTCATTGTTGGCGGCCAAGCGCTCAACCTTTGGGCCGAGCGCTACAGCCACGGTGGCTGGCGCTGCTTATTATCTGGATGGTCATATTAAGGCCCATCGCCGGCATCTACATGCTCGTTATGATGCAAGCCAACAGTCTCGCCAATCCGGTTATTCTCAACAACGCGAACTGGGTGATTAACACCTCCACCTTCTGGATGGTTTTCCTCCTTGTCGCTACTTTGAGCATCTACGCGGGGCTCCGGCTGTGGCGGGATCGCAGCCGGGCTGCGGTCAAAGCTGCAATTGTAATCCTCTGGATCTACAGCCCTATCGCAGCGGTGGACCTGCTTATCGCGAGCGCATATTTGGAGGGCCAGGTCACCTGGGCCAATGCGGCAACGACGATCGCCACCAATCTCACGATCGCGGCCGTCTGGACGGCATATCTTCTGCGCTCGCGGCGCGTCAGGAATACCTATATCCGTGACTGACCGGCGTTACCTGAGTCCCTGACCCCGGCTGATGCTGATCGCAGCGAACACCGGAGTCACCGAGCTTCGATCGTCGCTGAAAAGGTCATGGACGCAATAGGACTCGAACCGGTCGGCAAGGTCGAGATCAAGCAAGCCCCCACGACCTTGATCTCGGCAGGGCACGCTGGCGGTCCGGCAAAGCCCCCGCATTTTCGATCAGAGCGCTGCGGCACTTTGCCAGAGCATGTAGGCTGCAACCGCAAAGATCAGAATGGCGAAAACCGAGGTCAGGCGGCCTTGCGTACCGGAAAGGCGCCTGGCCAGGCGCGCACCAAGGAAGCCCCCGGCTACGCCGCCGACGATGAACAATCCGGCGAGCGCCCAGTCTACCAGGCCGGAAAAGGCGTAGTTGGCGGCGGTCGTCAGGCCAAAGGCACTGACCGCCACAAGAGATGAGCCCACCGCGTTGATCATCGGCATGCCGGTCGCGGCGATCAGCCCTGGCACGATCAGAAATCCGCCGCCGATGCCGAAGAATCCGGAGAACAATCCGGTCCCGGCGCCATAGCCAATGAGCTTTGGCGCATTCTCCCGGCCGAGCACGACCGCTGGATTGCCTTCACGTCGACGGCTGCGGAGCATCAGCACGCCGACGACAATCATGACGATGGCGAACAGGAACAGCAGCTTCTGGCCGTCGAAGGCCTTGCCTGCAGTGGATCCAGCGAATGCCCCGGCGATGCCGGCGGAAGCATAGACTAGTGAGCATCGCCACTTCACGTTCCCTTGGCGAACGTGATTGAGGAGCCCGGTCAGCGCGTTGGCGGCAACTGCAAGCGCACTGGTTCCGATCGCAACATGCGGGCTCGGCACGCCCACCAGATAGACCATGAGGGGTACGGCGAGGATCGAACCTCCGCCCCCCACCAGGCCGAGAACGAACCCGACCAGCACGCCCGATCCGGTTGCCAGCACATATTGAATGGTGTCGAGCATGCTTGATCGTCCCGGTTAAGGCAGCTCTCGGGAAAGGGCCTGCGCTGCCTTCATGAGAGCAATTGACCGGTTGTCATTCCGACAGAGGGCGCGCACCGGTCCATTCGCTTCGCTGGCGGGCCCATGGTCCCGCATTGCGCTGTCACCGATTGCCATCAATGGCGGCGCCTTACCCATGACTTTTGTCCTCGCTTAAAGCTGGTTGAGCGGGAGCTTGAGGTAGCTGACGCCGTTTTCCTCGGGCTCCGGCAACCGGCCGCCACGCATATTGACCTGGATCGACGGCAGGATGAGCTTCGGCAACGACAGGGTCGCGTCACGCTGCGTGCGCATCTCGACGAAATCCTCTTCGCTCACGCCTTCGTGGACATGGACGTTGCCGGTCCGTTCGGCGTGCATCGTCGTCTCCCAGACATATTCGTCACGGTTCGGTGCCTTATAGTCGTGGCAGAGGAATACGCGGCTATGTCCGGGCAACTTCATCAGGCGGCGGATTGAGCGGTAAAGCTCCCGAGCGTCGCCACCGGGGAAGTCCGCCCGAGCCGTGCCGTAGTCGGGCATGAACATGGTATCGCCCGTGAAGACGGCATCCCCGATGATGTAGGCCATGTCCGCCGGCGTATGGCCGGGGACGTGGAGCGCAATCAGCGGGATCTCGCCGATCATCAGTTCGTCGCCGTCGACGAGGAGGCGGTCGAACTGCGAGCCATCGCGGGCGAAGCGGGTGCCCTCGTTGAAAATCTTGCCGAAGACTTTCTGCACGGTGACGATCTCGGAGCCAATGGCGAGCTTGCCGCCCAGCCTCTCCTGGAGATAGGGCGCGGCCGAGAGGTGATCGGCATGCGCGTGCGTCTCGAGCAGCCACTCGACCCTGAGGCCCTCCTCCTCGACATAGCCGATCATCGCGTCGGCCGACGCGAAGCTGGTCCGCCCCGACGGCTGGTCGAAGTCGAGCACGCTGTCGATGATCGCGGCAACCCTGGTCGCAGGGTCATGCACGACGTAGCTGGCCGTAAAGGTCGGCTCGTCGAAAAAACCCCTGACCTGGGGCGTGCGGATTTTCCCCTGGAGCGCCGCCTCTACCTGAAGTGTAGCGCGGTGGAGGTTGATGTCTTTTTCCATGATCAATTTCCGTTGGTGCCACTGGTGCTCCCCTGCCCAAGCTCCGGGCAGAAGAGATCATGGAGAAGCGCGAGCAGCTGCTCGGCCTTTGGCTCGCAGATGCGATAGAAGACCGTCTGGGCCTCCTTGCGGGTGGCGACAAGCCCTTCCTCGCGGAGCTTCGCAAGGTGTTGCGACAGGGCCGATTGGCTGAGGCCGACCTGTTCCGTGAGGTCACCAGCCGACATCTCGCCTTCCTCGGCGAGGTAGCAAAGCACCAGCATTCGAGGCTCGCTGGACAGCACTTTCAGCAAGCTCACCGCCTCGGCGGCGTGGCGGCTGAACTGGTTGACGAGTTCGAGCTGCATCATATTTCTCCATTAGATAGCACTAATTTAGAACTAACTAATGGATATGCAAGTATCTGAAACAGGCGCTCGTAGCCCCGGCTTTCAGGATCCGGATTACTGGGGCGAGACGGTCCCCCACTGGTCTCCACCCGGTCCCCCAGCTCCGGCCTCGCGCCGAGAGCGGGCTGCAAGCTCGACGGATATTGTCCGAGTGGCGGCTAAAGGGATGTGCAGGGATGGAGTGAAGAGATCAAAGGCCCGGCGCCTTTGCGGAAAACAAGCGCTCGCGGGTGAACGCGGTCGAGCATCTGTGCCAGCTCTCTTGCCGTGCTTCCATGTTTGAAAGGACGTTGGCCGGCGACCGTCCCTGCCGCCGGCTTCCTTTCAGCGGAGACCCGGTTACTCTTCAAAAATCGTAACGGCGCCAGTTCGCTCGAACGTTAGATTCACGGACCGCTCTCCAGCAGGACGGGTACGGTGAAGCGTCCCAGCAGGCACCGTCACAAATTGGCCCGGGCTCACCACCACTTCCCGGTCGGGAAACTCGACAACAAGTTGTCCGTCCACTCCAAAGAAGGTTTCGTCGGAGTCCGGATGGCGATGCCAGCGAAACTGCTCGGTCATGACACTCATGCGAATTTCGTGATCGTTCACTTCACCGATCTGGTCATTCTGGTACGCCTCGAGCACCGCCCGACTTAGCGCCAGGGGATCAACGAGAGAGGGAGTTTTGCCGTTCGCGATCGTC
>JAJJPO010000155.1:0-3128 GCA_032907585.1 Sphingomonas sp. | reverse complement strand
GGTCAAGATCGCTTACCTTGCTGTTTGATCCCGAACATGCGCTTGATGAGCGGATCGCGATGGAACAGTTCGCCCACTGATGGCCTTTGGTCCGGCCTGCCCATTTCTGCTCCAAATTTCTTCAGGTCACTTGCAACACACGCGATCCGCGTTATAGGCGGCCTCGCTCCCGACGACGGAGCCGCTCCCCGGTAGCTCAGCGGTAGAGCATCCGACTGTTAATCGGACGGCCGCCTGTTCGAATCAGGCCCGGGGAGCCATTTTTTTCTCCGCATTGAATCCACGGTTCTCGCGGCAACGCCCGAAGCGCTGTGGCCGTCGACCCGGCTCTTTCCGCGAGTTCGATCGTCAGAAGATCGGTAATAACCCGACTTTGATCATTCATTGTCCTCGTACCTCATATTCATGGTTGAAGGACGCAATAGGATGAAGAAGCGACTGGGTTTCAGATCTGTCCGATCCCGTTCTCTCTCAAGTCAACGATGCGAACAGCCATGCTGCGTTGGGGGTCGAACGGCAAATCCTCAAAGCCGAATGCGCGGTAGAATGCGCGCACATCATCATCGAGAGGATGTGTGAGCACGCAAAAGCAGCCGATTTCATCAGAAAGGCGCACCGCGGTCGTAAGCGCGAAAAACATGAGGGACCGCGCATAGCCCTTGCCCTGATAGCGTCGGTCAATCGCCAGCTGTCCCAGGAGCGCCGCTGGTATTGGATCAGGCCGATTGCGCTGGTCTGCCTTGGGCAGCCAAGCTCGTTCGATATGCGTGGCAGCGAGGCTGACATAGCCTACGATCAGACCGGTTTTTGGATCGCAAACCACACTGGTGCGCGTAATCCCGGCCTCCTGATTGCGCAGGGAATGACGCCTAAACCAACGGTTTAGCGATTCTCGTCCACAGTCAAATGAAGTTCGGTCGTCCGCGGCCCCTAAGGGCCGCGGCGGCGTTAATCCTGCCATGCAGGTCGGGTCTTCGAGAGCTTGCGTAGGGCCGGGACCTTCTTGGCCGGCGAACCGGTCCAAGCCTCAAACTTTTCCCACTTCTCTGCGGGAATTGTTATGCTGCTTCGATCAAGAAGTTCAGCCTCGGCCGCTTCAATCGCTTTCCGCCGAATGAAATCGCTCAGGCTCGTGTGAGCATGGCCCGCCGCAGCTTCAAGAAGAGCGCGCTCATCGCGACTGACGCGAACGCTTAGAATAGCGGCCGATGCACGAACCATGACAAATTTCCTTTCGCGTATGACAATAGCATACAACTCCCATTCATAGAAGCGGTCACTCGACTGCTCAACAGCACAACCTTTGGCCAATCGAGGTGAACTGAACGGCACAAAGGACTACCAGCCTGGAGCAGGGCCCCGCTCCCATCACGCTTGCGACGCTGGAGGTAGCCACCGGTCTCACTTTGCCGTTTACTTCGTCCCGCGACGGCAGCGAAACTAGATCTCAATCAACGAGCAACCACCGGTGGTAAAACACCGCGGTTGGGCCGACCTTGGGTCACCTGCCTTCTCGAGCCGCCTCCAGGAGCGTGTGTGCAATCGACTGGAGAAATCGGGCTGGCCCTTCGTCGTGAAGAGCCTTCCCGCTGCTAAGCGCACCGTCGATGATGATCGACATCTCCAGGGCAAAATGGTCCGCGTCTGGCAGTTTCATTTCGCGCGCGATCACCGCAAGCCGCCTTCTCAGCTCGGCCTTATGTGCAACGGCCACCTTCCGGGCAGGATGCTTCTCGTCGGAATATTCGGCGGCGATATTGATCTGAGGACAGCCGCGATAATTTGCCCTGGCAATCCGGTCACCAATCCACTGGAGCTGGGCGTCCAGTTCATCCCTTGGCTGGCCGGATTGCTGCCGGGACACGCGGTCCCAATGCTCCCAGAGAGCCTCGTCTTCCCGGCGCAGGAAAGCCTCGATGAGGTCGTCCTTCGTCGGAAAGTGCCGATAGAGGCTGGTCTTGGCGACCCCCGAACGCGCCACGATCAGGTCGACGCCGACCGCCCGGGTCCCCTCCTGGTAAAATAGCTGGCTCGCCGTGCCGAGGATGCGTTCGCGCACGTCCGCCACTGGCGCGGCCTTGCTCTTGGACCCTGCCTGCACACTGAGCCTCCTATCCAATTGTCCGCTCGGTGCGCCAATATCAGAATTTGATTGGCAACGATACAGATCTGTAGCATACGAACAGACAGGTCTGTATCGGAGATGATCATGAACGATTCGAAAAGGGGTAAGGGGTCAGTCGCCATATTCGGAGCATCCGGCCATACCGGTCGCTTCGTCGTCGACGAGCTGGAACGACGAGGGCTGCAGATGATCCGCATCGGGCGCGACGCGGCAAAGCTTGCGGCCGTGGACGGGGCTTCGCGACATCCGGCACGGGTTGCCAGCATCGACGAGCCGTCCTCGCTCGATACCGCGCTCGCGGGTGCCAACGCGGTCATCAACTGCGCCGGCCCCTTTATCGACACGGCTATCCCGGTCATCGACGCCGCTTTGCGAGCCGGCATTCCCTACTTCGACGTGTGCGCCGAGCAGGCGACGGTCCAGTCCATCTTCGATATGCGTCATGACACGGCAGTTCGCGCCGGGGTCCCGGTATTTCCGGCGGCCGCCTTCTACGGAGGCCTGGCCGATCTCCTTGCAACCGCTGCGGCGGGCGGGGCTGGCCAGATCGACGACATCGCCGTGGCAGTGGGCCTCGACAGCTGGTTCCCGACGACGGGGACACGCATCACCGGCCAGCGCAATACCGCGCCTCGCCTCCTTTGGCGGCATGGAAGGCTTGAACCGGTCCCGACACCGGCGCCGGAAGGCCGCTGGGAATTTGCCCAACCGCTCGGGTCGCGGGAGGTGATGATGCTCCCCTTCAGCGAGACGATCATGCTCGCGAGCCATCTCGATGCGGACAGGATCGCGTCCTGGATCAATGTCGAGCCGATCCGCGATATTCGTGATGCCAAAACCCCTGCGCCGGTGCCGGCAGCTGAGCTCGGCAGGTCCAACCAGCTCTTCATTCTCGACGTGGTCGTCAGCGCCGCTGGCACGCGCCGCCGCGCCACGGCGAGCGGCCGTGACATCTATCAAGTCACTGCTCCCATCATCGTCGAAGCTGTCCAGCGCTTCCTCG
>JAJJPO010000154.1:0-3128 GCA_032907585.1 Sphingomonas sp. | reverse complement strand
GATCTTCGCGACGGACTGCCGACGCTGCCCATTTGGATGCAGAACTACCTGCGCGATCTCCTCCACGAAACCGATCCGGCACTGTCGCTTCCATTAGGCAGGCGACCTCGTCGTCAGGCTCGCGATGCCCGTTCGGCGCGCACCGGAGGTGGTGCATGAATGGTGCGTTCGGAAAGGTGCTTGCAGCATCCCCGGAAGACAAGCGTGGTCTTTTCACGGAGGCTGCACGGCGCTTGGGCACTAGCGAACGCTATGTCGAAAAGGACTTCTGGGTCTGTTGGTCACTCGAAGCCCTTTTCAACGATCGACCAGCAGGCGAGCCACGCCTGCTGTTCAAAGGCGGCACGTCACTATCCAAGGCATTTGATCTGATCTCTCGCTTTTCCGAAGACATCGACATCACGGTGTTTCGCGACGACTTGGGCGACGAAGCATCGATCGAGACGCTGGAGGCGATGAAGCTGCTCGACGTCCGCGGCATCGGCCCAGCGAAGCTCGATGCCATCCGCGACCACTGCAGCGCTTACATCACCGGTCCGCTGCATGATTGGTTGACGGCCCATTTCAATCGCACGTTGGCGGACGCTGGCATCAGCGAATCCGAGGCCCAGGTCACGATCGACAAGAAGGATCTCGACGGACAGACATTGCTGCTCTGGTATCCCAGCTTGTTCGACGATTGCGATAATTATGTGAGTCCCGCAGTCCGCATAGAGTCCGGCGCCAAATCTGCGGTGGATCCGCATGTCATCACCAGCGTCGTTCCCTATGTTGCCGAAGAGCTGGGCGATCTCGAATTCTTCGTCCCGAATGTCACAACGGTGTCTGCGACGCGCACACTCTGGGACAAGATCATCATTCTGCATGGGCTCCGACAGTGGTTCGATCGCCGCGGCGTGGTCCGTCAGGAAGGTCAGCGGATCACGCGGCATTATTACGACGTAAATCAACTCCTAGCCCACCCGGACGGGCAGGCCGCCGTCCATGACCGCGAATTGGCGCGCGACTGCGCACGTCACGCGCGCATGTTCTTCAATCGCCCCGATCTCAACCTAGATGCCGCGGTTGAAGGCAACTTCACGCCGGCCCCGAGCGACGCCATGCTGACAGCTCTCGAGCGCGACTACGTGAGCATGCAAGGAATGATTTTCGGTGAAATCCCCAAATTCTCGGAAGTGATCGCGCGCATCCACCAGCTGGATGATGACCTTCGAGGCTAACACTCATACATGAAGTGCGAGTTCCTCGATCCGGTTTCACCCGGTTTGCGGCGAGTGAGAAGAACGGGCGTACCTCTTGCGACACCTGCCAGGTGTCGAGTGATGTGCAGTAGTTCTCGTATAGAATCGCGCGTAACAGGCGGTCGCCAAGCGCCACACCATGCCGAACGAGGGCGAGTTGCGAGAGCGGCCGCTTGTACAGCCACTCCCGCTTGTTCAAGCTCAGCTGCCCGAAGACTCGCCGGGATGAACTGACTTTCTGACCGCCTAGCGGCGGTGAATGTCGATGTCCTCGATATTGCCCGTGTAGCTGAGCTCGCACTCCCAGCTGAGATCGGGGGTCGCCCGATAGGCATAGCCCAGCGTCCCATAGGCCCCGATGCCGTAGGGACCGTAAGCCACCACTCCGCTGGTCGCGAGACCGTGGACCATCAGGTCATTGTCGCGCGGGTTGACCCGGGTGACGACAACCGTGTGGCCCCCTGCAAAATCATTATAGTCACGGGCGCTGAGCCGGTTCTGGACGGCTATGGCGCACTGGTCCGCTGCCGCTCTCGTCGAGCTGTTGACTAGCGGGGTCTGGGCAAATGCAGGAGCGGCGCCTGCCAGCGCCACGAGGCCCGCACCGCCGACGAGAATCTTCGTCATGGTCATGGCCATTTCTCCTTTCAGGATTTTTCGAATTGGCTGCTTGGATGCCCCCGACCGACAAAACGCATTGGCCGGACGGGCCGGCCCTTCATTGATCTCGTATCGATACCAGCCGACCGATCTCCCGTTCATCGCAAAGACATGACGCCGGGCCAACGACTTGGCTGTCACGAGGCTCTCCGGTGGCCACCTGCTTGACTCTCGCCCGATCGAAGCGCAGCTGAGAACAAAGCAGGAACAAACATTGCGCGAGTCGGTTGATCATCTTGCCATGCTGAGGCGTAACCTGGCCCTGATTGCCGGGGGCCGGCGGCTGTCCGCGGGCGAGCGGATCGCGACCGGTCATCCCACGCTTGATTCCGCGCTGGGCGGGGGATTCCTGCGCGGGCGGGTCCATGAACTGTTTGCAGGCGAGACAGGAGACGGGGCGAGCGCCGCTGCTTTTGCAGCGATGATCGCGCTGAGGGCCGTTGGCCGTCGATCGCCGATTTTCTGGCTGAGAACCGATGAGTCCGAGCGGCTGGAAGGCGCGATCCATGCCCCTGGCCTCGCCGAACTGGGCGGCGACCCGGATTCGCTGGTGCTTGGGCTGGCCCCGGACGCCAGGGCGCTCCTCGGCAGCGCGGTCGACGCGGCACGCTGTCGCGGCCTTGGCGCGCTGATCGTCGAATGCCGCGGCAAATGCGCCTCCCTCGATCTTACCGCGAGCCGGCGCCTCGCGCTCGCGGCCGAGCAGTCGGGCGTCACCCTGTTGCTGCTGCGGCTTGAAGCGGAGCCGACCCCAAGCGCTGCCGATACGCGCTGGGCAGTGAAGGCCAGCCCAAGCCGGGCGCTGGAGGCGAATGCGCCCGGAGCGCCGAGTTTCGACATTGAATTGCTGCGCTGGCGCTCGGGTCCCGCGGGACTGCGCCTGCAGCTGGAGTGGAACCGTGACCGACTCATTTTCACCGAACCGGCGCTACCTGGCGTTGTGGTTCCCCTATCTCCCCGCCGACCGGCTGCGACGGACGCCGGGCTGCGGCTTAGCGCCTGAAGAACCGCTCGCCTTCACCGAGAAGGTGAAAGGCGCGCTCCGGCTGGCGGCAGTCGACCAGCAGGCTCGAAGCCTCGGGCTGGAGCCGGGCATGACCCTGGCGGATGCCCGTGCGCGGGTGCCGGGACTTCACGCGGCCGAGCATGACCCGGCGGCCGACCATGCCTGGCTTGGACGGCTAGCGGGCGGCTCGATCCGCTACACGCCTATGCTGGGTCTCGACC
>JAJJPO010000153.1:0-3131 GCA_032907585.1 Sphingomonas sp. | reverse complement strand
GGATGCCCGCGTAGGAGGCCGTGAAGCCGAGATAGATCGTTTCCCCCAACTGCGCCCCGGCGATCACGAGATTGATCTGCCCGAAATCCTCGGGGAAGCTGTTCGGCGCCGCGTTCGAGGCGGGGCGCGCGGCCGGGTTTATCGAAGGCATCTGCGACGTGGACGCCATGAGGCTGGCTCGGAGAAATCCGGTGTCAACCCTCATGTGCCCGCCCGCACCAACGGGCCGCACGACCTCGCGCGCCACGTCCTGCGCCGAGGCCCGGAACACGGCCTCCATGCGGCGCTTATACTTGGCGACGTGGGCCGCGACCTGAGCCGAAAAGGTCTGCGCCACGGCTCAGCCCTCGCCGAAATAGTCGATCTCGTACCGAACTATGCAGCGGCAGTTGATCACGTCCTCGCCTCCTGCCCCGAGGCTCGTGTCTCCCGGGTGCATGAGCCTCGCACCCGATGGAGAACGGAACGGCTCTTCGAGGCCCTTGACCTTCTGCCCGTTCATCGCCCGGTGCGAGTCCCGCACCCTGTTGTCCGCCGCCGTCTGCCACGTGCGGATCACCTGGTTGGGAGCGTAGTTGGTCTTGTCGAGCCCCTGCGCAAATGCCTCCCGGCTGGCCGCGTTCAGCGATGCGAGGCTTTCGGTCCTTGCAATCGTCTCGCCGCGCAGTTGCAGCAGCCTGTCGGCGTAGCGGCCCGTCATGCGAGAAACCACGTCCGCCGGTATCGGCTTTCCGTCCCTGATCGCCGCCATGACCGTCCGGTCGAAGCGTCGATCGCGCAGCTTGCGGTCCAGGTAGTTCCGCAGTGCCGCGCTTTCGCCTGACGTTAGCTCCTGCCGGGCAAGGTCGACCGCATGGGCCTGTCCCTGCGTCAGCCCCACGATGCCACCCACACGGCGGCCTGTGGCCCTGTTAATGCGCCCCACGATGTCGAGCGCCGTGGTGCGCGGATTCTGCCCCCGCGACATGGCCGCCGTCAGCGTGTCCCGGATAGCCCTGCGCTGATCGGCGATGATGTTCGTCACCAGCCCCGACGAGTGCTGCCGCAGCCACAGTTCCGCCCGCGGGTTGCGGCGGTTGAAATGCACCACCACTGCCGCGCCTTCCGCGCCGCGCAGCGTCGGCATATGCCCGACCATCGCCGTCCCGCCGGCGGCATAGGCCCGCTCGATCGCATCCTCCAGCCGGGAGAAAGCCGCGCGATCCAGATTTAGCGCCCCGATGGCCGCCGCGATGTCGCCGCGCTCCAATGCCTCGATCAGCACCCGCAACGTGACCGACGAGCGGATGCCGTCGACGCTTTCCCGGAACGCCGCGGCGATTTCCGCCTCGTACTGGTCGAGCAGGCGGTCGAGGGTTTGTCTCAGTGTCGGGCGCCGAGCCATGATGCCTTGCTACCCCGTATTTCGCGCCTGCTTATCACGTGAGCGGCAAAGGCGGTGTTTCTGGTATCTCTCTCGGATCACACGGGCCAGCTTTGGCGGCTTACGCGCGGACGATGAGACGATAGGCAACAACTGTCCCCGCCGCCGGAATGGCGTCGATCCTAACCAGCGTCATGGCACGGCCGTCGATTTCCAGCAGGTCGGTCATGGCCGGCACGATCTCCGGCACCGCCGCCGTCACCATCAAATCGCTGGCGACGACTTCGCTGCCATCCACCAATTCCTGCGACACGCCCCTGACCGCCGCCTTGAGCGCGTAGCTCGTCGTCTCCGGCTCAGGGACTACCCAGGGCTCTTCCGGGTCCACCTCGCCCGGCGTCACCCGGGTCAGGGTCACTGCACCCTGCGCAAACTCCGTGAGGACGTCCGTCGCCACGGCCTGCATGTCGTCATAAAAGCCCACGGCCTACATCCTCAGCAGCGGCACGGTGGCCGATCCGCGCTTGCCCAGCAGCGGCTCAAGAATGCCCTCGATCACCGTCACCACCGGGATCTGCTCGCCGGCCGAACCGGAGCCGATCGCGTATTCGACCGAGACCGCGCCCTCGACCGAGACCGATTTCTTGATCTGCCCCGGCGTCACGTTCGGCGCCAGCACTCCCGGCGTGGCCTTTTCCAGAATGGCGGCCTCGCACGTCGCCGCGATGATCTCGGCGGGGATTTCATCGTCGGCGATCTCTTCGCCGTCGGCATCCGTGGCGCCTGTCCTGGGCCATTCCCTTGCCTGCGACCGGCCATTTGTCCGGGCACCCGGGAAACGGGACCGGAAGCTGTCGATGAACAGCGTACCCCGACGCGCGGCGGCTTCGGCATCGGCCTCGTTGGTGCCGCCCGTGATCACGAACGTCTTGCCGTGCGCGACGGCATAGGCGGCGATGTCGGCAAGGTCCGGGTAGCTGTCGGTGCCTGCCCCGCCGATTTCAGTGTCGAGCGCCATCAGTTGAACTCCATCGGCTCGAAGCTGGACAGGTCAGCACAGAACCACCGGCCCGTCGGCAACTGCCCCACAGCGAATGCGGCTTCGTCGGGATCGTTCGTCTCTTCGCCTTCGTCATCGATGAAGGTCTCGATCAGGCACACGTCATCGGCCTCGGTCAGAACGATCCGGCTCGCCGCGTTGACCGCGACGACGTTCTCGTGCGGGCTCATCGATGTCATTCTTCCGGCAGATACCGCCGATAGTGCAGGTCGAACTCGAGCGCGCTCACTCCTGCCACCAAGGCACCGTACGCCCCTTGGCCGTAGTATCCGTGCCAGAACTGCGGCCCGTCCTCGTCGCGTATGACAAGCACCACGGCGCAATCGGCGAAGGCGAGCAGCCCGTCCTCACCCCCGGAGTAGCCGGGTACGTCCATGAAGAACACGCTCGAGGGCGTCTCGATGCCGGGCTGAAGCCCGAGGACCATCTGTGCTGCCAGCAGTACCTCGCCGCTCGGGTCGGCATTGAACGTGACGACTTTCACCGACGCTCCCCCCGAATGGCCGCGTTCGTGTCCCGCACCGCCTCGAGCAGCGTGGCGTCAACGCCGCGGCCGCGCGCCTCGTCGATCAGGGCCGACAAGTCCTTGGGCAAGCACCGCCCGCCGAAGCCTGGATCATCGGGAAAGACCGCCGTATGCGACCGCCCGATGCGGCTGTCCATCAGCCAGAGCTCCCGCAGCGGGTGCCAGCTCACCCCGTAGGCTTC
>JAJJPO010000152.1:0-13826 GCA_032907585.1 Sphingomonas sp. | reverse complement strand
AGCTGCTGACCGGTGACCAGGAGTTCGACAGCGCCAAGACGCTGGCGGCCTTCGCGCTGGGCCTTGCGCTGTTCATCATCACGCTGATCCTCAACCTCATCGCGCTTCGCGTGGTGCGCAAATATCGGGAAGCTTATGAGTAGCGCCCTATCCGAGAGCGACAGCCTGGCCGGCCAGGCCGCAGCCAGCCGTTGGACCGGGGATATCATGCGTCGGCGTGTGGCGAGGCGCTATGCCGCCGAGCGGCGGTTCCGGCTTCTGGGGCTCGCAGCCGTCAGCCTCTCCATCGCGTTTCTTGCCTTCCTCCTGGCATCGATGGCGTGGAAAGGACTTGGTGGCTTTACCCAGACCGAGGCCAGGCTGACGATCGATTTTCCACGCTCGGACGTCTTCCTCGACGAGGCTGGGCTGCGAGGCCCCCAGGCCAGGCAGCTGGTCGCAGGAGCCGGGCTTGAAGGGTTGATCGAGGAGGCCGCGATCGCCCGCTTCGGAAGCGGCGCCGGCGATTTGTTCGGCGCCGCGAGCGCCCGGTCCCTGGGCGAGCAGCTTATCAAGGATCCTGGCCTGCTCTCGCAGAAGGCGGAACTTTGGATTCCACTCTCCTCCAAGGGTGATGTCGCTGCAAAGGGCGATGGTGACCCAGCGATCGAGCAGCTCGTTGCCAAGGCCGAGACAAGGCGCGTGTTCAATGCCGGATTCTTGACCGCCTCCGATGCAACGGATCCCTCCGTGGTGGGCGTATGGGGCGCTCTTAAAGGCAGCTTCCTCACCATCCTGGTGACCATGGCTCTTGCCTTCCCGATCGGCGTCCTTTCGGCACTCTATCTCGAGGAATTCGCCGCACGGAACCGCTGGACCGACATGATCGAGGTATCCATCAACAATCTTGCGGCGGTGCCCTCCATCATCTTCGGATTGCTGGGCCTGGCAGTTTTCCTGAACTTCATGCACCTTCCGCGCTCCGCGCCGCTGGTCGGTGGCCTTACGCTTGCACTGATGACCATGCCCGTCATCGTCATCGCCGGCCGCAACGCGATCAAGTCGGTCCCCCCTTCGATCCGCGATGCGGCTCTCGGCATCGGCGCATCGAAAATGCAGGTCGTGTTCCATCACGTCCTGCCGCTGGCGCTTCCCGGCATCCTTACCGGCACCATCATCGGCATGGCCCGTGCGCTTGGCGAGACCGCGCCGCTGCTGATGATCGGCATGCGCGCCTTCATCGCCTCGCCGCCCCAGGGCATCACCGATCCCTCCAGCGTGCTGCCCGTCCAGATCTTTCTCTGGTCGGATGAAGTCGACCGCGGTTTCGTCGAGAAAACCAGCGCCGCAATCATCGTCCTGCTCATCTTCATGCTCCTGATGAACGGGCTCGCCATCTATCTCCGCAACCGGTTCGAGCGCCGGTGGTAGGCAAAATGACCATGAACCAAAGCATCGCCCCCGCATCCGCAGCCCACGAGGAACAGGCCGAGGCCGAGGGCCCGCCAAAGATCAGCGCTCGGGATGTCAGCGTATTTTACGGAGCATCGCAGGCTCTCAGGAACGTCGGCGTGGACATTCACGAAGACAAGGTCACTGCCTTCATCGGCCCGTCCGGCTGCGGCAAGTCGACATTCCTGAGGTGCCTCAACCGAATGAACGACACCATCCCGGGAGCGCGGGTGACGGGCGAGATCGAGCTCGACGGCGAGGACATTTACGCACCGACGATGGACGTCGTGCAGCTGCGTGCCCGCGTCGGGATGGTGTTCCAGAAGCCGAACCCCTTCCCCAAATCAATCTTCGAGAATGTGGCCTATGGCCCGAGAATTCACGGGCTCGCGGACAACAAGGACGAACTGGACGCTATCGTCGAGAAATCATTGCGCCGCGCCGGGCTGTGGGACGAAGTCAAGGACCGTCTCGGGGAAAGCGGGACCGCGCTGTCCGGCGGCCAGCAGCAGCGGCTGTGCATCGCAAGGGCGATCGCAGTCGATCCCGAGGTGATCCTGATGGACGAGCCCTGTTCGGCGCTCGACCCTATTGCGACGGCCAAGATCGAAGAGCTGATCCACGAGCTTCGCGGCCGCTATGCGATCGCCATCGTCACTCACAATATGCAGCAGGCGGCACGGGTGAGCCAGCGCACGGCCTTCTTCCACCTCGGAGAGATGGTCGAATATGGGCGCACCAAGGACATATTCACCAACCCGCGCCAGCAGCGCACCCAGGACTATATCACCGGCCGCTACGGCTGATCGGAGTAAAATTATGGCTACCAGCAGCGGGCATACGCTCAAGGCATTCGACGAGGACCTCGACCGGTTGCGGGGGCTCATCAGCGAGATGGGCGGCCTCGCTGAACATGCCATTCGAGAGTCGATGCGATGCCTCGTTCAGCGCGATCTCGACGGTGCGGCCCGCATCGTCGAGGACGACAGGAAGCTCGATGCGCTCGAGATTGAAACCGAGCGCCGCGCGGTCCAGCTGATCGCGCTTCGGGCGCCGATGGCGACCGACCTTCGTGACGTGGTTGCCGCGCTGAAAATTTCCAGCGTGGTCGAGCGGATCGGCGACTATGCGAAGAACATTGCAAAGCGCGTTCCGCTGCTTCGCGACCGCGACATCGAGCCAATCTCGCTGATGCCGGAGATGGCCAACATCGCGACCAACATGGTCCACGAAGTACTGGACGCCTTCGTTCACCGCGATGCCGACGCCGCCCTCAGGGTGATCGAGCGCGACAAGGCGGTCGACGATTTCTACAATTCGATCTTCCGGACGCTCCTCACCTACATGATGGAGAATCCCAACAACATCGGCCAGTCGGCGCACCTCCTGTTCATTGCCAAGAATGTCGAGCGGGTCGGCGATCACGCGACCAATATTGCCGAGATGGTCTATTATGCCGCTACCGGCAAGCATATCACCGACCGGCCCAAGGGTGGCGACGACATGCTGGTGGAAGATATCTGATGACCCCCAAGCGGCTCCTGCTGGTCGAGGATGACCGGGCCCTCGCGGAACTCCTGTCTTATCATTTTGACCGGGCTGGCTACGCGGTCACGCGGACCGGCGATGGCGAGGAGGCGCTGATCCTGGCCGAGGAGCTGAAGCCCGACCTGGTCCTGCTTGACTGGATGATAGAGGGCATCAGCGGGATCGAGGTTTGTCGCCGGCTTCGCCGCCGCAAGGTCACCGCCAACCTCCCGATTATCATGCTGACTGCCCGCGGCGAGGAAGATGACCGCATTCGCGGGCTCGAGACGGGCGCCGACGATTATATGACCAAGCCCTTCAGCCCAAAGGAGCTGGTGGCGCGAGCCGGCGCGGTCTTGAGGCGGGTCCGCCCTGCCCTCGCCGCGGACGCCCTTGCCTATGCCGGCGTCGAGATGGACCTCGTCGCACACCGGGTCCGGCGGGAAGGCGAACAGGTTCGGCTTGGCCCGACCGAGTATCGGCTCCTGCGCCATTTTCTCGAGAATCCCGGCCGGGTCTTCTCGAGGCAGCAGCTCCTCGAGACAGTCTGGCCGCACAGCGAGGAAATCGAGCTTCGCACCGTCGACGTCCATATCCGCCGGCTTCGCCAGGCGCTCGGAGAGCCCGACATCATCCGGACGGTAAGAAGCGCCGGCTATGCGCTCGATGCTGAAGGGGTTGCCTGAGCGGGCGCGCCGACGCATGGACCTTGCCCATGTCCCGCCGCAAGAAATCCTCCCATGGGCATGGCAGCCCGAACCGCCCCCGATTCTGGGGACGGCACGCGGTCGCCGCGGCCCTCGACAACCCCGACCGGAAGGTCCTCAAGGCCTGGGCCACGCGCGAGGCGGCCAACTACATGCAGTTCCCGCCCGAGGTCGCCGTGACCATGGCCGATGTCGCCGATCTCGGCCGGCTTGTTCCCAGTGATGCACCCCACCAGGGCGTGGTGATAGAGGTCGAGCCGCTCGAGGAACACTGGCTCGGCGACGTGCTGGCGGAAGCGCCGGAAAAGGCCGTGCTGCTGGTGCTCGACCAGGTGACCGATCCGCACAATGTCGGCGCCATCCTTCGCTCGGCCGCGGCGTTCGGTGCGATTGGCATCGTCACCCAGGACCGCCACGCCCCGCCCGAGAGCGGAGCGCTCGCCAAGGCCGCGTCGGGGGCGCTTGAGCGGGTTCCCTGGGTACGGGTGGTCAACCTCGCGCGGGCCCTCGACGAAATTGCCGAGGCCGGCTTCTGGCGGATCGGCCTCGCTGGCGAGGCGTCCGGCGATCTCCAGCAGGCGCTCGGACCGGCGCGGGTCGCGCTGGTGCTCGGTGCCGAGGGCCCGGGCATGCGCGCCAATACCCGCGATCATTGCGATGCCCTCGCCAGGCTCCCGATCTCGGACGCGGTCGAGAGCCTCAACGTCTCGAACGCTGCCGCGATCGCCCTCTATGCAGCGAATATTGCGTGATGGTGAGGACCGTCGAGACGCTGAAGGATAGCCTTGAGGCCCTCGCACAGCGTGAAGCGGCCTTTGCCCAGGTTCTCGAACAGCTTGGCCATCCCGAGCCTCGCTGCAGCGAGCCGGGCGTCGAAACGCTCCTGAGGACGATCGTCGGCCAGCAGGTAAGCGTCCAGGCGGCGCGGTCGATGTGGGCCAAGCTCGTCGCGAAGCTGGGCCAGCCGATCGACCTCGCCTTGCTTCTGCGATCCTCGGACGAAGACCTTCGAGAGGCCGGGCTTTCGCGCCAGAAAGCGGGCTATGCCCGGAGCCTTGCAGGCCTGGTCCAGTCGGGTGAACTCGACCTCGATCGACTGCCCGCGGACGACGAGGAAGCCATCGCGCAGCTCACCCGGATCAAGGGAATCGGCCGCTGGTCAGCGGAAATCTACCTGCTCTTTGCCGAGGGGCGGCGTGACATCTGGCCGGCAGGCGACCTTGCGGTCCAGATCGAGATCGGCAAGCTGATGGGGCTGGATGAAAGGCCGAGCGAGAAGCAGCTTCGCGCGATTGCAGAGCGCTGGCGTCCACACCGCGGTGCAGCCGCTGTGCTAGCCTGGCACAGCTACAACGCGCCGCCGCTGGACTGACGGGCTCGCCTTCCCGGGCGCAGCCCTGATCAGGCTGGCTGGAGGCCGAGGCTGTGCCTGCGGGCACTGAGGCCGCGGAATATCCTCGCACCAAGGTCGAGACGGAACGGCGCGAGCTTTTCGTCTTCCTCGCTGCCGCGCCCGACCAGGAAACTGGCCGATGCCTGTCCTTCGCCCGAGCCGGAGCGGAACAATATGTTGAAGCCAACCAGTGGCACGAACAGGGTTCGGCCGCCCGCCTCGAAGCTGCGCAGCTGGTCGAGCGGGAGCCTGACCGCGCTTTTCAGTGACAGCTTGCCGAGCGGGGCAATGGCAGGAATGCGGTCACCACTTCCTACCGGCTGGTGGAAGAAGCCGGCAATCTCCTGGTCCTGCCCGGGATGCGCTGTGAACATCTTCGCTTCGACCAGAACGTCGCGCGCGGGAGCCGAGCCGGTATTGGCGATGATCACTTCGAACTGGAGGACGGCGTCGTTCGGCGTGACGACCACCTTCTCCGGGACGAACTGGAGGCTGAGCTCGGGCTTGAATCGCGTCGAGACAACAAGCCCGTCATCGGCCGGGGCAGGCTTTGGAAGCGGACGTGGGGCAACACCCGGGATCGGGGCGGCACGCGGCCCTGGCCTTGGCTGCGAGCGCGGCGGAACGGGATCGGGCCGTGGGCCGGTAGGGACCCGGGGCTGGGGCTCTGGAACGGGCTCGGCGCCGAGGCCCACGAATGCCATCCGCCCAGGGTCGCCGCCGGTCGAACGACGACCACCACGGCTCCACGCAATATAGGCTCCGCCGGCGATCAGGGCCGCCAGTGCAACAAGCCAGGGCCAGGGCAGCGAGCCCTCGGCCGGGTTCAGCTGCGGCGCAACGCCGGAATCGCTGTCTGCATCGGCGCCCGAAAAGCCGGGCTGCGGCGCCGGGCCCGTTCGGACCTCGAGCGGCTGCGAAGGCGTGACCGGGCGTGACGGACCCGCGACCTCGCTGCCGGTTCCCCTCTGTGCCGGGTTAGCCGGGGTCAGCTGCGGCCTTGCGGCCGGGACCTCCGCCCGCGGACGGGCCGGCTGGGCCGCTGCCTCGCCTGGCACCGCTTCGTCAGGCCGCGGCGCCGCAGGGGCGGTGGTTGGCGGCTTTCCGGGAGCGGCCGCGGGCCCGTCGGACGGGCGGGTAACGGTTCCCTGCAGGGTAAAATCGCGCAGCGTGGACGGTCCGACGGTTGCCGCCGAGGGCGGCGGTGCCGCGGTGACGTCTACCGGTGCCTCATTGTCCTGGGAGAATGCGGGAGCGGCAAGGCAAAGCGCCGCCAGCGCGGCAAGGCCGCCAAAAGTCCCGAATTTCATGCGGCGAAATGCCGTCATTCTCCCCCGCCCTGCTGGTTGCTGGAATATGAGCACCGTCCTGCCCCGCGGCCGGCGCCCTGATCGGACGCTATTGGCGAGTAAGTCGCGCCGAGACAAGCATTTCCTGGCTGAGCCGAGCCTTAACGGGTGCCGACCGGAAGCAGATTTGCCGCATAGTGGCCCGCCTTGTCGGCATAATGGGCTGCAGAAAGACGGAGCATCGCCACCTGCTCGTCACTAAGCGACCGGACCGCCCGCGCCGGGGATCCGACGATGAGGCTCCGTGGCTCGAAGCTTTTTCCCTCGGTCACCAGGGCCCCGGCGCCGACGATGCACTGCGCGCCGATCACCGCGCCATTGAGAATCCTTGCGCCCATGCCGACGAGGGCCTCGTCCCCGATCGTGCAGCCATGGAGGATTGCCTGGTGCCCAACGGTCACCCGCTCGCCGATGGTGAGCGGCGCACCGGGATCGGAATGGCCGATGGCGCCGTCCTGGAAATTGGTCTCGTCGCCGAGGATGATGGGCGTGTTGTCGGCGCGGATCACCGCGCCGAACCAGACGCTGGCCCGTTTCCCGAGCCGGACATCGCCGATAAGACTGGCCGAGGGCGCGACCCAGGCCCCCTCCTCGAGCCGTGGTTCCTTCCCGTCGATCGAATAAAGCGCCATCCTTGGGTAGCTAGCGCCTGCAAGTGCTGCCGCCAAGCTCGGCGGCCGGCGCGCACTGGACATTCTCTCTTCGCAGCGCCGGGGAATGAAGCTAGGCTTGGAGGCTCGGTGGGGAGTAACGCTAATGGCCAGCCATGGGCGCAAGTCGGAGCGGGTTCCGCTTCAGGCAGACATTGATTTCCGGCGGACGGGCGAGCATCGCTGGCGCGTCAACGTCGTCGACATCTCGCCCCAGGGCTGCCGCCTCGAGCTGCCGGTCCGGGTCAAGGTCGAGGATATCATCTGGGTCACGCTGCCCGGGCTCGAGGCGATCCAGGGCAAGGTCTGCTGGGTGAAAGAGTGGGTCGCGGGAGTCGAGTTCACCCGTCCCTTGCACCCGGCCGTCTTCGAGATGGTCGAGCGCAAGATGCGAAGGGGCGAGTGACCCAGTTCATCCTGGTCATCGACGAGGGCACGACCTCGACCCGGGCGATGCTGTTCCGACCCGATGGCTCTCCCGCCGGCTCGGCGTCCCACGGCATTGCCCAGCATTACCCGGAGCCCGGCCGGGTCGAACATGACGCGGCAGAAATCTGGGAAAAAACGCTCGATGCAGCCCGCCAGATGGTCGCGGCGGCGGGCGGCGCCGATTCGATCGCCGCAATCGGCATCACCAACCAGCGCGAAACGGTGCTGGGTTGGAACCGGCACAGCGGAAAGCCGCTCGGGACCGCGCTCGTCTGGCAGGACCGTCGAACCGCCGATCGCTGCCTGGAACTTCGCGACGCCGGCCATGAACCGCTCGTCCAGCAGAGCACGGGGCTACTCCTCGATCCCTATTTCAGCGCTTCCAAGATGGAGTGGCTGCTGCGCAACCGGCCGGAATTCTCCGACGCCGGCGAGGCCCTCATGCTCGGGACCATCGACAGCTGGCTGCTGTGGAAGCTGACAGGCGGGAAGATCCACGCGACCGACGCGAGCAACGCCAGCAGGACGATGCTGATGTCGCTGGCCGGCGAGGGATGGGATCCTGGGCTGTGCGAGCTTTTCCATGTCGACCCGGCGAGCCTGCCGCAGATCGTGGACTGCTGCGGCACGCTTGGCGAGACCGACCCGCAATTGTTCGGGCGGGCCATCCCGATCTGCGGAATGGCCGGCGACCAGCAGGCTGCGACGATCGGCCAGGGTTGCCTCACAGCAGGCTTCACCAAGGCAACCTTTGGGACTGGCGCGTTCGTCCTCGCCAACAGCGGCGCGAGCCCGCTCCACTCGGCGAACCGGCTGCTTACCACGGTACTCTGCCAGATCGGCGGCGAGCGCAGCTATGCGCTCGAGGGGAGCATATTTGTGGCCGGAAGCCTGATGCAGTGGCTGCGCGATTCGGTGGGCCTCCTGGTCAGTGCGCCCGAGAGCGAGTTGCTTGCCCGTTCGGTTGCTGACAGTGGCGGCGTCTACATGGTTCCCGCCCTCAGCGGGCTTGGAGCGCCCCACTGGCGACCAGAAGCGCGCGGGCTGATCTGCGGCATCAGCTTTGCGACCACCCGGGCCCATCTCGTCCGCGCGGCGCTCGAAGCGCAAGCCCACCAGGTCCATGGCCTGATGGCCGCGTTCGAGGCCGACGGGGTAAAATGCGAGCGCCTGCGGATCGACGGCGGGATGGTCGCAAATAACTGGCTGGCGCAGGATCTCGCCGATATTCTCGATCTCGACGTCGAACGACCGGCGATGGTGGAGACCACCGCGCTTGGAGCAGCCATGCTGGCGGCGGTCGGTGCTGGAATTTATTCCAGCCTCGACGAGGCCGCTCGGGCCATGGGCGGCGAAGTCACGCGCTTCGCGCCGGCGATGGAAAAAGCCGTGCGGACGGCGAGGATCAACGGCTGGAAGGATGCGCTCGGAAGGACCTGATTGGGCCGAAAGGTCGACGGCAACAGCCAGTTCAGCGAACGGTCATTCCTTTTGGGCTAGGGGATTTTAAACGGGCCCGGTTGCCCAGTTTTCCGTTTCGACCAATGGCCGGGCCGCTTGCGAACGGGGTCCTGGAGTGGACCCCACAAGACGGGAGGGTAAAAGATGAAGCACATTCTCATTGGAGCGATTGCCGGGGCGATAACGGCTGCAACGCCGGCAACCGGCTCGGTGCAGGCCACTGCGGCGCCTGCTGCCTTCGTCCCCGGCAAGCAGGTCGTCGACACCTCCGGAAAGGCCGTCGGGATCATAAAGTCGGTCCGCGGCAACGAAGTCATTCTGAAGACCGACCGCCACGAGGTTCGCCTTCCGGTCAGCTCCTTCACCCCCCACAAGGGGAAGCTCGTGTTCGGAATGAGCCGCGAGGCCCTCAACCAGGCGACTGACGCGATGCTGGCGAAGGCATTTCTTCCCGGGGCGGAAGTCCATGGGCGCAATGGCGCGCTCGCCGGCCGGATCGAGGCCATTGGCGAAAAATTCGTGACGGTGGAGCTGCAGTCCGGCGATGAAATTCGCCTGCCGCGAAGCTCGATCGCACCGGGCCCCAATGGTGCCGTTCTGGGCATCACCGTCGCGGAGCTGCAGCAGCTGGTCAGTAAAAACCAGATAGACTGAGCGAGAGCCGGCCGGCACGCGGCACGGCGCAAAGCGTTGGATTGCCATGGACCAGCATGACGGGTTGGCTGCTACCAGGACGGATCTTGCGGAAGACCGGACGCTCCTCGCCAATGAGCGGACCTTTGCCGGCTGGATGCGGACATCGCTCGCCGCCGTGGCGATCGCGGTGGGCTTCCACGCGCTGTTCTCGGATCTTCAGCCCTTCTGGCTTCCACGGGCCATCGCGACGGGCTTCCTGCTGCTCGCGATCGTCGTGATCATCCTTGCCGAGCGGCGCGCCGCAGCCGTCATGGAGCGCCTGAGCGCGCACGTCGTGATTTCGGCAAGGCCAATGAACCTAAAGCTGTTTGCAGGCGTGATTGCAGGCTCGGCTCTCTTGCTGATCGTCGCCCTGTGGCTGGCTGTCTAGTCCTGTTGGCTTGTCAGTTGGTCCACTCGGCCAGCACGCGCTTGTCGCCGGGACGCTCGATCCACACCCGGTCGATGTCCGCGGAGACGATACAGTCAGGGGGCCGATCCTGGCCGCTTCCAGTGCACCGGATGACACGGCCAGCTGGTCCAGCGCGCAGTCTTCCCCCGAGAACGAGGTCGAATCCCGACCTTCCCGCCTGCTCCCCGTCTTCAAGCTGCACGACAGCCTCGAATGGGCGGTCGATGCGCCGGCCCGTGCGCGAGTCCTCCCGGGTGAAATAGCGGGCAATCCCGACCCGCTGGACAGCCGGCATTGCTTCCGCCTGCAGCGCTTTCTCCTTGCTCGCCTTCCCATCGCCTTGGCTTTCGGCGGGCTGGCTTTTGGCTTCAAGCTCGGCTGGACCTGCCGCCTTTGCAGGGCAGGCGGCTGTCAGGAGCCAGGGGCGCGGCAACCAGAAGCCTTCGACCGCCTCGATCCTCTCATCCGCAAGGCTCGCGACGCCTTCGTCGCCCAGCGAAAGCGAGGGCACCGCTCGAAGCCGCAAGGTTCGCCCGTCGGGATCGATGCTCCAGCCATGATCGCCGCGGCCGGGCCCCTGGCCCTCGCAGCCGAATCTCAAGCGGACTTCGAACTGTTTACCGTCAAGCTTTCGTTGGGAGGCAAGATCATTGGCGCCGATCGAATGGTCGCTTGCGGCCCGCGCTACTGCACGCAGTAGCCGGGCGCGATCGAACGGAGGCTCGACGATCGGGAGCTTTGGCAATGGCTTCTTGTCTGTCGCCTCGTTCGCCTCGTTCTGGACCTGCGGCTCCTGCAGCTGGCATGCCGGCAGGACTGCAGCGATGGCGACCACGGCCAACAGGTGCAGGTCCGTCGAACGCGGCCAGGTCGGTGTCGGCCAGTTGTGCATGGCCGCGACGATAGCACAGCGTCGGCTCATGGCCAGAAAAGATGGGCTGCAAAAGACTGGCATGAAAGAGTCGGGGTTGCATGGCGCTGCGCAAGCCGGTCAAAGGAGCGGATGGCGACGAGCCAACTCATCACCCTCCTGGTCCTTGCAGCCGTCGTCGCAGCGCTGATCTGGGACAAGCTGAGGGCCGACGTGGTCGCGCTCAGCGGGGCCGCGGTTCTCCTGATGACGGGTGTCGTCAGGCCGATCGAGGTCCAGGGAGCATTTGCAAGTCCCGCGATCGTCGCCCTTGCCTCCCTGTTCGTCATCGCCTTCGCGATGGAGCGGGCGGGGTTGCTGGACGAGGGGATCAGGCGTGCCGTCCAGCTCTGCCGGCGGATCGGGACCGCCGGGCTTTGGGTGTTGATAACGATTGCAGGAGCGGCATCGGCATTTCTCAACAATACGCCGGTCGTAGTCCTCAGCGCGCCGGTCGTTCGCGATACGGCGCTCTCGCTTGGAAAATCGCCCAAGACCTACCTCATCCCGCTTTCCTATGCGGCGGTGCTCGGCGGCTGCTGCACCCTTATCGGAACCTCGACCAACCTGCTGGTAAACGACATGGCGTCGGTCGCCGGTCAGCCCCGGTTCGGCATTTTCGAGATCACGCCCGTCGGCCTGATCGTCGCCCTTGCCGGCGGCGCCTATCTCCTCCTGTTCAGCGGCCGGCTGGCCCGGGTCGGGCCGCAGGAAGCCGACGCAACGGAAAGCGCCGCCCCGGAAAATGGCGGCTTCCGGGAGCCCGGTCTCGCCGGTGGTCTCATCGGCAGTGCAAGGTCCTTCGCCAAGGAGGTCGAGCTCAAGCCGGTCCCGGCGATCCTTTCCGCCACCGTATTCGTCGCCGTCGTCGTCTTAGCGACGCTCAACGTGGCGCCGATCGCAGCATGCGCTTTCGCCGGCGCGGTGCTCCTGATCCTGATGAGGGTAATTACCATCGACGAGGCTTATTCGGGGCTTAGGCCGGAGGTGCTGATGCTGATCGCCGGCATGGTGGTACTCGGCATCGCCCTCGACGAGACCGGGCTAGCCAATTCGGCGACGACGCTCCTGCTCGGAAGCATGGACGGGATGAGCCCGCTTCTTGCGCTCATAATCCTTTACGGGGTCACGCTGTTCGCAACGGAACTGCTATCCAATGCAACCGTCGCCGTGCTTTTCACGCCGGTGGCCGTGTCAATCGCGGAATCCTTCGCGGTAAGCCCGCGGCCATTTCTGGTGGCGATCATGATTGCTGCCAGCGCCGCCTTTGCAACGCCGTTCGGTTATCAAACCAATGTGCTCGTCTACCAGATGGGCGGCTATAATTACCTCGACTTCGTGAAGATCGGGATCCCTCTCAACTTCATCACCTGGATCGCTGCCATCATCGCCATCCAGGCCTATTTTCCCTTCTAGGGCGCCGCCGCGAGACGCGCGTCTCGTGCAACGGCCTCGTCGGCCGGGATCATGCTATCGGATATCTCGCAGGCGAACATTCGGCCGTTGTGGCGGAAGGAGGATCGGGTCTTGGCCCAGCGCAGCAGTTCCATTTCGCTGAGCAGAACGGCGAAGGACACGCCTGCGGTCCTGCTGTCGGTCCAGCGAAGCTCGCAGCGCAGCGGTGGCAGGTCCGGAACCCTGAGGTAAACGGTCCCGAGGTCGCGAATCTCGCTGAACGTCCTCAGCCGCGCCCCGCCTTGTGAAATATTGTCGAGGTAGCCGGCATAATGTCGGTTGCCGATCCGGATCCTCGCCCTGCACTGGATTTCAAGCCTGCGATATCGCCGACGCCTGGTGGCTGGAGCTTCGTCAGGCAGCGGATCCTTTAATTGCATTTTGACTTTCGCTGCAGTTGTTCCTGGCCGGAAGGGGTAAATCCCTAACGGCAAACCCCTCCCTAATATTTTCTCCGGATTGGAGAGATGCCGGGTGGATTTCCGGACATTGTCCCTGGCCGCACACACGCCAGCTGGTTCAGTAAAGGCCAAGTGCCAGGGTTGCCGACGGTGGATGTCAGCCTCGATGGCGATTTGTACGGGACGAGGACTCCCGCTCAGCCGCCGGAACCACGCCCGCCTCCGCCCCGGCCTGGAACATGCGTACCGCGGAGCGACTGGCCGGCCGTTTCAACAAGGAAAAGGAGGGAGATTGCGCCCACGACACATGCAGCCATCATATAATATGCCGGGACGGCGGTGTCGCCGGTGATGCCAATCAGCCAGCTGTTCACAGCAGGTGCGGTTCCACCGAAAATCGACGTCGACACATTATAGGCGATGGCGAAACCGGCGAAGCGGACATGCGTCGGGAACATCGCCGGAAATGTCGCCGAAATCGTCGCAAGCTGGGGAACGAAGAGGAGGCCGAGGAGCGCAAAGCCGAGAATCGCCCCGGCGAGGCTGCTGTCCATCAGGTTGAAGAGCGGGATTGCTGCGAGAAACAGGCCGATGAGCGAGAACCACCAAAGGGGCTTTCGGCCGACGCGATCCGATAGCCGGCCCGCGAACGGCAGGAACAGCATCATGAACAGCATGCCGATGATCGGCACCATCAGCGCCATCTGGGTCGACAGCCCGAGCCGCCGCTGGAGATAGGTCGGCATGTAGCTGAGCAGCGTGTAATTGACGACATTGAGGGCAATCACCATTCCCCCCATCACCAGCAAGGGTCGCCAATAGCCGCGCAGTAGATCCCGGAACTCTCCCGAGGCGCTTTTCTCCTGCTGCCCCTCCTTCTCGATTTCCAGGAAGATCGGCGTGTCCTCCATTTTCGAACGAAGATACATGCCGACAAGCCCCATCGGCCCGGCGACCAACAAGCGCACCCGCTATCACCCGTGGTGGATCAAGTCCGACCCAAGGACTAGCGACAAACCGAGCGTC